>JBBIQQ010000069.1:0-11817 GCA_037442225.1 Nitrospirota bacterium
TTGCGGCAAGTGTGTGCACAAGAGCATGAGTGTATTCGTGGAAGAGAACTCGGCGCAGCTCATTTTCCTGGCCCTCCACGCCTCTGATAGGAATGCGAATGATGCCATCAAAGATACCGTATGCCCCGCCTGCCCATTCAGGCAGTCGCGTAACGTCACGGAAATCGCGCTGGCTGTAAATGATGACCGTGAACGTCGCGTCCGGAAAACAGTTCAGCTCGCGCCCGATCTGCCGATAGGCATCGTCCAGGATGCGCAGGACCATGTGGCTTGCGTGACCAACCGCGTGTCCGTCAAACACAACCTTGAAGCGTTCCCCTTTTTCATCAACATATTTAGCATGTGCCGCATCTTCCCGCTTCATCCACGCGGAAACCGCATTCAGTTCTTCGTCAGTCGGCCGCAATGCGAGCGCCCGTTCAAGATGGCCCTGCGCTCTTGCGCGATCTTCCTTGTGCAGATAAAGTTCCACCAGTTTTTTCCGGACATGGAATTCACTTGCCGGATTGTGGCGCAGAGATTCTTCAAACACGTTGATGGACTCGGCGATGTTCCGCATATGGTAGTGGATATAGCCGATAGCCGCAAGTACGCTCTTGTCGTGTTGTTCAATTTGTTTCAGGATGGAGAGAGCTTCTGGGAACTGTCCCTTTTCAAACAGCGAACGGGCACGATTGTATTGCTCGCGATATTCGGCAAGAGACGGTTTCTGTTCGGTAAGTTCGGCGAAGACTTTGTTAGGGTCTTCGCTCTTGACGAGGGCCTCTGCTGCGCGCTGTGGAGACAGTGATGGTTCAATCGCTGACAACCCCCCGCCTTGTCTTGCGGGTTGAGCAGCTTTTTGCGGCGTCTTTCCCGCTGGCAGTTTCATCCAGTAATACCAGCCGACAAGCGCGGCAAGCAATGCGGCCATGATGAGCAGAGCCCGAAACATGGAGAAGATTATAACCGAATGTATGGAAAAAAGCGTGGAACTTTCCGCCGGTACTCATTATAGACACCGCCAAAGCGCTTCAAGAGTTCCCGTTCTTCGAGCGGAATGATTACGGTATAGGCAAGGACAAAATCGAGAAGCGCGACAATCCCGACAGCCGTATATCGCGTGATGAGAAAGATGCCGAGCAGGAGCAGCGTATGCGCCAGATAGGTAGGATGCCGGACAATCGCAAAGGCTCCGTGCGGCTGAAATACGTCATGCCGGTTCGCGAGCTGATGGCCGCCGGTAATTCCGGTCAGGGTCAGCAGCCGCGCTGTCCAGACATGGAGAGTTGTTCCCCCGGCAACGAGTGCCATGCCGACGGCCGCAAAGCCGAGCGGAAGATTCGCGATTGAGGAGAGCAAGGTATCTTTGTTCGCAAAAAGGAGAGCCGCGCAAGCAAGCCAGCCACAGAAAATGATGATATAGGTTTTTTTCCCGAGGTTTCTGAATAAATCGGTGAAGACATGCACGGGTATCCACATGAGCGGAATAATCGGCCATACTATGATTGTGGCGAGCGCAAGATGTTCGTTCACAATGCTCATAGTATACTCATAGAACGATGCTCATAGCTTTTCAGTGCTGCCTGGCAAGAAATTGAAGTTATTTTTTTCTGACGCGATAGAGTGGTGAGCATTCCATTGGTGAGAAAACGGGAGCCCCCGCATACGGGGGTTCCCGCGAAATGATTCAATTATTTCAGCCGCGCCTCAGCAGCAGCCCAATCGATGTTTTTGAAAAATGCCTCAATATAGTCAGCGCGCTTCAACCCATAATCGACCATGAACGCGTGTTCAAATACATCCATAATCAGAATCGGGTTGCAGCCGGCCGGATTCGCCACGTCGTGCTCATTGACCCAAAAGTTGATGAGTTGACCGTTTGTGATGTCCTGATACAGTATTACCCAGCCGATGCCGCGCATGGCACCGGTCGCCTTGAAATCCTTCCGCCACTCGTCGTAGCTTCCGAAGCTTGCGGTCATGGTCTTTGCAAGCTCGCCGTTAGGCTCGAGCGCCGCTTTGCCGCCGAGATTCTCGAAATAAAATTCATGCAGCCGCATGCCGTTGAATTCCCAGCCGAGACGGCGTTTCAGTTCGGCAAACTCCGGCGTTGCCGCCTTGCCGTCGGCGAGCATTGCCTTAAGCGTGTCGAGCACCTTGTTGGTATTGGTTACATAGCCCTGATACAGAGTGAAATGGTTTTTTAACAGGGTTTCACTGAATCCTTCCATGCCGATGAGCCTTGCGTAATCTTTCGCAGTGTAAGCCATGTGTTCCTCCTTGTGTATCAATGTCTTTCTTTCACTATATTATACATCGGCCGAATGAATGCGATAGGTCTCACCGAGCAATCTGTCCCCGGTGGTATAATTAAAATCAACAACGGAGGTGGCATTGGGCTCGTTTCTGGCTGACTTTCAGGCGTATCCACCGATTCTTCAGGCGCTCATCGCGACATTGTTTACCTGGTTTATGACCGCTCTGGGAGCGGCCTTTGTATTTGCAACCCACAGCCCCAGCAGACGGACACTGGATGGAATGCTCGGGTTTGCGAGCGGCGTAATGATCGCCGCAAGCTTCTGGTCCCTTCTGGCACCAGCCATAGAGATGTCGGAAGGCAAAGAGCTTCCCGCATGGGTGCCCGCTGCTGTCGGATTTCTCTCCGGCGCACTTTTTCTTCGCTTAATAGATCGGTTTCTCCCTCACCTGCATCTTGGCGGAGATCTCGAAGAGGCTGAGGGGGTTAAGACCCCGTGGCGGAGATCCACCTTGATAGTGCTTGCGGTGACACTGCACAATATTCCGGAGGGGCTTGCCGTTGGAGTCGCGTTTGGTGCGGCGGCGGCTGGGCTCCCCGCGGCGTCGATTGCGGGCGCGGCCGCGCTGGCGTTCGGGATAGGGCTACAGAATTTTCCGGAAGGCATGGCGGTGGCAATGCCGCTTCGTCGGGAGGGTTTTTCACGCGGGAAGAGCTTCTGGTACGGACAGCTCTCCGGCATGGTCGAACCGATCGCCGCTGTTATCGGGGCCGCGGCAGTTCTGCTGATGCGCGACCTGCTCCCCTACGCGCTGGGGTTTGCCGCCGGAGCTATGATATTCGTAGTTGTCGAAGAGTTGATCCCTGAATCGCAGCGGGGCGGCAATGCTGACTTTGCCACGATGGGTGCGATAGTCGGATTTGTGGTGATGATGGTTCTTGATGTCGCGCTCGGGAAATAGGGAATGAATACTCCCTTTAATAGAGTTTTTTCAGAGATTCTGTGATGCGGGAAGCATCAAGAGCTTGCCGTACAAGCGGAGTGCTTTGTATCACCGGAATCCGCTCCTCCATGGCCGGCCGGCTGTTGCGGTAGATAATGCCGATAGGAATCCGGTTGCCCCACTCAAGGGCTTTTGCAAAAGCGCTCACGCGGTCTTCGGGATTGTATTGGGGCTCAAGATGATAGACCCGCTGACGATACCATTCATGCGTGTTGACCTGGTTAAACGAGACGCAGGGCTGCAGAATATCGACCAGTGAAAAGCCTTTGTGCGCGATAGCCGCTTTCACCATGCTCTTGAGGTGCTCCGCATCGCCCGCAAAGGTGCGGGCGACAAAACTGCAGTCGAGCGCGACCGCCATGGCAATCGGATTCATCTGTTCCGACAGAACCCCGAACGGTTGATTCTTCGTCATCGTTCCTTCGGCAGTCGTCGGTGAAGCCTGCCCCTTGGTGAGTCCGTAGACCTGATTGTCATGCATGAAAAGCTTGATGCCGATGTTCCGCCGCATCGTATGCATGAGATGGTTGCCGCCTTCCCCGTAACAGTCGCCGTCACCGGCGACCGCTATGACCAGCATCTCGTGGCTGGCGAGCTTCAGCCCGGTTGCGACCGGAAGCGAGCGGCCATGCAGGCCGTTAAAGGTGTTGCATTTTGTGTAGTGCGGGAACTTTGCCGCCTGGCCGATGCCCGACACTATCGTGAACTGGTGCGGAGCAAGCCCGAGTTCCATCATTGTTTCCCTGAAGGCCTTCAGGATCATGAAGTTACCGCATCCGGGGCACCACGCGGGGGAGATGCCCTTATAATCATCCAAGCGTGCCATTGATCTCTCCGATGAGCTGTTCGAGCAGGAACGGCCGTCCGTCATATTTCGTAATAAAATGGCTGAACTCAAAGCCGGTCTCCGTCTTCAGCAGACGCGCAAACTGGCTTGTCGCATTGTTTTCGATGCATATGCTCTGCTTCGCGTGCTTCAGGATTGCCGGGTAGTCGAGCTTGCCGGCAAGCGGCAAAGGATACACTTCGCTGAAGTGCAGCATAGCGACACGATAACGGGCATTCAGGGCATCAACCGCCTCTTTCAGAAGCCCATAGGTCGAGCCCCATCCGACCAGCACGATGTCGGGATTCTCCTGCCCATAATATGCCGGAGGCGCTATTTCAGCCTGAATCAGCGGAAGTTTCCTGAACAGCCGCTTTTCCGTCATCCGATTGCGCGTCTCAATATCCTCAATGAGATTGCCTGTTTCGTCATGTTCGTCACTGTCGGTAATCACCACATGCGGTCCGTTGCCCGGAACCGCCAGAGGAGAGACGCCGGTGTGGGTATAGGCATGGCGCTGATATGATGAAAGTGAAGAAAATGCCTCTTCACGCAGCCGATAATCAGTGTATATCAATTTTGAGGTGTCAAAACCGTTAAACGTCCACTGCGTATCAGCTAGGTACTGATCGGAGAGGATCAAGACCGGAATTTGGTATTTCTCGGCAAGGTCAAAGGCCTTGTTCACAAGAAAGAACGCCTGCTCCGGCGTGCCCGGCGCGAGCAGAACGCGGGGGAACTCGCCGTGGGCGCTGTAGAGCGCAAAATTTAGATCCGCCTGCTCAGTCTTCGTGGGCAGACCGGTTGCCGGACCGGGGCGTTGTACAAGACCGATGACAATCGGCGTTTCGGTGATCGCAGCGAGAGATAGTCCTTCAACCATCAGCGCAAAGCCGCCTCCTGAACTGGCAGTCATGGCGCGAACCCCGGCAAATGACGCTCCGAGCGCCATGTTTATCGCGGCGATTTCGTCTTCCGCCTGCTCTACAATGACGCCATAGTCCTTTGCGCGGGCAGCGACCGAGAGCATGATGCTGGTCGAAGGCGTCATCGGATACGCCGCATAGAATTTCAGGCCGGAGGAGAGCGCGCCGAGGCCGATGGCGTCGTTCCCCTGAATCAGCATCTTTGGACGCGTCGCATTCGCGGGCAGGAAGGCGCATCGGAGACAATGCTCCTTCGCGTAAGCATATCCTGCATCCGCTGCTTTCAGGTTGGCAGCGACAATATCGTCCTTCTTGAAAAGATCGTAAAAAATACTCTCAAGAACAGTCGTCGAGACTCCCAGCATGCCGAGCACCGCGCCGGTTGCCACCGTATTTGCCATGATTTTATTGCCGGTCTGTTGCATCGCGAGTTGCAAGAAAGGAACATCAAGAAAGTTTGGCTTGTCATGTTTTTGTTTGAGGGAAGCGGAGTCATATACGACGAGGCCGTCTGGGGTCAGCTCGCGTTCATGCAATACTATAGTCGCCGCGTCAAGAACAACCAGAATATCGATGCCGGCACGCGATGCCATAACCGGCTGCTCGGATACGCGTATCTGATAGATATTATGCCCACCCCGAATGCGTGACTCATAATCCTGATGGGTAAAGACATGGTAGCCGGAGCGAGCAAAGACGCGGGCAAGCGTATCGCCGATGGTGAGGATTCCCTGGCCTGCTTCACCACCTATCTTTATCGTGTAGTCCATCGGCATGTTCATAGTTCACAGTATAGGCAATAAAAAAGCCGATTGCAAGGCAACCGGCCTGAATCATAACAGAGCGTTCCGTTGTCTGTATTATGCGTGCGCCGGCATAACGGACCGAATACGCGACATCTGTTCCTTGTGTACAACCCGGTTGCGCCCGAACTGCTTTGCGCAATACAGCGCCTGATCCGCGCGGCTGATGGCATCGATGATGTCCGTTTCTTCCGGAAAGACCTGAGCGATGCCCATGCTAATGGAACACCGAATCTTCTGATTTTCAAACCGAGTCGCTGAAAACGAGAGCCGGTGGCGAATTCTGTCGAGCGGCTGCATGGCCTGCTTTTCATCGGTGTCCGGCAACACAATCAGGAACTCTTCCCCTCCGAAGCGAATTACCAAATCGCATTCGCGAAGCTGTGATTTCAGGCTCTGGGCAACGTGCTTGAGAACCTTGTCGCCGGCGAGATGACCATACGTGTCGTTGATGTCCTTGAATTTATCGATGTCTGCCATGGCAATCGAGAGCGTGCGGCCATGCCGGCGGGACCGCGCCAGTTCTTCCCGAAGACGGGCCATGCCGGCGCGTCGGTTGTAGACGCCGGTCAATTCATCAAATGAATAATGATGATGGATAGAGTCGAGCGAGTGCTTCAGATCCGACTCGGTCTGTCTGGTCAGGTACATCTGCACGAATACAAAATTGCCGATGCTTAGAGCCAATCCCCACATGGCTATAACCGAAATTGTGCTCAAATCCCTGACGCCCTTCATGGCGAAGATTAGCATTGGAATGAGAAAAATGAGGAAAATCGCGTTTACGACGATCATGCGCTTAATAGTGCGAGAGAACTTGAGTGCTACTGTTTTTGTGCTCACGATATCCTCCTCTCAAACGCCCCAGAATCCAAAGCTATATATGCAAATTGCGTGCCTGATTGGAGATATTGATATAACAAATTGAAAATAAAGAAAAAAACAAGTTTTGTTCGAATGGAACTGTCAGATATTTGGCGCCAAACAGAGGGAAGGGAGTATTTTTTGCCGGGCAGATCAAGTAGTATTTATACAATACTTAATGCATTGCCCTACGAGAACCTCTGAATCCTGCGATGTCCTATGCCGGCAATTTCCCGCTTTCCGCGAGATCCTTAAGCTGTCTGCGGTCAAGAATGGCGATTTTTTTCCCCTCTACGCTGATGATGCCCTGGCTGCCCATCTTTGCGAGAATGCGTGATAGTGTCTCGGGAATTGTCCCGAGCAGGCTGGCGAGCTGTCCTTTGGAAATATCAAGTTCGAGAGCATCGGCTCCTTTTCCCATCTCGGTTATGTGCAGGATATATGTGGCAAGACGCCCCGGCACTTCCTTCAATGACAGGTTGTCGACCAGAGCGGCAAGCATCCTGAGACGGCGCGACAGCGCGGCTAGCATATTCATGGCGAGCATCGGCTCCCGCTGAATCAGACTGATAAAGCCGGCACGCGGGAAGAAAAACAGGCGCGTCTGCTCCAGAGTGTCGGCATTGGCCGGGAAGCGGCTGCCGGCGAACATCGGGACTTCCCCGAACGCCTCGCCCGGTCCGAAGATGTGGAGGATTTGCTCCTTGCCTTCAGGAGAGTTTTTGTAAATTTTGATCTTGCCGGAGGCGACGACGTAGAAGCCGGTCGCCTCGTCTCCTTCAGAAAAAATGCTCTGCCCGCGCTGAAACGTCTGATCCACAACGATATCGGTCAACTCTTCAACGTGATTGTTCGGAATGCCTTCAAAAAGCGGGATAGCGGCAATATGTTCTGTCAAGTCCATGAAAAAAATACCTTTCGGGCGTAGTCCGACCTCTTCATGCCAACGATATTGCCCAGTATAATGCAATTATGGGCAACAGGTAAACCGGCATTGCGATTGCGCGCAGCAGAACCAGAGGTTCTGTCCATTACTGCGACGTTATCCTCATCCATTCGCTGGCGCTTGGCGGCCACGCACCGCCTGCTATCTGAAATAAAGAAGTCTTGATTTAAGTCAATGACGCCGACCCGGAGAGGTAGTAAGCTTAAATCGTGCGTTGGCATGACTGCCCTATAATTTGGGCATACTACACGGAGTGAGGAGGAAAATATGTTTTGTTATCAGTGTGAGCAGACGGCGCAGGGAACCGGTTGCACCAAGGTCGGGGTATGCGGCAAGCAGCCTGAGGTGGCGGCATTGCAGGATCTTCTGATTTACGCTCTCAAGGGTCTTTCGCAGGTGGCGGTCGATGCGCGCAAGAAGGGCGTTGTCGACAGTCTGGCAAATGTTTTTACGGTCAAGGCGCTTTTTTCTACTCTGACAAATGTCGATTTTGACCCAGAACGTTTTGTCGCGCTTATCAATGAGTGTGTCGCATGCCGCGATGCATTGGAGGCAAAGGCGGGTGTTGCGGTTACGGGAGGACCGGCAACTTTCAAGCCGGCGACTTCCACGGATGAGCTGGTAAAGCAGGGCGAAGCCGTCGGCGTCAAAGCTGATGCTGCGATGAATCCGGATATCCAGTCTCTTCAGCATACCCTCATCTATGGCATTAAAGGTGTTGCGGCATATGCCGACCATGCCCAGATCCTCGGTCAGGAAGATGACAAAGTCTATGCGTTCTGCCATGAAGCGCTTGCGGCGACTCTCGACAAATCGCTCGATCTGAATGCATGGGTCGGTCTTGTGCTGAAGTGTGGCGAGATCAACCTACGCGCCATGGAACTGCTTGATGCTGGCAACACCGGCACCTATGGTCATCCAGTACCGACATCTGTTCCGCTTGGCGCAAAGGCCGGCAAGGCGCTGCTCGTTTCGGGCCACGACCTGAAGGATCTTGAAGCAATCCTCAGGCAGAGCGAAGGCACCGGCGTGAATGTTTACACCCATGGCGAAATGCTTCCGACTCACGCCTATCCGAAGCTCAAGGCGTATAAACATTTTTATGGCCACTACGGCACGGCATGGCAGAACCAGCACAAGGAATTCTCTGCATTCCCGGGCGCTATCGTTATGACCACGAACTGCCTCCAGAAGCCGCTGGATTCTTATAAGGGTAATATTTTTACCGTTGGTCTCGTCGGCTGGCCCGGAATCAGTCACATTGCGGACGGCAACTTCAAGCCAGCTATCGACAAGGCACTCACCTTGCCGGGCTTTGCGGCTGATGTGCCTGGCAAGTCGGTCATGGTCGGGTTCGGCAGAAATACTGTCATGAGCGTCGCTGACAAAGTAATAGACGGCGTGAAGAGCGGCGCGATCAAGCATTTCTTCCTTGTCGGCGGCTGCGACGGTGCGAAGGCAGGCAGAAATTACTACACGGAATTTGTCGAGAAGACGCCAAAGGACACCATTGTGCTGACACTTGCGTGCGGCAAGTTCCGGTTCTTCGACAAGAATCTGGGAGACATCGGCGGCATCCCGCGCCTGCTCGATGTCGGGCAGTGCAATGACGCATATTCCGCAATCCAGATTGCGGTCGCGCTCTCCAAGGCATTCAATTGTGGTGTGAATGATCTGCCACTTTCTCTGGTTCTTTCCTGGTATGAACAGAAGGCGGTCGCAATTCTTCTGACGCTTCTCTATCTCGGCATCAAAAATATCAAGCTTGGGCCGTCGCTCCCGGCATTCATCACCCCGAACGTTCTGAATGTGCTCGTTCAGAATTTTAACATCGGACCGATCACTACGCCGGATGCAGATCTGAAGCAGATTCTCGGATAGGCGGCTTCCACTAGGCAATTCCCTCCATTGGCTCAGGGCGGGCCGCAACGGCCCGCCTTTTTTCCGCTCAATCGCGGCGTTCCTGTTTGAAATCAGCATGAGAATGAGATAATCTAATAACACTATCTGCCATTCTGGCAGGCACATTCATTAAGGAGGTTGTTCATGAAGCAACTGAAAGGAACAAAAACTGCAGAAAATCTGCTTAAGGCCTTTGCCGGTGAGTCGCAGGCGCGCAACCGTTATACGTATTACGCATCGATTGCCGACAAGGAAGGCTACAAACAGATCAGAAACATTTTCATCGAAACTGCGGACAATGAAAAAGAACACGCAAAGCGTTTTTATAAATTTCTGCTTGCCGGACTGCAGGACCAGCTTCCGGCGATGATCGAGATCAAAGCTTCCTATCCGGTCGCGCAGGGGGATACACTCGATAACCTGAAGGCCGCCGCGTCCGGAGAATATGAAGAGTGGCACGAACTTTACCCTGAATTCGGCAAAGTCGCCGATGCGGAAGGATTCCCGGAGATTGGCGAGGCATTTCGCAAGATAGCGGACGTTGAAGTTCGTCACGAAATCCGTTATCGCAAGCTGGCCGCGAATATTGAGAAAAATGCAGTATTTACTAAAGACGCGTCGATATCTTGGAAATGCGGTAATTGCGGCTATATCCATGAAGGGGCTACGGCTCCGGACCTATGCCCTGCCTGCAATCATCCGCAGGCGCATTTTGAGGTCTTTGCGGAGACTTATTAAAGAGCACCGGGTTTTTTTAGCTGAAAAAACTGAAAGAGGGTCGTCCGGTGCCAGCCTTCATTGTTCAAGGCGCATCTTCTTCGGGTCCGCTCAATTGTTGCTATAATGGGGTTAGAGATGCCGGAGAAGGGGGCGTACCATGAAAATAAAAGACGACAACCCTGTCCGGCCGCGCTTGTGCGCGGCCGTTTTCATATTCATCCTGATGCTTCCTCTGGTTTCCCTTTTGTCCTGCTCGAAGAAAAAGCCGATCCGGGCGGGCTTTGTAGCCGGCCTGACCGGCAGGCATTACGACCTCGGCATTTCAAACCGCAGTGGGTTGTAGCTTATCCTTAATTTGCGAAGCGGGTTGAGCACTCTCATTCGTTCAGGATGGAGTTCAGTGCCCGGTAAACAGTGCGGTTCAGTTTCCGCGATACCTCGGCATCTTTCCGGAGGATATTCATCGTCAAATCCTGAGATTTTCCTCTTCTTTTGGGCGTGCTGGTAATCAATGCCTCATATGAGTCGGCAACCGTCACAATCTGGCTGAGGATGGAAGACTCCTTTGCCGTGAGCCGATTGGGATATCCGCTTCCATCAAGACGTTCGTGATGCTGAGCGATTATTGATGCAACCTGTGGTGATATGAAATCCGCATTTTGCGCAAACATTGCCCCTTTGTCAACATGCGTGCAGTAGAGGCGGTATTCATCCAGCGTGAGTTCGCCCTGCTTGTTGACGACGCTGTATGCAATCAAAACCTTTCCGATGTCGTGAAGCAACGCTCCAGCAGCCAAGTGATAGAGCGCCTTCTCATCCATTCCGAGCCTGACGCCCAGAACGATCGAAAAAACGCAGACATTCACCGAATGCACGCTTACATACGAATCAATATTATGAATCTCAAGCAAATCCTTCAGGTCGCATGATGGATGATACGCAAATTCCGAAATAAGTCGAATGAGGTCGCGCGCTGCCTGAAGCAGTCTGTCGCAGAGAGTCCTGTCGCTCAGATTATGCAGGAATTTGCTGAACAGGCATCTGAGCAATTCCTGCCGGATCTGGATGTGCTGTTTGGCTGACAGCGCCTGGTGTCCGGAGCCGAGAAGTCGGTGGAGGCATGCCTCATAGTTCTGGAAGTCTTCACCTCGAACGACGATGTCGGCATTGATTTCCATAAGGGCGTCCATAATCTGGGGCGAGATGTTCCCGCTTACAAGAGGGATGCCTCCGAATACCGGGTAGCGCAGGCCTCCCAGCTCAAAATCGATATCTGTCATCGGCCAAAGGAGGGTCTTGTCGATATAGGCATGTTGCCGCTTATATTCTGAGTATTCGCTGAACAGGACACTGTCATCTTTCACAAGACGGCCGATTTTTTCCGCGTATCTGAGATACTCCGTGAAATGCACATTGCTGGCTGTTCGAATATAAAACCGTGAGAGCCCCTGACGACGGATTATGGCTCTGGCAAATGCATTATAGACAAATCCTCTGTCGAACAGTGATTTTTTGAGGTCACCGTCATCGGTAAAGACTTCAAAAGGCACGGGATGCCCCTCAGCGAGGCTGTCGAGTGTTATGGGA
>JBBIQQ010000070.1:0-11756 GCA_037442225.1 Nitrospirota bacterium
CGGTGGTCGCCTCAAGGTTGCGCTGATGAATCACGGATTTGCCTTTACCGATGATGTGGAACTGCGCCTTGCCGTGCTTGAGTCTGTGGTTTCCGGTGAGAGTGATTTTGCTCTGGATATTATTGTCGTTGTGCCGATAACGATTGGAACCGGCGGTGTCGCGGTAGTGGATATCGTCAGTCTCGATTGGCCGAGTGAGAAATATCCTGCACTTGATCACCCTCAGCTGCGGGTCGGGGTTCGTGTTAATCCACGGGGCAGGATTTCAGAACGATCTCTGAGCAACAACAGCATTGAGCGTACCCTGCGTGTCCCGTGCGGCATGATAATCGAGAGTGCGGTCAGAAGCCACTTCCATGAGGGGCTTCCGGCCCTGCTGGAGCTGCACGGACGGTTTGGCTCTGCGCAGAAAACGAAGGGGGTCGTCCTGCGCCGCGATGGACGCGAGATCTCTCTTCTGGTAGCGGATTGGCGGAGCGATGCCCTGAAGGTTGTGCTGCCGAGAAACCTCCCGGCCGGTCAATATGAGGTAGTCGTCGAATGCACGGAGAAAGCCTGCGGGCAGGGATATTTTACGAGCAACTCACTTGAAATAGCCATCCGCGGTGAAACAACGGAACCGAAGCGGGACGCCCCGGAATTGAGAAAGGACTGATATTCAGGAGGCCGAATGCGTAGCGCCGCCGTCTGCATCTCTCATCAGCCTGTCGTTTTCTGTGATCTTCCTCTCCGTCCTGTATTCCTTTCTTCCTGCGGTTTTTCTGGATTCTGCATTCTGGATTCTGTATTCTATGTTGATGTCCGGATATACCTTCCGATCACTTCATGTTGACCTCACTGCGGGAAGCGTCGAGACAGTTTCCACTCCGGAGCGGCTTTGCCGGGAGTATCTCGGAGGGCGGGGATTCGGTGTTTCGTTGCTCGCCGACTTTATTACCCAGTCGTACAATAGCCCGGAGATGCCGCTAATTTTTGCTGCCGGCCCGCTTGTTGGCACCGCATCTCCGACTTCGGGTCGTCTGTCAGTTGTTTCCCGCTCCCCGCTGACTGGAACCGTATTCGACTGCTCAGTCGGCGGACGGTTCGGCACAGTAATAAAACGGGCAGGGTATGACTTCATCAAAATTGTCGGGATTGCAGAGCGACTGGTCGTGCTCGAGATTGACGGCGCTGCGGTGGCACTGCGCAATGCGGAGTCTCTTGCCATGCAGCCGGTATCGGCGGCGGCGCGGGCATATTCGTCGGCGTGGTCAACCGCGGCGATTGGCCCTGCGGGTGAGCGGAAAGTCCGCTTCGCATCAATAATTGCGGACGGGCATTATGCCGCCGGGCGCGGCGGACTTGGCGCCGTCATGGGGGCCAAGCGGCTCAAGGCGATAGCGGTCCGCGGTGCTGATGACGTGCAGGTTGCCGACCCCGAGGAATTGCAGTCTGCGCGCGAATCGGTGATGCGGCTTTTGCGGACATCTCAGGCGGTATTTGGCGAGTTCGGACTCGCCGAATATGGCACCGCCGCGCTCGTTGATGTCATACATGCGCGGCGCATGGAGCCGACCGAGAATTTCCGGAAGACGCTATTCCCGCAGTCCGGGGCATATTCAGGTTACGCGATGAAAAACCGCTATCATGCTCGCAGAACGGGCTGCGCCGGATGCCCCATCCTTTGCAAAAAGATGGGGGCCGGGAATGAAGTGATTCCGGAGTATGAAACGGTGTCGCACTTCGGCGCGCTGAACGCGAACAGCGACCTCAATGCTATTGTCGAGGCAAACAGACTCTGTAATGAACTTGGCATGGATACGATTTCCGCTGCCTCGACTATTGCGTGCTATGCAGATCTCGAAAACAGGACAATCCCACCGCCTGAAATCCTGCAGATGCTCCATGAAATTGCGGATCGTCAACCGGGCAGGGGAGACGAGCTTGCGGAGGGTTCGCTCCGTTACTCCTCAGCGCACGGACATCCGGAACTCAGTATGTCGGTGAAGGGACTCGAACTTCCGGCCTATGACCCGCGAGGGGCATATGGAATGGCGTTGGCCTATGCGACCTCAAACCGTGGCGGATGTCATCTGCGCGCTTATCCGATAAGCCATGAAATCTTGCGCAAGCCGGTCGCTACCGACCGCTTTTCTTTTGAGGGGAAGGCGCGCATCGTCAAGATTGCTGAAGACCTGAACGCGGTTGTCGATTCACTCACGGCTTGCAAATTCGTATTTTTCGCGGTCAGCCTTGAGGAGTATGCCAGAGTTCTCTCTGCGGTGACTGGACGGCAGTTTGACGTCCAATCTCTTTTCCATATCGGCGAACGCATATGGAATGACGAGCGCATGATGAACCGGGCAAATGGTTTCTCCGCAACTGATGACGACCTGCCGCAGCGATTTTTTAGCGAGCCGGGAACATCCGGATCTCTTATTGAAATACGGCCGATTGATCGGGGAGAGTTCCTCATGGCCCGCGCCAACTACTATCGCATTCGCGGGTACAACGATGATCTGATCGACAGTGGAGATATCTGGTAGCGATGCAACGTTTGGTGCAGAAATATGTGCGGAAAATCGAGGCACAGGGACTGGCAAAGCTGGACAACGTGGTTTTTTTTGCCCGCGATGCTGACATCTATTGCAACCGGACGCTCCGGGGAGATGAACAGGAACTCCAGGCAGCGCTCGATGCAATGAATGTCAGTTCGCTGCTTTTTGTCCGTCCGGCAGATCCTTACTGGACTGTTCTTCAGCAGATTTCAAGGCAGGATGAAGCGGTCTTGTCTGAGGGGCGTATTTTTCCGCATGATGCCGAGACGCGAACCTTCCTTCATGACATTCCGGTTCTCGACCGCTTTTCCGCAGATGCTATCGTTTCAGCCTTGTCGCGGCGCAAGACGGCTGTTATACGGGACCGCGGCATCGTGACCTTCGGTGCCGTTACGCCGGAGCAGGCTTACATCATGCTGAGTTCCACCTGTTTCACGGTATTTGTGAAGTACTTTTCCGACGCGCTGCGCCGCTTCCGCAGCACTGTTGCGGATGAGGAAGACCGTGCAGCGTTCCGCCGTATCTGGCGTGCAGCAGAGCAGTTTTTCCCGGCAATGCCGATGCCGCCATTATGCACAGGCCTTGTGGATGATGACGATACGGTGTTCGCGATGATGGCGGATGCGGGAAGGGCGGTTGTTGGTCATCATCTCGTGGATTCATTTTTCGGCAATATCTCGTATATTGTAAATGACTGCATTTATATCAGCCAGACCGGAAGCTCGCTGGATGAACTTGAAGGGTGCATAGATAAAATACCGTTTGCCGGCACGTCATCAGCCGGAATTACCGCATCATCGGAGCTTTCGGCGCACAAGAACATTTACCGCGTAACGGGCCTGAATGCCATTTTGCACGGGCATCCGAAATTTGCGGTCATCATGTCGATGGATTGCGAACGGAAAGACTGCGGCCGAGAACTCTGCTATCAGGCATGTCCGGAGCGGCGTTCTGTCCGCGGCATTCCGATTGTTTCAGGAGAAATAGGCACAGGCACAACCGCACTAATGCATACGGTTCCTGAAGCGCTTCTTGATGACAGGGGTGTAATTGTTTACGGACATGGGGTCTTTACAGCGTGTCGTGACGATTTCCGCAAGGCTTTTGCCCAACTGCAGGCCGTGGAAAGAGCATGCGTGGCCGCGTATCGCGAAGAGGCGGAGAAGGCCATAGGAAGCATTCCATAAATCAGAATACAGAAGTCAGTTAACGGATTGATTTGCAGTGGGGCCGAAACCGTTTTTCTGACTGCCGGCTTCTATATAAAGGTTTTTATCTCAGCATTTCCCGAATCGTCACCCTTATTGAGTCAGACAGGGAAGGCAAGTCGTATCCGCCTTCCAGTGCGAAGACGACCGGAGCATAGGTGCTCTGGAGAATGCTCGCGACCATTGCCCGTATTCCTTCATTGCTGACTCGCACAGCCGCAAGCGGATCGGCAGCGTGAATGTCATAGCCGGCAGATACGAGCACGAGATCTGGAAAGAATCGTTTCATCAAGGGAGGCAGTATCGCTTCGTAAATCTCAAGATAGTCGCGGTCGCCGGAGCCGGGCTGCATGAGCACATTATAGGTAAATCCTGCACCCGCGCTATTGCCCCGCTCATGTTCCTGACCTGACCCGGGATACAGATTGGCCTGATGCGAGCTGAAGAAGTATACGGAGTTGTCATCTTCAAAAATCTGCTGTGTGCCGTTGCCATGATGCACATCGAAGTCGATGATGAATATTTTGCGAAAGCCGATTGTCTGGGCGTAGCGGGCGGCAACAGCAACATTATTGAAAATGCAGAAGCCCATCCCCCGGCCAGTTTCAGCATGATGGCCAGGCGGACGCACCGCGCAGAATGCCCTGCGGAATTCACCAAGCTTGGCGCGATCAATGGCTTCGAGAAGAGAGCCGGCAGCATGGCGCGCCGCATCCAGTGAGTGTTCCGAAAGATGTGTGTCACCGTCGAGCGATCCGACCCCCAGTGTCTTTACGCGTTCAATATATTCCGGAGAATGAGCCCGGGCGATATCGTCCCACGTTGCCTCACGCGGAGGGATGTGAATCAGTTTTTCCCAAAGGCCGGCCCGTTTCAGTTCCTGAATTGCTGAAATGAGGCGCTCCGGTCGGTCAGGATGCCATGGCGGTGTCTTGTGGCTGAGAAAAATATCCGCGAATGCAAATCCAACAGGTTTCATCTGAAGATTATACATGCAAGATGGCGTTGATGCAAGGGGCGGCAGGCGTGATCATGCTGGAAATGCTTGATAATTTGCCTTTCTTGCGCTATGATCAAGCATAGAAGTTCTTAAAGACTTATGTTGGAGGCTGCTATGGTCACGAAAGAAGAAGTAGAAACTGTTCTTGATAAGGTTCGTATCGGACTGAAAGCTGAAGGCGGCAATATTGAACTCCATGACATCCGAGACGACGTTGTATACGTGAAGCTGACAGGAGCCTGTGGCACCTGTCCGATGTCGCAGCTTACGCTAAAAAACTGGGTCGAAACAACAGTCAGAAAAGAGATTCCGCAGATCAAGGCTGTCCAGTCTGTATGAGGAAGCTGACGGCATGCACAAAGCGTTCAGCGTGCCGGATGCGAGAGCAGAGGTTCGCCGGACGCTTTCTTTTTTTCTGGTGTATTGTCCTGATTATTTCAGCGATTGTTTCGGGCACGGTATGTGAGTCATTGGCAAATGAACCCGTTGAAGTGAAGGGCGTCCGCCAGTGGGCCGGACAGAATTCCATCCGCATCGTCATTGACCTCAGCGGCACCGCGCCATATTCGAAAGGGCAGCTTTCGAATCCTGAACGTCTCTTTTTTGATCTGAAGGGCGCCAGGCTGAGTTCAGCGGCACCAAAAAATGTGCCAGTCGGCGACCGTATTGTGCGCTCGGTGCGCCTCGGTCAATTCAGCGCAGATACTGTTCGGATTGTGTTCGACCTTGAGGCGCAGGACTACGACTATCGCGTGATGACGCTTGATGACCCGACCCGCCTTGTCATTGATTTTGGGCAGAAGGGGAAATTTGAGCAAAGACCCGAGCCGAAGGTTGAAACAGGCCCGGAGGTAAAACCTCAGCCACGCCATGAAACGGCGGATATCCGCCGGAGAGTTGTGATCGACGCGGGACATGGCGGACATGATCCCGGCGCGGTCGGCAAGAGCGGACTCTATGAAAAAGATGTTGTCCTTGACATCGCCCTGCAGGTTAAGACTATCCTGCTGAAGCAGTATCCGGCCTATGACATTATACTTACCCGGGAAAAGGATGTATTCATTCCGCTTGATGAACGTGCCGTCATCGCAAACCGTGTCAAAGCGGATCTCTTCGTTTCGATTCATGTCAACGCAAGCACGAACCGCAAGGCGCGCGGTATTGAAACCTATCTTCTGAACTGGACCAACGATGAGGAGTCGATCCGGGTTGCGGCGCGCGAGAACGCGATAACGGTCAAGAAAATGCGTCAGGTGCAGAACGATGTTGCCGCAATGCTCGCCTCGCTTGAGCGGGAAAGTAAGCGGGACGAGTCGGTCAAGCTTGCCGGATATATCCAGAACTCGATGATTTCAGATGTCATGCTGACCTATCCGCAGGTGAACAATCTCGGAGTGAAGCAGGCTTTGTTTTATGTGCTGGTAGGTGCTAAAATGCCATCGGCACTGGTTGAGGTTTCGTTTATCAGCAATCCTGAGGAAGAGAAGCTTCTCGCAAAGGATTCTTACCGGCATCGTATTGCGTCGTCCATAGCAAGAGGAATTCATTCATACTTCCTTTCCGCTCCGGCGCAGAAGGTCGCAAGCGGGGCGAAAGAGAAATATGCCTCGATGTTGTCAGCAAAACCACAACCGGCAAAGTTCGTAAAAGGAAAGCAGCGCTAGCCTTCCGAGCGGCTATCACCCGTTCCTCGGCAATCATCGCGCTTTCACAGCGGAGCATTTCATGTTCGATCTTGTCATAGCAAATGGACTGGTTATCGACGGCAGCGGACTAACCCCGAAAGAGGTTCATGTCGGCATTACCGGGGATATTATTTCCTATGTTGGGCCGCAGCAATTTCCTGCAAAGCAGGTGATTGACGCAAAAGGACTTATGATAACTCCCGGCTTTATTGATACGCATGCCCATTCAGAGTTTACTCTCCTTGCGGACGGCAGAGCCGAGGGTAAGATTGCTCAGGGCGTGACCACCGAAATCAACGGAAATTGCGGCCTGTCTGCCGCACCCCTTTACGGTGAGTGCCTCGAACGCCGGGAAGCCGATATAGACGAATACGGCATTACCGAACGCTGGCGCAATTTTCATGAGTATTTCCAATTGCTGGAGCAGCGCGGCATTGCCCTGAACTTCGCTACCCTGTGCGGCCACGGGAACATTCGCGGATCAGTCGTTGGGTATGTAGATCGCCCCGCCACGAACGACGAACTTGCGATCATGCAGGACATGGTTGCCGACGCGGTGCGCTCGGGAGCCCGAGGCATATCGACCGGCCTTATTTATCCTCCCGGGATGTACGCTTCAGCCGGCGAGATTGCAGAGCTGGCCCGTGCTGCGGTTTTGACCACGAAGAAGCGGCTGGCAGTCTATGCCACCCATATGCGGAGCGAAGGTGAACGCCTCCTTGAGTCGATTGATGAAGCGCTTGCTATCGGAAAAAGATCCGGCGCGTCCGTTCACATTTCTCATCTCAAGACGGCGGGAGAGGAAAACTGGCACAAAATCGACGATGTTCTTGCGCAGATTAAGGCGGCATTCAAGACAGGGATGCTGATTACCGCGGACCGATATCCGTATGTAGCGTCAGGCACCGATCTCAATACGGTGCTGCCGAAATGGGTTTTTGAAGGCGGACCTGCGGAAGAAATAGCGCGACTTCAAAGCGTCGAGACACGGAAGCGGATACTTTTGGAACTGGAACTGAATCCGCCGCGGGTATGGGATAATATCCAGATTTCATCGGTCATGCATCGTCATAATGCATGGATGGAAGGAAAAAGGTTTTCTGCTGTCGCCGAACGCTTGGGAAAGTCGCCGGCTGAAGCCCTGCTGGATGTGCTTATTGATGAGGACGTCAGAACCGGAGCGATATTTTTTTCCATGAGTGAAGAGAATCTTCAGCGTTTCCTGCAGCTCCCCTATCTCATGATCGGTTCGGACAGTGCGGCCCGTTCATTCTCGGGCATGACTGCAAAAGGGATACCGCATCCGCGAGGCTTTGGCAGCTTCCCGCGTGTAATCGCCCGTTATGTGCGCGATCAGAATATCATTCCGATTCAAAACGCGATCCGCCGCATGACATCGGTTCCCGCTTACACGTTCGGCCTCGAAAAGCGCGGTACGATTCGCAGCGGTTATTTTGCAGATATCGTTGCGTTCGATTTCGACGCAATTACCGATACGGCTGATTTCAGCAGTCCGTTTCAGCAGCCGAAAGGGATAGCGCATGTTATCGTGAACGGGAAGATTGCCCTGAAAGACGGCGTGCTTACCGGTGTGCTGGGAGGGATGGCATTGCGATGAAGCCGGTTATCGGCATTACGCCCAGCATTGAAGATGGACGGTATCGTCTGTACGAGGACTACGTGGCGGCTGTTGAAAAGGCGGGGGGAACTCCCTTCATTCTGCCGGTCGGCCGATCAGTTCAGGAACACGGAGGCATTATTGACGGATTGCTCATTTCTGGCGGCGGCGACATTGAGCCTGAACTATATGGGGAAGAGATTGCGGTTTTGCCGTCTCTTTTGAAGCTTGTGCCTCGTCGGCGCACCGAATACGAGCTTTCACTGCTGCGCATGATGATGGACTGGCAAAAGCCGGTGCTCGGCATATGCTACGGCATGCAGGTATTGAATATATATTTTGGCGGAACATTGTATCAGGACATCCCCTCGCAATATGCTCCGGGACGTCTGGCTGAAATAAACCACCATGAAGGCACTCATTCCATTGAGATCACAGCCCCGTTCAGCGATGATTCATCATATGAAGACACGCAACCCAGGGTTAACTCTACGCATCATCAGGCCATTTGCAAGTTGGGCGATGGACTTGCGGTATTTGCGGCGGCGACGGATGGCATTCCTGAGGGGATTCTGCTGCGGACGCACCCGTTTTGTGTCGGCGTGCAGTGGCATCCGGAACGGATGATTCATGATAAACTTACTGAAGAGCTGTTCCGGACATTTGTAACTGCGTCGCGGCGGGTTGCTTTTTGCAGGGGGGGATAAAGAAATTAGGAGGCAATGTTCACATTGTCAGAAGCCGGATTCAGGTGCTGTATAAACGCCTGCATCTAATTTCTGATTTTTTGCACCTGAATTAGGAACTATGGGATCCCGTAAATTCTATCTCTTTGTCATGATTGCTCTGGTGATTCTACTGGGGTTCATGACGTTCCAGGTGCTGAAGCCGTTCCTGCTGTCAATTGGCTGGGCAATTGTTCTATCCATTCTGTTCTATCCGCTGTTTGCGTTTCTTCTCCGGTATGTGAAGTATAAGTCAGTCGCTTCGCTCATCACAGTCCTGATAATATTCGCATTGCTCCTCGGACCGTTTTCGTATGTCGGATTTACGTTCATGGATGAGATGCGGGATCTTTCGACGTCGATTCAGCTGAATGAACGTCTTGCACACCACCCTTATGTAAAATGGTTATACAGCAAGGTCATCAAGATTTTCGGAATTCCGCAAGCACAGTTCGAAAAGGCAGTTCTCGAAAACCTCGGACATGTGCGGGATATCGTGCTTGAAAAAGTGACAAGCGGTTTCGGCGATATCATCTCCTTTTTCATCAACTTTCTGCTGATGGTCTTTGCTATTTTTTTCATGCTCATTGATGGTCCACGTCTGCTCAGAAAGGGCAAGGATTACATGCCGTTCAATGAGGAAGAGAAACAGCGGCTTGCCGACCAGATTCATGACATTGTAGTCTCGACTATTTATGGAGGCGTTATCGTCGGCATCATTCAGGGCGTACTCGCGGGGGTCGCCTTTGCAGTCCTCGAATTCAGGGTGCCGGTTCTCTGGGGCTTTGCCACTGCTATAGCATCATTTATCCCGATAGTAGGAGCAGCCGGGGTCTGGGGTCCTGCTGTGCTCTATCTGTTTGCGACAGGCGCAACCTATAAAGCGGTAGCCCTGCTCATCATCGGAGCATTCGGCATCAGCCTGATAGATAATGTATTGAAGCCGTTGATCATCGGCAACCGCGTCAAAATGCCGCTGTTGGTCATTCTGTTCAGTGTTCTCGGCGGAATAAAACTATTCGGTCTGATCGGCCTGATCCTCGGACCACTCGTCATCGCGCTTTTTGTGTCGATAGTAGAGATTTTCAGGAATTTCGATTATGCTTCACCGCAAGAAAAATAATGCCCCTTCTCCTGACGTTGCTCGTCCTCATAATAGTATGCGCGTGCAGTCCTGTCCAGCGTCTTGACGGCTATGTTTACTGACGTGCCCCCCAGAAGCAGCCGAAGAAGAAACGGCTCTGGCTCAATAAGTCTTCTGCGTGCAACTCAGGGCACAGCATAAAAAATCATGTCTGGAGCTATGACTTTGTAGCAGATCGTACCGAAGACGGTCGGCCACTGAGGATGCTGAACATCATTGATGAATACACCAGAGAATGTTTGAGTATTAGGGTGGCGCGCAGCATCAAGGCAGAGGACGTTCTTGATGAACTGTCCAATCTCTTTATCACGAGAGGGATTCCCGAACATATTCGATCGGATAATGGCGCCGAGTTTACCGCAAAGGCAGTGCGCAAATGGCTTCGGGAGTTGAGCGTAAAGACCTTGTTTATCGAACCTGGCAGCCCTTGGTCAAACGGTTATATTGAGTCATTCAACGGCAAGCTGAGAGACAATCTGCTGGATGGGGAAATCTTCACGGCTTTGATGGAAGCAAGGGTGGTTATTGAAAATTGGCGCAGAGAGTGCAATCACATCCGACCCCACAGTGCACCGGGCTACAGGCCGCCGGCTCCAGTGGCTAAGATGCCAGTTTCAATGCCGTTAACTACGACTCTATGCATGGTACAATGATTTGGGGCAGGTCAACGGTTGTGGCTCTATGGTCAGTGCAAACCGGGCGTAAATTCTTTCTGCGACATGGACGGTTTTCTTTCCGGGCATGGCGATTTTTGCAACTGCGTTCTGCTGCAATCTGATGGGAGAGTTCCTGAAGGAACGGAGCGACCTGAAACAGTCGCTCCGGGATTGATTAGCGTTCGCGAAGCTTTTCTTCTTCTTCCTGCTCTATCTTGCAGTCGATGCACATGGTGGTGACTGGTCTCGCCTCCAGCCGTTTGATGGTTATTTCGCAAGCGCATCCTTGGCAGATGCCGTATTCACCGTTGTCTATCATATCGATAGTTTCTTCAATTTTTTTCAGGAGCTTTCGTTCGCGATCCCGCAGTCGAAGTGTAAAGTTCCGGTCAATTTCAGCTGAAGCCTGGTCACCAAGCTCTGTCGAGCTTTCGCTCGGCAGAGCCGTCATCGTTATGCCGGCTCCGGCGATAAGATCTTCTTTCTGCAGGACAAGCTTCTTGCGTATATCCTGAATTTTCTTGTCTCTCTGTTGTTTTTCGGATGCCTGTTTAGCTGTTTTTTTCATGCTCTCCGGTCCTTAAAGTAATTAAGATAATTTTGAGCAAAAAGGTATCATACAAGTTACCAGAAAGACATTCGGGGAGTCAAACAAAACAGATGTTTTTTAAAGAAAACTTGACAATACCGCGAGGGGGTGAGATAAAATGGTGCTCGGTATTCGGAACCGGAACCGTTTTTTCAGGTAGGGAAGTATTCTCTGAACTTTTGCGAGGTGACGCATCATGACAAAAGCCGATATCGTCAATCTTGTTTTCGAAAAAGTAGGACTTCCAAAGAATGACTGCCAGAATATTGTTGAGGCGGTCTTCGATACGATTAAGCATACGCTTATAGAAGGTGAATCCATCAAGGTGTCCGGGTTCGGGACATTCAATGTCCGGAAAAAAGGAGCCCGGATCGGCCGAAATCCTAAGACAAAGCAGGAGGTCGAGATTACGCCTCGCAGAGTTGTCACCTTCAAGGCAAGTGATCATCTGAAGGCAGCGGTCGAAAAGGTCCAATAGTTTCAGGGTATTGCTGATGCAAAATACGCGTGCATCATCAGAGCCCCTTCGATTTTTTCCTGAAAAATTGTTTTATAAAATAGGGGAGGTAAGCGCGATCGTCGGGGTGGAATCCT
>JBBIQQ010000071.1:0-11755 GCA_037442225.1 Nitrospirota bacterium
ACCATCGTTTTTGAGAAAGACTTTTTGCGCAGCACCAATACAAACTACACTCATGAAGGAGGTTCGCAGTATGCCAAGTTTTGTCATCACCGAAAAGTGTGACGGTTGCAAGGCCCAGGACAAGACTGCTTGTCAGTATATTTGTCCGAACGACCTTATGGCTCTCGACAGAGACCTGATGAAAGCATGGAATCAGGAGCCGGAGCAGTGCTGGGAATGTTACAATTGTGTAAAGATTTGCCCGCAGCAGGCAATTGAAGTTAGGGCATATCAGGATTTCGCACCGCTCGGCGGCAACGTTATCCCAATGCGTGGTTCAGATTCCATTATGTGGACCGTCAAGTTCCGCAATGGCCTCCTGAAGCGCTACAAGTTCCCGATCCGCCTGACCGCTGAAGGCGCATGGACAGCTGACAGCATCTATGCAGGATTGCCGGAGCCGAATTTTGACGACCTCAAGAAGTCGGGTTTCTTCAACGGCCCGGCGAAAGCTGAATAAGGAAGGGAGGACCATAAAAAATGGAAAAAGAAACCTGTACATTTTCATTTTGCCAGAAGCCGGAAGTCGTCGAGGTTGAGGCAGATCTGCTTTTGATCGGCGGCGGTATGGCCTGCTGTGGCTCCGCGTATGAAGCGGCCCGCTATGCAACGCCGAAGGGTCTGAAGGTCGTTATGGTTGACAAGGCAGCTGCTGACAGAAGCGGCGCCGTCGCCATGGGTCTTTCCGCAATCAATACCTATGTTGGCGAAAATAAAGTTGCCGATTATGTGAAATACGTCCGCGGCGACCTGATGGGCATTATCCGTGAAGATTTGGTTGCCGACCTCGGCGCCCATGTCGATAACTCCGTTCATCTCTTTGAAGAGTGGGGACTCCCGATCTGGAAAAAAGGTGACGACGGCTTCTCGCTCGACGGCTTCCAGGCGCGCGATGAAGGCAAGGCGCTCCTGAAGGACGGCGGCACGCCGGTCCGTTCAGGCAAGTGGCAGATCATGATCAACGGTGAGTCTTACAAGGTTATCGTAGGCGAAGCCGCAAAGGCAGCTCTCGAGTACAACAGACTCGCAACCGGCATGGCGCAGAATCTGTATGAGCGCGTATTCTGCGTAAAGGCATACAAGGACGCCAAAGAGCCGAACAGAATAGCGGCAGTCGCCGGATTCAGCGTCCGTGAGAACAAAATTTACATCTTCAAGGGCAAGGCTATCATCAACGCAGCCGGCGGCGCGGTTAACTGCTTCCGCCCCCGGTCGATTGCTGAAGGCCAGGGCCGCGCATGGTCCCCGGTCTGGAACTCCGGTTCCGGTTACGCACTCGGCCTGCAGGTCGGCGCTGAGTTGACCATGATGGAAAACCGCTTCGTCCCGGCCCGCTTCAAGGACGGTTATGGCCCGGTCGGCGCATGGTTTCTCTTCTTCAAGGCGCAGGCCCGCAACGCAGCCGGCGAAGACTATTGCCTCGGCGAGAATTTTGAATCTACGAAGAAGCTTTACAGCCCATATGCAGAGAAGATGGGCACCTGTATCCGCAACCATATGATGATGCTGGATATGAAAGCCGGCAAAGGCCCGATCTGGATGAACACGCATCATGCAATGGAAGCTATCAACAAGTCCTTCATTGAGAAGTTCGGCGAGAAGGATGCACAGAAGAAGATCAAGCACCTCGAAGCTGAGGCATGGGAAGACTTCCTCGACATGGCGATTGGCCAGGCGGGTCTCTGGGCGAGCAAAAACATCGAACCGGACAAGACCCCGTCCGAAATCATGCCGACCGAGCCGTATCTTCTTGGCTCGCACGCTGGTTGCGCAGGCTTCTGGGTCAGCGGACCTGGCAATATTCCGGGCACTCCTGCTGAGTGGAGCTGGGGATATAATAGAATGTCGACTGTGAAGGGACTCTTCATGGCCGGCGACGTTGTCGGCGCATCAGGCCACAAGTTCTCCTCCGGTTCCCACGCTGAAGGCCGGCTTGCAGCAAAGGCAGCTCTCCAGCTCATTCTTGATGAGCCGAACTTCAAGCCAACCATCAAGGAGACCGCTGACGAGATTAGCGCAGAGCTCTACCTGCCGTTTGAGGTCTATGAGAAGTATAAAACCTACTCGACCGACACGCTTACCAACCCGTACTACATCCGTCCGAAGATGCTCCAGGCGCGCATGCAGAAGATTGCCGACGAGTACTTTGGCGGTTGCGCGACATGGTACATGACCTCAAAGACCATGCTGGATGAAGGTCTCAAGCTGCTCGACATGCTCAAGGAAGACGCCAATAAAATGGCGGCGGCAAACCTTCATGAGCTGCTCCGCTGCTGGGAGAATTATCACCGCATCCTGTCCGTTGAGGCGCATGCCCGCCACATTCTGTTCCGCGAAGAGACCCGCTATCCAGGCTACTATTATCGCGGCGACTTCCTCGCCATCAACGATAAGGACTGGAAGTGCTTTGTCAATTCGACCTACGATGCAGCAACCGACAAATGGAGCTTCAAAAAAGTTCCGTACGTGGAGCTGTTTGCGTAATTGTCACCTTATGGGAGAGGGGCTCAGCCCCTCTCCCGTTCTTCTTGTCGAATGGGCACAGCAGGAAGCGCCCGACCGAGCGACTCCCGCTGTGCATATTCGTGTCAGAACACAACGTGATGGAGGAGGAACAGCATGCAAACCAGTGACAAGCCCAGCCGCATCCTGGTAATCGGCGGCGGCTTCAGTGGCCTGACGACCGCAGTCGATGCGGCCGAATCGGGGGCTGAGGTTATCATCGTCGAGAAGAACCCCTACCTAGGGGGCAGGGTTGCTCAGTTGAACAAGTACTTCCCGAAGATGTGCCCGCCGGTCTGCGGTCTCGAAATCAACTTCCGGCGCATCAAGACGAATCCAAATGTCACGTTTTATACGATGGCAGAGGTGACTGCAATTGCCGGCGGACCAGGTAATTATGATGTGACGGTCCAATTGAATCCGCGGTTTGTGAATGACAAATGTGTCGCATGTGATGCCTGTGCCGAAGCATGTCCCGCAACGCGTTCCAATGATTTCAATTTCGGCATGGACAAAACGAAGGCTGCATACCTGCCCTTCAATCAGGCGTTTCCTCAGCAGTATGTAATTGATGCAAAAGCCTGTAAAAAAGATTGCGGGACTGTCTGTAAGGAGGCCTGCAAATATGATGCGATTGATCTTGATATGAAGGCCGAGACGCTGATTCTGAATGTTGACAGTGTCGTAGTGGCTACCGGCTGGAATCCTTACAATGCAGACCGTATTGAAACGCTTGGTTCCGGCAATGTGCCGAATGTTATTTCAAATATGCAGATGGAGCGGATAGCTTCGGTGAACGGTCCGACCGGCGGCGCGATTAACCGTCCCTCTGACGGCAAGCCGGTACAGAAGGTCGCTTTTGTGCAGTGCGCCGGGAGCAGGGATGAAAACCATCTCGCTTTCTGTTCCTTCATTTGCTGCATGGCCTCTCTGAAACAGACCTTGTACATCAGGGAGCAGACTCCCGATGCGGAAGTCTCCATATTCTACATTGACATGCGTACGCCGGGCCGGTATGAAAAATTTCTCAATCAGATACAGGCTGACTCTAAAGTGACCTTCATAAAAGGCAAGGTCGCAAAGATCGAAAAGAAGAAAAACGGAGACGTTGCAGTAACCGCTGAAGACATGGTGACCGGCGACAAGGTTGAGAAGGTGTTCGACATGGTCGTCCTTGCGACCGGCATGGAGCCGGCTGGTGCGACAAAGGCGCTTCCGGGCGTGAATTATGTCGAAGGCTTTGCCGCTCCTGACGCGGGAATTTTCCCCGCCGGCTGCAGCAGGAATCCGATGGATGTTTCAAAATCGGCGCAGGATGCCACGAGCGCGGCGCTCAAGGCGATTCTTGCAGGGAAGGGGAGGTAATAATCGATGCAAAAGAAACTTGCACTCTATATATGCAAAGGATGCTCAATCGGTGAGTCGGTAAAATTCGAAAAGATCGAAACCGTCAGCAAGAACAAAATGAAGGTTCCGGTCGTGAAGAGCCATGACGCCCTCTGCGGGACTGAAGGGCTTGAGATGATCAAGGCTGACATTCAGTCTGAGGGTGTCAATACACTGGTGATTGCCGCGTGCTCCGGCCGCGTGAAATATGAAGAGTTCGATTTCCCCGGCTGCATTGTCGAGCGTGTTCCGGTTCGCGAGCTTGCCGTCTGGACGCAGGAGAAGTCTGACGCACAGCTTGCAGCGGAAGACTATATTCAGATGGGAATCATTAAGGCGCAGAAGGGCGATATGCCTGAACCGTATCTGATGGAGACCGTCAAGGATATCCTTATTATTGGCGGCGGCGTGGCCGGTATGCAGGCCGCACTGCAGTCAGCAAAATCTGGATATCAGGTAGTGCTGGTCGAGAAGGAGGCTGTGCTCGGCGGTTTTGTCGGCAAACTCCATAAGAAGATACCTACCGTGCTTCCATTCAGAGAGCCGCTCATCGTCGATGTCGATCTGGAACCAACCATTAAGTCTGTCGAAAGCAACCCGAATATCAAGGTTTTCAAATCCGCAAAGGTTGAGAAGATAGAAGGTCAGCCCGGTGCATTCGATGTGACCATAACGAGCAACGGAACGGAAGAAACGGTCAAAATTGGCGCGATCATTCTCGCGGCCGGGTGGAAACCGTATGACGCTAAAAAACTCGGGCATCTCGGCTACGGCAAGCTGAAGGATGTTGTAACGCAGATTGAACTGGAAGAGATCGCGAAAAAGGGTTCGATTGCGCGGCCGTCAGACGGCAAGCCGGCAAAGAAGGTTGCATTTATCCAGTGTGCCGGCCAGCGTGACGCCAATCACCTGCCGTACTGTTCCGCAATGTGCTGTGCTGCTTCGCTGAAGCAGGCCAAATATGTGAGGCAGGATCCTGATGCGATTGCGATGATTCTCTATAAGGATATGCGCACACCGGGCCGCACGGAGTATTACTATAAGGAAGCGCAGAACGATCCTGGCGTCATGCTGACAAAGGCGGAAGTGAGCGGTGTCACTGAAGGGCCGGACGGTAATTTGTATGTCGAGATGAAAGACTCTCTGCTTGGGTCTTCGGTGAAGCTTGAAGCAGATCTTGTTGTTCTTGCAACCGGAATGGTACCGGCAACGGCAGATGATCCGGTTCTTAATCTACAGTACCGCCAGGGCCCGGGGTTGCCGGACCTTGAGCTTTTCAATGGTTTTGCGGATTCAAACTTTATCTGTTTTCAGTACGAAACCCGGAGAACAGGCGTCTTTGCCGCCGGTGCGGTTCGCCAGCCGATGAACATGACTGAAGCTCAGGACGACGCGACCGGTGCGGCGCTGAAGGCGATTCAGTCTGCCGAGCATGTTGCGGTCGGCATGTCGGTTCATCCGCGAGCGTGGGACCTTACGTTCCCGGATCCGATGATGACCCGTTGCACGTCGTGCAAGCGGTGTACGGAAGAATGTCCGTTCGGCGCGATAGACGAGGACGAAAAAGGCACGCCGTTCTTCAAGCCCGGCCGCTGCCGCCGTTGCGCAACCTGCATGGGAGCGTGTCCTGAACGTATTGTCTCGTTCAAAGACTATCATGTCGACATGATCGGTTCGATGATGAAGTCGTTCTCGGTTCCTGATGATGAGGACGAACCCAGAATCATTGTGGTCTGCTGCGAAAACGACGCCTATCCGGCAATCGATACCGCGGCGCTCCAGAAGATGAAGCTTGACCCTGCAGCCCGCTTTGTTACGCTTCGTTGTCTTGGCTCGATGAACCTCGTCTGGCTCGCCGACTCATTCTCCCGCGGCGTTGACGGCATGCTGCTTATGGGCTGTAAATTCGGCGAGAATTATCAGTGCCATTTTGCCAAAGGCAGCGAACTCGCAAACTACCGCCTCGGCAAGGTCCAGGAGACCCTTGATCGTCTGCAATTAGAGGCCGACCGTGTAAAGCTGGTTGAAGTTGCCATTGATGAGTACGGCAAGATTGCGCAGATGATTAATGAGTTTGTAGAAAAGATAAAAGAGATCGGCCCGAATCCGTTCAAGGGCATGTAGGAGGCTATAAATGTCAGATCAGATCTTGAAGCCTGACCTTGAGTTTACAAAAGAGATTATCGCTGCGGGCGGCGAGTCGCTGAAGAAGTGTTACCAGTGCTCGACTTGCACGGTGGTCTGCGATGTTACTCCGGACCGGCAGCCGTTTCCGAGGAAAGAGATGTTGTATGCCCAGTGGGGATTGAAGGACAAGCTGCTTGCAAGTCCGGACGTGTGGCTCTGCCACCAGTGCAGCGACTGTACTGCCTACTGCCCGCGCGGCGCGAAGCCTGGTGAAGTGCTGGGAGCTGTTCGTAAAATGACGATTCAGGAGTACTCGAAACCGTCGTGTCTTGGCAAAATGGTGAATGACTCGAAGTTTGCGATCATGCTCTTCGCGATACCGACAATTATCTTCCTGTTTGAACTCTTCATTCAGGGACACCTCACCAATGGAATCCCCCGGATTCCGAACGGTCAGCTCATGTCGTATTCACTGATGTTCCCGCCGACGCTGTATATCGATACCGTGTTTGTACCGCTCGCGCTTTTTGCGACATTCATGTTCTATAAGGGAGTGAAGGGCTACTGGGCGGCAATGTCGGCCAACTATCCGACTCCACTGAAAAAAGGCGTTATTGCGCCGCTCTTTGAAACAATCAGGGAAATCCTTACGCATTCCATCTTTGAGAAGTGCGGAGTTGCCAAAGATCGTTCGACTGCGCACAAGATTCTCTTTTATTCCTTTATCGGCCTTTCAATCACGACGGCGATGGCAGCTTCCTATATTTATGTTTTCAACTACAGCGGTCCGTATCCGCAGACCAATATCATCAAATGGATTGGCAATATCAGTGGCGTTGCGATGCTCATCGGCATCACGATGATCATCATGAACCGCATGAAGAATCAGGAGAAAGCCGGTGTCGGCAGCTACTTTGACTGGTTCTTTATTGTCGTTGTGTTTGGCGTCGGACTGACCGGCATGCTGGCGCAGATACTGCGGCTTGCGAATATTGCCGTACTCGGGTATCCGATGTATTTTGCGCATCTGGTTTTTGTTTTCGTGCTGTTCGCCTATGCGCCATACTCCAAGATGGCGCATATGGTCTATCGAACAACGGCATTGGTCTTTGCGAAGTACAGCAAGCGGAGTTAAGACCAGCGCTTTTTTGCAAAGGAACTGCAGGGAGCAAACAGACAGTTTTTAGGGAGGTGAGGTCAGCAGGGAAACAGGATGTGGTTTCAATGTAGCGGGTAATCAGCAATAATACAAAAGGAGGAAAAAAAAGGGATGACACCAATACTCATTTTTGCTCTGGCTTGCGGTATGCTTGGAATTATCTATTCATTCGTAACCAAAGCATGGGTTTCAAGCCTGCCGACCGGATCTCCTAAAATGATCGAAATTTCAGAGGCGATCAAGGAAGGCGCAGAGGCGTTTCTTGCAAGGGAGTACAAGACCGTTGCGATTGTTGCGGTTGTGTTGACTGTTATTATTGCGGCAGGGCTCGGTCTCTGGACCGCGATCGGATTCTTAATTGGTACGATAGGCTCAGCGGCGGCAGGCTATTTCGGCATGGTTGTCACCGTTATGTCAAATGTAAGAACGACTGAAGCTGCCAAGAAAGGCCTTCAGGAAGCGCTTTCAGTTGCATTTAAGGGCGGTTCGGTCACTGGCGTTATGGTCGTCGGACTGGGTCTGCTCGGTATCGTGCTGTTTTACATGCTTGCCAAAGCTTCAACCGATATCGAAACAGCGTTCCACGCACTCATCGGGCTCGGCTTCGGCTGCTCACTTATGTCGGTCTTTGCCCGTATCGCCGGCGGCATTTACACCAAGGCTGCCGACGTCGGCGCTGACCTCGTCGGCAAAGTCGAAGCAGGCATTCCGGAAGACGACCCGCGCAACCCTGCAGTTATTGCTGACAACGTCGGCGACAACGTTGGTGACTGCGCTGGCATGGCGGCTGACCTCTATGAAACCTATACCGTTACCATTGTTGCTGCGATGCTGCTTGCCAAGTCCGTATTTGGCTCCGGCAGCCTCTGGGTTGAATATCCGCTTCTGATTGGCGGCATATCGATCATCGCCTCCATTATCGGAACCTATTTCGTAAAAATGGGCGGCAGCCAGTACATCATGGGAGCGCTTTACAAAGGATTAGCAGTTGCTGGTATCCTTGCAGCCATCGCATTTTATTTTGCCACAAGCTGGTTCTTTAGTCTTCTGCCAGCAAATGAGCAGTCCATATCTGTTATGAGCATTTTTCTCTGCGCGGTCATCGGTCTCGTTCTGACCGGACTCATCGTCTGGATTACCGAGTACTATACCGGCAAGGAATACAGACCTGTTAAGATTATCGCCAAGGCCAGCCTGACCGGCCACGGCACGAACGTCATTGCGGGTCTTGCCATGAGCATGGAAGCGACCGCACTGCCGGCGCTCACGATCGTTGGCGCTATTCTCGGTTCGTATTCCCTCGGCGGCGGATTTGCCGGCAACCCGGGCGGCGGTCTTTTCGCCATCGCGCTTTCAGCAGTATCGATGCTTTCGATGACCGGCATTGTCGTTGCCATTGACTCCTACGGGCCGATTACCGACAACGCGGGCGGAATTGCGGAAATGGCAGGGCTTGACGAAAGCGTCCGCGCAGTTACCGATCCGCTTGATGCAGTCGGCAATACGACCAAGGCTGTTACCAAGGGATATGCCATTGGTTCTGCCGGTCTTGCAGCCCTTGTTCTCTTTGCTGAATATTCACGATCGTTCCCGGGTGGGACCATCAAGTTCGAACTTTCTGACCCGATGATTATCGCGGGACTTTTCCTAGGCGGACTTATTCCTTACTATTTCGGCGGCTTGCTCATGCTTGCAGTCGGCCGCGCGGCTGGCGGCGTCGTCGACGAGGTCCGCAGACAGTTCCGCGAAATCAAGGGTATCATGGAAGGCACGGGGAAGCCAGAGTATGGCAAGTGCGTTGACATTGTTACCCAGTCGGCTATCAAGGAGATGATGTGGCCCGCTCTCATTCCGGTTATTGCACCGATCCTTGTCGGCTTTATTCTGGGAAGGGAAGCTCTGGGCGGCATGCTTATCGGATCGATCTTGACCGGCCTCTTCCAGGCCATCGCCATGACCAGCGGCGGCGGCGCGTGGGATAACGGCAAGAAGATCTTTGAAGACGGCGTCACTGACGAAAAGGGCGTCGTGCACAAAAAGGGCAGTGACGGTCACAAGGCAGCAGTTACCGGAGACACTGTCGGCGATCCTTACAAGGATACCGCCGGACCGGCAATTAACCCGATGATTAAGGTTATCAACATTGTGGCTCTGCTGATCGCCCCGCTTTTGATCAAGTACAACAGATAGTTTTCGCAGCAGAACAAAGGCCGGCCGGGATTTCCCGGCCGGCCTCTTTTTTTAGGGCACCCCAAAGCATTGCGCTTATTTGTGCCTTTTTACCTCAACTGAGTATTGGCCCTGATGTTTGGTCTTGTCGGCAATCATCTGAATTGTGACCTGATGCCTCTGCTCAAGCACAGTCAGTTCCTGCCGCCGTGTGTTTGACATCAGGTTCGCGCTTTCGACTGAAAGGTGACACCGAAGAGTTGATCCGGGATTGCTCTCAGCAAGCATGTGGAGTTCGCGCAGTGCGCTCAGCACCACGTGCTCGTCAGAGGGAATGGTTCCGTGCCCGCTGCAGAGCGGGCAACTGCGGGAGATGGCTGCAGCATACGCAGGACGAAGGCGTTCGCGCGTCATTTCCAGAAGGCCGAACCGCGAGATGGGAAGGAGTTCAATGCTTGCCTTGTCGGCGATCAGTGACTCCTTAAGGCGGGATTCAACGAAGGAGCGGCTCCTGCTCGATCTCATGTCAATAAAATCAATAACAACGAGGCCGCCAATATCGCGCAGACGGAGTTGCCGGGCGATCTCTCCGGCTGCTTCAAGATTGGTCGATAGTGCTGTCTCCTCAATATTGTCTTCTTTGTGGCTCTTTGCCGAGTTCACATCAATCGCGGTGAGCGCCTCTGTCTTGCCGAAAACGATAGTGCCGCCGGAGGGCAGCTTTACGCGGCTGTTCGCAAGGTCCTCTATCTGTTTCTCAACTCCATGGACGCTGAAGAGAGGTTCTTTTCCCTGATAGTGCGTTATATTGACGGTTCGCCACGGCATCGTTTTCTGCAGAAATGATTTCGTCTCCCTGAATGTTTCCGCATCGTCTATCAGAATCTCTGATGTATCGGAAGTGAGATAGTCGCGAAGCGCCCGCATGGTGACGCTGTGCTCCTGATACACAAGTTTCGGAGCCTTGCCTTTTTTTGCATCAGCGCTGATGCGGCTCCAGAGCTTGGTCAGGTACTTCAGATCCCGGTCAAGCTCCACATCGAGCGAATCCCCGCTGGCTGTCCGGAGAATAAAGCCCATGCCTTTCGGAAGCTTGAGAGAATTGAAAGTTTCCTTGAGGCGGTCGCGATCCTCGCGATCCTCGATCTTGCGCGAGATGCCGACCTTTTGCTGGCCGGGAAGCATCACGATATATCGGCCGGGCAACGAAATAAACGTTGTAAGGCTCGCCCCTTTCGCATCGCGCTCGTCCTGCTCGACCTGAACGAGAATTTCCTGTCCCTCCTCAAGGATGTTTTCTCCTCGGCGAAACTCAGGCATGACTTCGCGGAACTGCAGAAATCCGCGTTTTTTTCTTCCAAAATCGACAAAGGCTGCCTGCAGGCTTGGCGCGAGACCTTCGACGGTTCCCTTGAAAATATTTCCCTTCAGGCTCATTCGCGCAGAGCTTTCCGCGTAAAAATCGGTCAGACGCGAGCCTTCGACAATGGCCACACGCTGCTCTTCGGCAAAGCGAGCGTTTATCAATATTCGTTTCGTCGCGTCCCGGACCAACATCGGCTCAGTATCAGCTTCAACATTTTCTGCAGAGTCTGTCATATCGGAGCCGGGCGTTTTTTTCCCCTTGCGCCTTCTCCGGCGCTTCCGCGATTTATCGGGGTCGACTGGCTGCTCATCAAGCGGAGGAGCATCTGTCTCCGTGGTATCCGTCGTTACTGACGTGCCTTCATTGCGCTGCCCCTCTTCTTCAGCCTGAACAAGAGCTGCATCTCCAGTCTGCGGTTTTTTGCTCTTTCTGCGGCGCCTGCGCTTGCGCCTGCGCCGTCCAGTGCCTGGTTCAGGCGAAGCCGCAGGGGTTTCAGTTCGTTCATCTTGGGCCGTCCCGAGCTGTATGTCTGCTGATGAAACTACCATCTCGACAAACGGTAAGGCTTCCGGACGCGGCGATGCTAAAGGGCTTCCATCGTCTGTGTGGCCGGGTGGAGGTTTGCGCGGCCTGCGACGCCGCGGCTTGTCCATCGCCCGTTCTGCCGCTTCGTGTTCTCCCGATGCTGGTTCTTCTTTTGGAAAAGGGGTCGGCGCATCAGTCAGCGCGTCAGAAGACGTTTTTTTTGGCAGGGGACGGCGAGTCCGTCGGCGCGGCATCGACTCTGGAGCGTCAGATTCCGACTGGACCGGCACTGCGGGATGTTCTGGTATTTCGCTCTGTTCATTCATGGAGTAACTTGATGCTCCTTCAATCAAAAATACTCTTTTATTGTAGCACTATTTTGCAAAGCGTTCATTGTTTGATTCAATACTATGCTTGCCGTGAGAGCTTTTTGGTCACGTCCAGTCAAGTGGTGTACGAGCGATCGTGCAATCTCCAGTTTC
>JBBIQQ010000072.1:0-994 GCA_037442225.1 Nitrospirota bacterium
TGCTCAACTTATTTAGGTTAGATTCCTGTCCGGTTCAATTGGGGGCTGTTTCAAACAATTTGCCTTGACATTCTGCTCGGCGTTGCTTGCTTTTTTATTTTTTTTATTGTATCTTTTTTGTGAGATATCAGTCATAAACAACGAAGGGAGGTGAATCTAATTATGATGAAGAAATTAATTCTCTTGGTCGTTGCAGCGCTTTTCGTGTTTTCGTTCGGCTGCGCCACGAAGGACTATGTGAAGCAGCAGATCGACCCGCTTGCGGACAGAATCAGCAAGCTGGAGGGGAAGACTGTCGAGCTTGACGGCAAAGTTGCAGCAGCAAATGCAACCGCAGCCGAAGCAAAGAAGATCGCTCTGGATTGCTGTGAGAAGGCTGATTCAGCAGCAAAGAGAGCTGAAGCAGCGGCAGCTCGTGCAGAGGCAGCAGCTGATAAAGCAGCAAAAGCTTTCCAGCTTGGCCAGAAGAAGTAATTCGTACGCACTTCAGAGGGTCCAGAAATCCGGCGCAACCGGAGCTTTTGGACCCTCTTTTTGTTCGTCAACAGAAATATCGGCAGGGATGCCATCCTTCTGACGAACGGCCTGATGCAGTTTTTTGGTGCTGATATTCTTCATCAGCCCCCTCTTTTTCAACAACAAGATGGTTTCCTCAAAATAACTCGATATTTTCACATCGGTGTCTTCATGGATTTCTACGAAAACACGCTTGTTCCGCACCCCAACCTTAATGGGCTGCTTCACGATGCTAACCTTCGATCCAACCGGAACCAGTTCAAATAACGTCGGTATTTCTTCCGGATACACACGTATGCAACCATGCGTCGCCCTTCTCCCGATTGCATACGGCCTGTTCGTTCCGTGAATCAGGTAGGAACGGAGAGAGAGGCGAAGCGCATGCGTGCCAAGCGGATTATCCGGCCCTGGAGGAACGACAGCCGGCAGTTCCGGACGTTCTTCCAGCGCGCGCTCAAGGTGCGCGGCATCACGGGCG
>JBBIQQ010000072.1:1035-11569 GCA_037442225.1 Nitrospirota bacterium
GTCCCTCATCCCCTATGCCAATCGGAAAGGTGCTCACCTTGGAGGCAGTGCCCTGCTTTGATACATGAAAAAAATACAACCTCATTTCCGAAAGATTGATAACCATACCATCCTGAGGAACATCAGGCAGAACCCATGCACTGGGAAGCCGAATCTCCGCCCCCTCGCCAGGAACAAAGGGGTCAAGGTCGGGATTCGCCAGCATGATTTCGTTATAGCCGAGACTGTTCTGGCGGGCCAGTTCGATCAGAGAGTCATTCTTGCTCGCGATACGCGTTGCAAAAACTTTTGCCGCGCCGACAACCGACGTCTGTCTATCATACGAAAAAGTCTGCGCGCTACACACGGAAGAGCCGATGCTCAGAGCCGCAAAAATGATCGCTACGCTCAGAATCCATTGTGTTCGCATAAGCTGAATAGTAACAAAAAGCTGCCATGTTTGACAAAAGCCTCATAACTATTGTTTAATAAACATCTCTTCGCGGGCGGTTAGCTCAGCTGGGAGAGCGCAGCCCTTACAAGGCTGATGTCACAGGTTCGATCCCTGTACCGCCTACCATTTTCTTAGCATGCAACACACGCAGCATCCCGCTCTGGGGCGGTAGTTCAGTCGGTTAGAACGCCTGCCTGTCACGCAGGAGGTCGCGGGTTCGAGTCCCGTCCGCCCCGCCAGAGCAAAAAGCGCCTCAGGGATTTATCTCCTTGAGGCTTTTTCTTTATCTCGGAATGGTCATTTCTTTTCCTCACCATCGGATTCCGGTGGCGGCTCTTTATGGAGTGCTTTTTTAAATCCGGTAATCGCTTCCCCAAGGCTTTTGCCGAGTGATGGAAGCCTGCTTGGCCCGAACGCTACGATGGCGATAACAAAAATAACGATAATTTCAGGCATTCCTAATCCAAACATGTTCTTCTCCCTCTGCTGAAAATAATTCTGCCGGCACTGATCGGCGGAACCTCTTGAGTCACTTAAAAAGAATGCATCGAAGGAGACGAAGGGATAACGGGAGGAGCTCGAGAGGGAAGTTCTGACAAATATGGCGCGTGGACAGGCAGGGTTGTGACAGGAAAGCCGGCCAAAGATTCCGCAAACAGACCTGACAGTGTGCCGGGCTCCGATAGAAACGCGACAACAGGAGGATCGCAGGAATCATTAAGATTGTTGTCGTAACAGGCACCCAATAACCCCACCGTCATGAGAAGACACATCAGAGCGCGATACAGATATGAAAACGCGGCTTTCTGACTGGCATGCATGCTGAGGTGTGCTAAACGCTTCATTGTTTAATCTATTGATAAATTTCGTGAAATGTCAACCAGCAAAGCTTCCGCTTTCATCGCCCTGGCAGACTGCGTCAGAAATCACAGCCTTCTTCTCTATCCCAAAAACAGTCATTCTCGGGAAACAGAATCGCGCAACTTTCCGATTAGCCTGAAAATAACGACATATGCGAGCAGGTAAGCGGTCGCGGCCGCGAAAGAAAAAATGGTCCCCAGGGAAATGCCAAACGAACCATATGTGAGCGCAACGAGCAGCGCATATACGATAAGACTGCCGAGACCGAGCGGAAGGTTTTTGATAATGGTATGGACGTGCCGGATATCATAGGTTCTGTGCATGATGAGCATGAGAGGGAAAAGGGTCGACGGGAAAGCGGCAAAAAGTCCTGCGTATGCCGGACCGACAACATGCGCAAGTGACGTCACCAGAATAATAATGCCGGCTGAAACCAAAGCCCTCAGAAAAAGAACCCGCAGGGTCAGTCGAACAGTGTCCGTAATGATGCTGTTTTCAATATGGCGGAAGAAATAGCGGAAGAGAAAGAGCGAACTAACCGGGAGAATAAACGCGGTCGACCAGTTGACCGGACACTGCCGGACCAGCCACACAACTGCCAGATATCCCGAGAAAGCAACCAGTGAGGCTGACAGAATGCCGCATCGGGGCAGCCGTGATGAAGCAAGATAATAAAAATAGACAAATGACTGCGTAGCCAGCAACCCAACCGCCGTATAGAGTGCGCTCTCTGCCGCAAACGCGGGGCCGATTTCATATCCAAAAAAAAAGAGATTTATCGCTATGCCAGCTGGGTAGCCGGAAATTATACCGGCTACCCGTGGACTGACGCGCTCCGCTACCGCAGTGAGAGCGAGAACAACCAGAATGGAGATGCCGAATTTTATAAGGACAAGCCCGATGTCCATCCCGGTATTATACGGACGGGATGCGCTGAACGCACAGACGGTGACAGCAGATGCCCGCCACGCTTTTCGGGTATAATAAAGCGATGATGCTGGCTGCTTCTGACAAGCGATCGCTCTCTGCAGCAATTAAGCTCCTGAATGCAGGGCGCGTCGTCGCGTATCCCACAGAAACTCTGTATGGGTTGGGGGCGCGGTATGACGATGTCGATGCCATCAGCCGGATTTATGCGATGAAACGTCGTCCAGCAGACAAAGCCCTGCCGCTTATCATCGGCAGCCGGACACATCTCGGATTGCTGACCGAGATGAGGGATCATCGTGCGGATATCCTGATGGAGCGTTTCTGGCCGGGACCGTTGACGATTATTGTTCCGGCCCGGCCCGGCCTTACTGAAGGCATTGTCCATGAGAAAGAAATAGCAGTGCGCATACCGGGACCCTCATTTGCACTGGACCTCGCATCGGCGGCAGGATATCCAATAACCTCGACGAGCGCGAACGTCTCAGGGTTGCCCGCCGCGAGTTCAGCGCGCATGGTTGTCGCCTATTTTGGAGATGACATAGACCTTGTCATTGATGGCGGTGAAAGCCCGGCATCGCTTCCCTCGACCATCGTAGACCTAACCGCTGTCGACCCGGTCATTGTCCGTGAAGGGGTCATCCCTGCAGCGTCTATTCTTGCCCTGATTCGCTAAGCAGCCCCTCAATTTGCTTCATCCGTCATTCCGCAAACAATTCTATTTTTGCAACAGTTGTTCTTGTTTTTAATTCTCTTGTTGCTTTTTAGAAAACAGGCCGTCAGGACATCACCTGGCTTGAATCGCTGAAAGCTTTGCCTGACAAGACATTAGGGAATGAATACAAAATTGATACAATCGTTTACCGATGATGAATGTTCTGGAAAGATAAACAATCGTTCAAAAAATTGATTTTTTTGTTGACAATTTGTATTTTATCATGTAGATTATTTTCAAATTGGAGACAGCGATGCTGAAAAGCCTTTTCTCATCATCCATCCGAGCAGACGTCCTCTCCTTGCTGCTCAACAGTCCTGACGAAAGATTCTACGTCAGGGAGATGGCTAAGATTCTCCGTAAAAATCCCTCCGGTGTAAAACGGGAACTCGACAAGCTGGAAGAGATGGGGATCGTCTTCAGTGAACGGGTTGCCAATCTGAAGTATTTCCAGGCTGACAAGACCTCCGCTCTCTACTCAGAACTGAAAGAGCTCATCGCAAAATCTCTCGGCCTCCCCGGTGCGCTCAAAAGCCTCCTTCGCGCCAATGACATCAAAATCGCTTTTATCTACGGTCCTTATGCGGAAGGCGAAGAGGACGTGCCAACGATAGATATTGTCGTCGTCGGATCATCTCCCCCGGCCTTGTTGATAGGACTCCAGGACATTGAACTGAAATTTCAGAAAACCATCAACTGCACGGTATATGATGAAGCGGATTATCGCGCCAGAAAGCGTACGGATGCTACGTTCAGGCGCTTGCTGGCCAATAAGCGGATACCTCTGCTCGGACGGGCGTAAGAGTTAGACTTCAGGATTATCTCACTCTCAGAAGGCTCTGCTTTTTGGGAGGATGAAAGGGGGTGACTACAGATGGCAGCAACGAAAAAAGCTCCGGCAAAAAAGGCAGCAGCGAAAGCTCCGGCAAAAAAGGCAGCAGCGAAGAAGAAATAAGTTTCAAAAACGTGTTTTTCGGGAATACCCAAAAGGCTTTGCCAGCGGGCATCAAACTATTGGACAAAGCTTCTGAAATCGGAACAATTTGGGTATTCCCGCTTTTTTTTACTTCAGTGCAGCATGTGAACAGGAAACCGGTCAGCTCCGCCAACCACAGCGTATGCTTCCGGCAAGTTCAGCAGGCGCTGCAGGAAATTGGCATTTGCCCGGTGTCCGGCTTTTTCGAGGATGATATGTCCAAGAATCGGCATTCCGAGAAGTGAAAGGTCTCCCACGGCATCGAGCATCTTGTGACGCACAAATTCATCGCGATATCGCAGTCCCGTGGGATTCAGAATGCCGTCATCGCCGATAACAATCGCGTTAGCCAGTGAGCCGCCCCGGGCAAGACCGTTTGCCTTGAGCGTTTCCACATCCTTCAGAAAGCCGAAGGTGCGCGCCGGGGCAATTTCTTCCATAAACGTTCGCTCACTCAATTCAAGGCGCAACTCCTGACGTCCAAGCGAGCTGTTGTTGAAATCAATACGATAGGTCATGCGCCGCCCTTCGTAGGGTAACGCAACAACGCGCGCATGCGCGTCTTCATAACTGATCGGCTGAAGGATGCGCAGATGCGGCATAATTTTGTCCTGACGGACAATGCCGGCATCAAGCAGCGCGGAAACGATACTGAGAGCGCTACCGTCCAGAATGGGCACCTCGGGGCCGTCAAGTTCGACCCTGAGATTATCCACCCCAAGTCCCGATGCCGCGGCGAGCATATGTTCGACCGTCCGAATGCGGAGATGCTCGTTACCGAGCGTCGTACAGAACGATCTCTCCGTAACCGCACTCAGGCAGGCCCGTATCGTCGCGTTCTTGTCAACCCGATGAAACACAATGCCGCTGTCAGGAACAGCAGAAAGAAGACGCACTGTCGCGTGTCGTCCGCTATGAACGCCGACGCCGGAAAATACCACTTCATTTCTTATAGTCCGCTGGAGTCTCATATGCAGAACTATAGAATTAGCAAGAGGAATGCCAGAAGCAATTTACTGCAATATCAACAACTTGAACTCCTGCTTACTGAGAAAGTGTTGCAAAAAAAACACACAGCGCTAGCCTGTCACCTCACCGCCAACCACTAGCTCCGGAATTCGCAGCGTCGGCATTGCATCGGAGACTGGGACCCCCTGTGCGTCCTTTCCGCAGGTTCCGATCGAGAACCCGAGGTCAGAGCCAACCATATCAATTGATTTCAGCACCTCCGGACCGTTTCCGATCAGAGTAGCACCCCGCACCAACTCACCGATCATGCCATTTTCCAGCAGGAACCCCTCCCTAACTTCAAAAACAAAGTCACCGGTAATCGTGTTCACCTGCCCGCCACCCATTTTTGTCACCAGCAGACCTTTTGCCACTGATCGTATAATTTCTCCGGGGTCACTGTCTCCCGGGGCGATGAACGTGTTGGTCATCCGCGGAATCGGCTTGTGTTCATATGACTCCCGCCTGCCGTTGCCGGTCGATATCGTACCGTCAATCGACGCCGTATGGCGATCATACATATACCGGCGCAGAATGCCATTTTCAACCAGCACCGTTCGGCCGGCCGGCGTTGCCTCATCATCAAATGCAAATGATCCTCGCTTTGCCGGGAGTGTCGCATCATCAACCACAGTGATAACGGGGGACGCAATCTGCTGGCCGAGCTTGCCGGAGTAAACTGACAGCCCTTGTTGTGCGAGATCGGCTTCGAGACCATGCCCTATTGCTTCGTGAATCATCGTGCCGCCCGCCTCAGCCGAGATGATAACCGGCATGCGCCCTCCCGGTACACGCCGCGCTCTCAGCATACTGACCGCACGTTGTGCCGACTTTCTTCCCACATCCTCAATCGGGGAATTTTCGAAAATCTCATACCCAATAAGGCCTCCCACCGGTTCATAGCCTGTCTGTATCGTCAAACCGTCCTGCGCTACGACCTGTACCATCGCGGTCGTATAGACACGCTCATCTTCTGCAATACAGCCGTCAGACGTCACCACCTTCACCGACTGCACCGCGTCACGATACACAACCGTCACCTGCCTCACCGCAGAGTCATAGTGACGAGCCACCGCGTTTCCGCGCTGAACAAGCGCTACCTTCTCGGCAAGGCCAACAGCGTCCGGATGCCGCAGAATCGGCGAAGACCACGCAGGAGAGAGCTTTTTGAAATTCAGGGTTATTTGATGACTGCCACCCGCCATCTCGCACGCAGCAGTTCTCAATGTTCCGGCAATGGTGAACAGAGCTTCACGCGAAAAATCGTTACTGAACGCGAAGGCGGTTGTCTTTCCTATTATAAGGCGAATCCCGATACCGGAGTCGGTACCGGAAAGAACCCGCTCAATCCTGTCGTCCTCAAGCACAATTGCCGTGCTGAAGCGGCGCTCGATAAAAATATCCGCATACTCACCGCCGGCTGAAAGCGTTGCACGGAGCACCTGCGCCAAAAGTTCGTTGTCGATCATCTCCCCTCCCATCATAAATGCTTCATGATACCATAACTGACTTCCGGTGCCGCTGTTGCGGAAAACAGACGGCATCTCCTAAAATAGCCTCATGAAAATCGGACTTATCGGCGGCAGCGGAGTTTATCAGCTGGATGGACTGATTGTTCATGAGGAACTCATCGTGGATACGCCGTATGGCAGACCGTCTGCTCCCATAGCGCGATGCCAACTGGATGACCGCGAGATTTTTTTTCTCCCGCGGCACGGCAGCAAACATACAATACCTCCGCATAAAATCAACTACCGCGCGAACATTTCCGCTTTCCGGCAGTTTGGGGTTGCTCGAATATTATCAATTGGAGCGGTGGGCGGCATCCATGAGAGCTGGAATCCAGGAACGATTATCGTCCCGAATCAGATTATCGACATGACGCAGGGGGCCCGGGCGGGCACTTTTTTTGACGAGGGGCGCGTTGCTCATATCGATTTTTCCCAACCCTACTGTTCACACTTTAGAACCGTAGTGCTTGCACAGGCGGTCTCTTTGGATGAACCCGCAGTCGATGGCGCAACATATATATGCACAAACGGCCCGAGACTCGAGTCGGCTGCCGAGATTCAGTATTACAAGGCTATTGGAGCTCACATCGTCGGCATGACTGCCATGCCGGAAGCTGCCTTGGCCCGGGAAGCCGAGAGCTGCTATGCCGGCATTTGCATTGTTACAAACCCTGCGGCGGGACTGAAAAGCAAACAGCTTACTGCAACAGAGGTAATCGCAGCAATGAAGGAGGCTTCCGTTCGGCTTCAGCGACTGCTCCGGGCAGTTCTGCTCGCCCTGCCTTCTGAGCGCCCCTGTATATGCGGCAGCGCCCTCAGTGAAGCGGACGTCTAAAAACCACATCATCTCCGATTTTTCTGACTCCTTTGCCATTGCAAACATTCCTCCCAAAAAATCCTGTTTGCACTGTTCACAAAGCCGGGGAAAACCCCTAACTATTTGACAGATAAAGCCCTATCCGGGTAACATATAAGGAATATTTTAAGGGAAAAGTCCTCGGCTACGCGCAGCCGCATGAGAAAAACGCCCGAATGCGAATATAAATTAAAGACTTCACTTTCAATGGGGGATTCCGGATGGCTGGGCATTCCAAATGGGCTCAAATCAAACATAAAAAAGCTCACACCGACGCAAAACGCGGCAAACTATTTACCAAAATCGTCAAGGAACTGACCATAGCGGCTAGATTGGGCGGCGGCGACGCAGACGGAAATCCACGCCTGAGAACCGCCATGGAAAAAGCCAAGGAAGTGAACATGCCCGCTGAAAACATCAAGCGGGCGGTCATGAAGGGGACGGGAGAGCTGCCAGGAACCATGTACGAAGAGATTCTGTACGAAGGATATGGTCCGGGCGGAGCAGCCGTATTAATCGAAACGCTCACCGACAACAGGATACGAACGGTATCCGAAATCCGCTTCATTCTTTCAAAAAATGGAGGAAACCTTGGAGAATCCGGCTGCGTCGGATGGATGTTCGAGAAAAAAGGCTATATCCTTGTTGAACGTTCGGCAACAGATGAAGACACGCTCATGACCATAGCGCTTGATGCCGGAGCCGAAGACATGAAAAACGATCCAAAGGAAAGCGGCTTTGAAATCGTCACGGCGACGGATCGGCTCGCTGTCGTCAGGGAATCCATTGGAAAGAATAAAATCCCGATTGCCGTGGCCGAAGTCACCATGCTTCCAAAGTCATACATAGTGCTTGAAGGATCTGCCGCTGATCAGATGTTGCGGTTGATGGATGCTCTTGAGGACAACGACGACGTGCAGAACGTCTATGCAAATTTTGACATTCCGGAGCAGGAATAGTTATCCCCGGTGCCGCACGCCAGCAGGGCAAGCACGACAAGAAGAGCACCGCGGGAATTGTTGCATATTTACGCTCACCTTCAGTAGAGAAAAGGAGCCACTAACGTGAAACTTGCTGTTATTGTACTCGCTGCGGGTCTCGGCACGCGCATGAAGTCCTCAGTGCCGAAAGTCCTCCACCCCCTGCTCGGCAAGCCGCTCATCTCTCATGTCCTTGATGCAGTAGCATCTGCAAATCCGGAGAAAACAGTGGTTGTCGTCAACCCGCAGGGCGCTCCTGTTCGCGACGCACTTGCCGGGAGGAACTTAACCTTCGCGGTGCAAAAAGAGATGAAAGGCACCGGAGACGCGGTAAAGGCAGCTCTTCGCAGCCTTGCCGGATTCCAGGGAACTGTGCTTGTGGTCAACGGCGACACGCCCCTTCTAACCTCTGATTCACTGAAGCGCTTCGTGATGCTGCATTCATCTCGCAGAGAATCTCTTTCGCTGATATCATTTCTTGTCGAACCGCCGCATGAGTATGGCCGCATTTTGCGGGACCACGGCAAAATTGTCGGCATTATTGAACACCGGGATGCAACCGATGAACAGAGAAATATCCGTGAAGTAAACACCGGCGTGTATGCGATGCAACCGGCAGTGCTTAGTCTGCTGAAAGAAATTCAACGCAATCCGGGAAAAGGAGAGTATTATCTGACCGACCTCGTTGGCATAGCAGTGAGAAAAGGATTGCGTGTCGGCGGCCACATTCTCGGCGGACCTGATGAATACGGGGGGATCAACAGCAGGCGCGACCTGCATGACGCCGGACTGATACTGCGCCGGTCCATAGCTGACCGCTGGATGTTCAGCGGCGTCACCATTGTCGACCGCGATTCGACATTCATTGATCCGGCAGCTTGCATTGGAGCCGATACCGTGCTGTATCCGAATGTTCACATCGAAGGCAAAACGAAGATCGGCGCGCACTGCACGATCTACCCGAATTCGCGTATCAGCAATTGCACGATCGAGAATAATGTGACGATAAAAGACTGCTCCGTGCTTGAAGATTCTGTAGTCCAGCGAGATGCGTCGGTCGGCCCGTTCGCACATATCAGGCCGGAAACGTCGATAGGGCCAAAGGCAAAGGTCGGCAACTTCGTTGAAATAAAGAAGGCTATCATCGGAGCTGAAACAAAGGCTTCTCATCTGAGCTATATTGGCGACGCCGAAATTGGTTCCGGAGTGAACATCGGAGCTGGAACCATTACCTGCAACTATGACGGTGTTCATAAGTTCAAAACCACTATTGAAGATGGAGCATTTATCGGCAGCGATTCACAACTAGTCGCTCCGGTCACGGTGGGAAAAGACGCCTATGTTGGAGCAGGCTCTACCATTACCAAGAATGTCCCGCCCGGCGCGCTCGGTATTTGCCGCGCCCGGCAGGTCACTATCGAAGGCTGGGCTAAACGGAAGAAAAAGCCCCCGATGAAAAAAAACGCCCCAAAAGGAGATTCTCGCGAACGCTAGGCTCCCCGCCTGCTCGTGAACAACATGCCATGTGCGGAATAATCGGCTATATCGGCACCAAAAATGCTATCCCTATCGTCATGGACGGTCTCAAGCGGCTTGAATACCGCGGCTACGACTCGGCAGGCATCGCCTATTTTTCTGAACAGGGCATCTCGGTGAAACGCTGCAAAGGGAAAATCAACCAGCTGGATCAGCTTGTGAGCTCCCTTGCCGTTACCAGCGGCGCTGCCATCGGCCATACCAGATGGGCAACCCACGGAAAGCCGTCCGATGAGAATGCCCACCCGCACCGATCCGACACGATCGTGCTTGTGCACAACGGCATTATTGAAAATTACGTCGAACTGAAAGCACAGCTGGAGCAGGAAGGCTATGTATTCAGCTCGGAAACCGACACGGAAGTCCTTGCTCATCTCGTACATCGGCACGCCAAGGACGTTCCGCTTGAGGATGCTGTTCGAGCCGCAATTCAGGGCGTGAAAGGTGCGTATGCCTGCGCCGTCATGAGCGATAAGGAGCCGGGCAAGATTGTGGCGGTCCGCAAGGAAAGCCCACTTGTTATCGGACTCGGAGAGGGCGAGTATTTTCTTGCCTCCGATGTCCCGGCGTTCCTCAGCCATTCCCGTCAGGTCATTTTTCTGGAAAACGGCGAGATGGCTGTTCTGCACCAGAATGGCGTTATTGTCACGGACCTTGAAGGTGCCCCGATCGGAAAAAAAATTGTGACAATCTCATGGAGCCCTTCTATGGCTGAAAAAGGCGGCTACCGC
>JBBIQQ010000073.1:0-8773 GCA_037442225.1 Nitrospirota bacterium
TCAGACTGTCGGCATTATCGAATCTCCCATCCTTGGCCAGAAAGGAAATGTGGAGTATCTGGGGTATTTTCTCTTTGATGCCGCCGCTGTATAATTCATCTGGAGTGCGCTATAATAGCCCTCTATTATTTTTGAGGAGTCTGGCATGGAGAATATTCCGCAAGGCATAAAGAAATCTACATGGATCAAGGTGCTCGACTATATTGCGATGAGTGATGAGCCGCCGCCGTATCTTCTTATGGACAAAGACATTATCCGCGGGAAAGTCGGCCAGATTGGCAAGACGATCCGCAACTCGAAGATTTTTTATGCCGTCAAGGCGAACCCTGACATTGAGGTCTGTCGCTTTCTGGCCGAAATGGGGCTTGGCTTTGAGATTGCTTCGGAGGGAGAACTCCGCATCCTCGCCGAAATCGGCGTTGCTCCCGATAGGATCATCACGAGCAATCCTGTTAAGACGTTCCGGTTTATGGAAGAGGCGGTTGCGTACGGCGTCGGCTATTTTGCCTATGACTCCACGGCAGAGGTGGACAAGATGGCCCGCTATTCTCCGGGGGCAAATGTGTATGTTCGTCTGGTTGTGCCGAACGAAGGCAGCGAGTGGCCGCTCAGCAAGAAGTTCGGCGTCGAGATTGAAGATGCGGCGCAACTACTGACGTATGCCCGCGACAAGGGATTGCAGCCGGTTGGCATTACATTCCACGTCGGCTCACAGTGCAACAATCCGTACAACTGGCAGTCAGCGGTCGATAAGTCGCGCGAACTGTGGGAGATGGCGGAGTCCCAGGGCATTACGCTGTCAATGCTGAATATCGGCGGCGGCTACCCGATCCGCTATACGAAGAATGTTTTCGAAATTGAGGCGATAGAAAAGAAGATTGACAAGGCGTTGCGCCGGCGCTATGTTGAGGATGTCGAAATATTTATTGAACCGGGCCGCTCAGTTGTCGGCGATTCCGGAGTTTTTGTCGGTACGGTCATTGGCAAGGCAAAGCGTGGTGATGAGAACTGGCTCTATATCGACGTGGGCGTGTTTAACGGACTGATGGAAAGTGTCGGAGGCATCAAATACAATTATATCGTCGGCAGCCGCGGAGAAGTGAAGGCCTGGACGGTCTGCGGTCCCAGTTGTGACAGTATGGATGTTATCGACAAAGATGTGGAGATCCCGGAGCCGGAAGTCGGCAATCGCATCCTGATACCGTCGGCGGGCGCCTATACGCTCTCATATGCCTCTGAGTTCAACGGTTTTTCGATTCCGAAGGCGATATTGATATAAGAGGTCAGAATGCAGAACTCAGAATTCAGGCGGCAAATGAATTGAGGCAGCAGGAGACTCTTCTCTGTTCATTCTGGATTCTGACTCCTGACATCTGAAGAATTAAGGAGGGACATGATGATCAAATTTTTCGAGAAAGACCCGTATTCCCCGATCCAGTATGTTTACGAAGTGAGCAACATTCTGCATCAGAGCACCAGCAAGTTTCAGGAAATTATGGTTATCGAGAATCCGCATTTCGGCAAGATGCTGATTCTTGACGGCGTTGTCCAGATCACCGAGCGCGATGAACTCTTTTATCACGAAATGTTGGCGCATGTCGTCTTGCATGCCCATCCGAACCCGAGACAGATTGTCGTCATCGGCGGCGGCGACGGCGGCATTGTACGCGAAGTCCTTAAGCACAAGTCTGTTGAAAAGATATATTTTATCGAGATCGATGAAGAGGTCATCAACGTGTCGCGCAAGTTCTTTCCCGGCGTTGCCTGCGGAGTTGACGACCCTCGTGTCGAAATCCGGTGCATGGACGGAGCCGAGTTCGTGAAATCGCGCAAGGGCGACATTGACGCAATTCTTGTCGACTCAACCGACATCATTGGCTTTGCGAAGAGCCTGTTTACCGTGGAGTTCTTCAAGACCTGCAAGGACTGCCTTAACGAAGACGGCTTGTTTGTGAGTCTGTCCGAGTCGCTGCACTTCCACAAGGAAATGGTTATCGAGGTGCAGGAAGAAATGAAAAAGATATTCCCGGTGGTCGATCTCTTCACTGCTCCGATTGCGACCTATGCCGGCAATTGGTGGACCTTCTCGGTCGGTTCCAAAAAACTGAGTCCCCGCGAAATGCGGCGGGAATATGCGATCGAAACCACCTATTACAGCGACGAGATTCACACCCAGTGCTTCTTGCCGCTCAAAATGTATGAAAAGCTTATGAAAAAACAGCTGAAGTGGTAATAGCGAGGCAAGTGAGAAGTAAGGGCGGACCGGCAATCGGGCCGCCTCTTTGCTTTTGACAAATCCGTGCCCAATAAAAAAGGCCTCCCGCGAAAGCGGGAGGCCTTTGAGTTTTTACTTCAGTGGTGTTACTGCTTTACGACGTTGATCGCCTTTGCGCCCTTCGGACCCTTCTCAACATCATAGCTCACGCTGTCGCCCTCTACGAGGGACTTGAAGCCACTGCCCTGAATGGACGAGTAATGAACGAAAAGGTCATCACCATTCTCTCCGGTGATAAAACCGAACCCTTTCGACTCATTGAACCACTTCACTTTTCCTAAAGCCATTGTACTGCCTCCTGCTGCAAAATAAGTCGTCAGAAATAAAAAACGCCACCAAGCTAAAAAGTCTTTGTGGCGTTTCGCGAACAAACACTTCTGCAACTCTCTGTATACATTATCACAATCAAACCAAATAAGCAAACGCAAAAATTATCGCATGTCCCGCTCCCGGATTTCGACCCGCCGTATTTTTCCGCTGATTGTTTTGGGGAGCTCCTTGACGAATTCAATATAACGCGGATATTTATAGGAAGCGGTTGCCTTTCTGACGTGATCCTGAAGCTCTTTGGCCAATGCGTCACTGGCGGCATACTGGTCAGTCAGAACAACGCTTGCCTTCACGGCCTGGCCTCGCGCGGCGTCAGGCACTCCGGTGACCGCGCACTCCAGAACAGCCGGATGCTCCAGAAGCGCGCTTTCAACCTCAAACGGACCAATGCGGTAGCCGGCGCTCTTTATGAGATCATCCGCACGGCCGACAAACCAGTAATAGCCGTCCTTATCTCTCCACGCCATATCGCCGGTATAGTAGATGCCGTCGTGCCAGACCTGCTCAGTCCGCTCAGGCTCACGGTAGTAGCCGACGAACATGCCGATCGGTTTCCGCAATGCGGTCCGGATGACGATCTGTCCTTCCCTGCCCGCTTTGCATGATTTCCCTTCGCCGTCGAGAAGGTCGATATCATACCATGGGGAAGGCTTCCCCATCGAGCCCGGCCTCGGCTTGATCCATGGCCATGTTGCAATGGTGACCGTCAGCTCAGTCTGGCCGTACCCTTCCATCAGTCTGATGCCGGTCTGTTCCAGAAAGCGGGCGTATACCTCAGGATTCAGCGGTTCTCCGGCGACCACACAATACTGCAGGCGGTCAAGCCGGTAGTCAGTAACATTCTCCTTCACAAGAACACGGTAAATTGTTGGTGGAGCGCAGAATGACGTGACACCGTATTTTTTCATGACGCCAAGCAGCTTCCTTGGGCTAAATTTGTCATAGTCATACGAAAACACGGCCGCGCCGGCAATCCACTGGCCGTATATTTTCCCCCACATGGCCTTCGCCCAGCCGGTGTCCGCCACCGTGAGATGCAGCCCGCCATCCTGCACATTTTGCCAGTACTTGGCGGTGAGGATATGCCCGAGAGGATAGATGAAATTGTGTAGCACCATTTTTGGCATCCCGGTTGTTCCTGACGTAAAATAGATGAGCATGGGGTCGTTGTTGCGCGGCGCCGCGTCACCCGCAGGGCGGTCAAACCGGCCGGAAGCTTGCGACATTTCGGCATTAAAGTCGATCCATCCTTCACGATTCCCGCCGACCAGCGCCTTCAGCAAGAGCGAGGGGGATGCGGAATGCGCGGCGTCAATCTGCCCGGTAATGGCGTCATCCGCAATTGAAACAATCATTTTTATATCCGCCGCAGTATTGCGGTAAATAATATCATGAGCGCTCAGCAGATGCGTTGCCGGAATGGCGATGGCGCCAATCCTGTGCAAAGCAAGCAGGACAAACCAGAATTCATACCGCCTCTTGAGAATCAGCATGACAGGATCCCCCTTCCGGATGCCAAGAGCTGAAAGCACACCGGCAGCCCTGCTGGTGCGCTCGCTGAGCTGGCCAAAGGTAAACGCAGCATCCGCTCCCGCGTCGTTGCACCAGACGAGAGCGAGGCGATCCGGCTCCCGGGCCGCAATGGCATCAACTACGTCGAAAGTAAAATTGAACTCCTCCGGCACACGGACAGCGAAGTTTTCAAGAAAATCCTCATAGGAACTGAATTCTGTTTTCGCAAGAAACTGCTCAAGCACCGTATATCCTTTCAACAGCAGAAATCAGCCAGTCTGGTGCCACAAAAGCCCGGCATGGGGAGCAGGCTCTTGTTGGCATACCAAGAAAAAGGTAGCACCCGATTGGGAAAAAAGGCAACTGTCCTGATGGGAAGTCAGCCCTGCCATGATTGTAAAGTTGAAGGAACGTTCCGTCATGCGGTATCATCAAAAACTCATTCAATCCTTTGTTTTTCAGGAGGTTCTGTTGTGACTACGTCTGTTCGTGTCCGTTTTGCGCCGAGCCCGACCGGATATCTCCATATCGGCGGAGCGCGCACCGCACTGTTCAACTGGCTCTTTGCGCGGCGGAATAACGGAGTTTTTATTCTCCGCATTGAGGATACCGACCGCTCCCGCTCCACCGACGAATATATTCAGGCAATCATGGATGGAATGACCTGGCTGAACCTCGACTGGGAGGAAGGTCCATACCGCCAAACCGACCGGTTCGATATCTACCGAGGTTATGCCGAACGCCTGATTCAAGAAGACAAGGCATACTACTGCACCTGTCTGCCGGAAGAACTCGAGGAACGCCGGCAGCAGTCGCTTGCCGAAGGGAAATCCCCGATGTATGACGGCCGGTGTCGCGAGCTGCGGCTGAAGCCCGCGGAACCTGCCGCGGTTCGATTCAGAGTTCCGCGCGGGGGCCAGACCGTCGTGCAGGACATGATTAAAGGCGCTATAGCGTTTGAAAACAGCGTGCTGGACGATATGGTCATTCTCCGCTCGGACGGGACGCCGACCTACAATTTTGTTGTCGTGGTTGACGATATCGACATGAAGATAACACATGTTATACGAGGCGATGATCATGTAAACAACACGCCGAAGCAAATACATATTTATCAAGCGTTTGGATGGGATGTCCCGCAGTTTGCTCACCTGCCGATGATTCTCGGCTCGGATAAGGCCCGCCTGAGCAAGCGCCACGGGGCAACATCGGTCACAGCCTATCGTGACATGGGATATCTGCCTGACGCACTGGTGAACTATCTTGTCCGGCTCGGCTGGTCATTCGGAGACCAGGAGATTTTTACCCGACAGGAGCTGATTCAGCACTTCTCGCTCGAAAGTATCGGTGAATCGGCGGCAGTATTCAATCCGGAAAAGTTGCTCTGGCTGAACAGCCAGTATATTATGAACAGCACTCCTGAAGCCCTTGCTGACGCGGTTCTGCCGTTTCTGGAACAGGCCGGGGTTTTGGCTGAAGATACGCAGGTTGATATGCAGTGGCTCGGCAAGGCAGCCTATTCTCTCCGGGAACGGAGCAAGACGCTCCTTGAAATGGCATCCCAGATGAAATGCTACATTGCAGATGAAATTGCTATTGACCAGAAAGCCCGGGGAAAGCATCTGAAGCCTGAGAGCATTCAGGTGCTTGCGGATGTGCGCACCGTGCTTGAACATGCGACAGAGTTTTCAGCCACGGTGATCGAGCCGCTTGTGAATGAACTGGCTGTCGCAAAAGGGATAAAACTCGGCGCGGTCGCGCAGCCGCTCCGCGTGGCGCTGACCGGCGGCACCGCAAGCCCCGGCATTTTTGAAGTCGTCGAGATCATGGGCAAAAAACTTGTCATGAAGCTCCTTGCAAAGGTAATCGGAGGATAAATGGCATTCAGGAGGGAACTGCTTGCGATTCTTGCCTGCCCGAAATGCAAGGGCGAAATCCGCCTGACCGCAAAAGAAGATGGTCTCATCTGCGAGAACTGCTTATTGTTGTATGGAATCCGCGACGGCATTCCGGTGATGCTGATTGATGAGGCGCAACAGTTAAAGCCATAGCGATCTGCATATTTTCCGGAACCGGAATCGGATACGCCCGCACGGGTTCACGGAAGTGGAATCGATCTGCTTCTCCTTGATGTTATTAATGACGGTCAAAAACTGGTGCATTGCCTTGGAAGAGATTCGCGCCATGTCGCCGCAGGTGAAAGTGTTTTCCTGAGCGGGCATGCGGGAGATCTCCCGACAGACAAGGGCATCCTCGAAAACAATCACATGCTGGTCGCGAAAAATGAAAGCTGATTATTTTGTTGAAGGAAATGATTCTTATGGCTTGAGGCGTTCCCTGAACCGCGAGCAGACTGCATCGACCTCATCCGCGTCATACGGTTTTCCGGAGCCGGAGCCCCACATGGGCCCGGGCCATGCCCGATCAGTTTTATAGCGGCCGATGACATGAATATGCAGCTGCGGAACGATGTTGCCGAGCGCGCCGACATTCAGCTTGGCCGGCGCATAGAGTTCCAGTATCGCCTGAGATGCGCGGGCAATTTCTTCCATCAGAAGCGTTCGATTGAGGATGTTGAGTTCGTGGATCTCCGTAACGCCCGGGCATTCGGGGACAAGAACAAGCCACGGCGCGGAGCTGTCGTTCATCAACAGCACGCGGCAGAGCGCAAGGCGCGTGACTTCATGCGTATCGGTTTTCAGCCGCTCGTGGAGGGTGAAGGGCATGCCTTCAGACATATGCAATGTCATCCGCGAGGGCCGTCAGCTTTTCGCCGCCCTCGGCTGTAACGAGCCAGGTGTTCTCGATGCCGACAACTCCCTGCCCCGGAAACATGAACTTCGGTTCCAGCGCGATGACCTGACCTTTCCGCAGCGGCTCCCTGAAGCCTTTGGCGATTACCGGGAGTTCATCAAGCTCAAGCCCCAGACCGTGCCCTACAAATCTGACCTGTTCGCCGTCGCAGCCCATGAAAAAATGGCCAAGCCCCGCCTTCTCAGCCATTCCGACGGCGGCCAGATAGAGGTCTTCGCAGATTGCTCCGGGACGAAAATTATCTGCCAGCCGGTTCTGGATTTCGCACGCGACAGAAAAGGCTTTTTTTAGTTCCGGCTTTAAATCGCCGATAACAAATATCCGCGACATATCAGAGAGGTAGCCGTCCCATATGCCCGCGTAATCGATCATTGCGGGCTCGCCTTCCTGAATGATTTCGCATGAAGGTCCGTAGGGCGCGGAGCTGGAAATCCCCTTGCCGGTGACCGGTCCGTCGAATCCACCCGGCATAGCGGCACGATAGCCTGATGTGGTCAGTCCTATCATTTCCTGTCCGAAGGCGCGCGCGCGGACGTTGCCTTCACTGCCAGCTTTTTTAAGGCAAAGTTCGACTTCCGCGGCAAGATCTATTTCGCGCATGCCGGATGCGAGCAATTGCGGAATTTGCGCAAAGACACCGGCAAGCCGCCTTCCGCTTACGCGCACTCGTTCCTGTTCCCACGGCGATTTAACCGAGCGGATCTCGCGGTTCAAGCGTGAAATATCGGCAAACTCCCGGCCCGGCAACAAGCCGGCATAATAATGGTAATACTGCGCAGGCATGACGTCGAACGTGAAGCCGATGCGCTTTATATCAGCATTGAACAGTGCCGGCAACTCCCTGCTGGAAGGAAATGGGCGCGTGTCGGCAACAAGGCTTTCGGTTCTTGCCCGGGAGAAACTCTTGCGCACCAGCAGCATGGGCTCGCCCGAAACCGGAAACCAGAGCGCGCCGTTCTGGCGCGTCCCGGTGAAGTAATGGATATCAACCGGAGACACAAACAGTGCGCCGTCCAGTCTCTGTTCCGATAAGCGCTTCTGGAGCAGGATTTTCCGCTGTTCAATTTCACTGAGGGGAATCATCAGGACGATAGTTTACCTCAACTCTCTATTCATATGTGAGATGCATTGCCTTGAAACCAGTATTGAAAAGCGAAAACCGGGCTGACAGGGACGATGAGCAACATCGTCGTCTCAAAAGTGTTTGCAAATTATTCGAAATAGGTCTATGATTAAAATCAAAGAGGGATGTTTGTGGATGAAGATGCTGCAAACACAAGCCTTTAATTCTTTATTTATATCTCAGCCCGCATTCCTCACATTGTTTCACGGAGCCTCTGCGTATTCACCAAACAATGCTTATATCAGGGAGGTGGCGTAATGGTACCGCGTTTTCAAACCATGAAGATTAGGACAAAACTCTGGCTTATCACCGTGGTGGCGCTTATCGGAGTTGTGCTGCTCAGCACTATTGCTCTCCTCACGCTGAAAGACAGGATGATGCAGGAAAAGCGCATAAAGACCCAGCATCTGATTGAAACCGCATATGGTGTGCTTGAATACTATCACAAACTTGCGCAGTCGGGAACCATGCCCGAAAAAGATGCTCAGGCGGCGGCTCTCGCCCTTATTAAGGGCATGCGGTATCAGGAGAAAGAATATTTCTGGATTAATGACATGCATCCCCGCATGGTTATGCACGCGGTTCGTCCTGAGCTTGACGGCAAAGACCTTTCAGACACCAAGGACCCAACAGGAAAGAAACTCTTTGTTGACTTCGTGGATGTGGTCAAGAAGGACAAGGCTGGTTTTGTTGACTATATGTGGCCGAAGCCGGGAGAA
>JBBIQQ010000073.1:8792-11099 GCA_037442225.1 Nitrospirota bacterium
GAAAAAGAGCCCATTCTGAAAATTTCGTATGTCAAAGGATTCTCGCCGTGGGGCTGGATTATCGGCACCGGAATATATGTAGAGGATGTTGCTGCTGCCTTCTGGAGCATGGCTCAGGTGCTTGCCGCAATGGCTGTATTGGTTCTGTTTCTGCTCATCGTGCTTGCTTATCTTATCACGCGCAGCATCATCAGGCAGCTCGGCGCGGAACCCGCTTATGTGGCAGGAATAGTCCGCACCGTCGCAGAGGGGGATCTGTGTGTAGCCATTGATGCCGGAAACAACCAGGAGAGTTTGCTGGCAACGATGAAAAACATGGTGGATCAGCTCCGCAAGCTGGTCGGGGAAATCCGCACTGCTGCTGATAGCCTGGCTTCCGGCAGTGAGCAGCTCAGTGCCAGCTCTGAGGAAATATCCCGCAATATGACCGGACAGTCGGAAAGGGTATCGCAGATTGCCACATCTTCGGAAGAGATGACCCAGACCGTGGAAGATGTGGCGAAAAACGCCGCGCAGATTGCGGGCTCCGCCCGCGCTACGACCGAGCTGGCGCGTGAGGGCGGAACCATTGTCGACAAATCAGCCGCCGAAATGAGCACCATCGAACAGACAGTGAATCAGTCTGCCGGCATTATGCGCGAACTTGGCGCCAGGTCGGAGCAGATTGGGGAAATCGTCAGCGTCATTAACGATATCGCGGATCAGACCAACCTGCTTGCCCTGAATGCCGCCATCGAAGCTGCGCGGGCCGGCGAACAGGGGCGCGGTTTTGCAGTCGTCGCGGACGAAGTGCGGAAACTGGCCGAACGGACCGCCAAGGCCACGGCCGAGATCGGATCCATGATAAAGAGCATCCAGAACGATGTCGGCGGGGCCGTCTCTTCGATGGACGGAGTCAAGAAGCAGGTTGACGCGGAGGTTGCCTTTGCGGTGCAGGCGGGCGAAGCCCTTCAGAAGATTGTCCGGAGTGTCGATGAACTGCATATGGTTATTCAGCAGGTCGCTACGTCGACCGAAGAGATGTCATCCGTTTCAGAGGGAATCAGCAGCGACATTCAGGCCATAGCCTCTTCTTCCAGGGAAATAACAGCCGGTTCCGACGAAATCGCGAATGCGTCGTCCGAACTCGCGCGGCTTGCGGCACAGATGAAGAGCGCCGTCGGGCGCTTCAAGGTTGCATGATGTTGCGTGGAGGCCTGCTGTTTCCAGTGAGGGGCTTGACACGAAAGCGGCAGCAGGATTATAGTTGCTTTATGAAGCGCATTTCGGTCATTGCAAGTATCCGACTTACGATCGCTGCCCTGAAGATGCAGGCCGCGGCGAGTGAGGAGATCGTTTAAAACAAAACAGCCGCAGACTCAAAATACAAGCATTTTCGGGCCACGGGCATTATAACCGTGGCCTTTTTATTTTTTGCACGGAGGAAACTATATGGGCATGCCTTTTCACAAATACCGGCCGTTTCCGCAAATCAACCTGCCGACCCGGCAGTGGCCTTCACGCACGATTACCGAAGCCCCGGAGTGGTGCAGCGTAGACCTTCGGGACGGCAATCAGGCGCTTATTGCGCCGATGACCGTGCAGGAGAAGAAAGAAATGTTTCAGCTCCTGTGCGCTGTGGGATTCAAGCAGATAGAGGTCGGCTTCCCGTCCGCATCGCAGATTGAGTTCGACTTTCTCCGGACGCTGGTCGATGAAAAACTGATACCGGAGGATGTAACGGTTCAGGTTCTGACACAGTCGCGCGAGCATCTTATCAAGCGGACATTTGAGTCTCTGGCAGGGGTAAAGCGGGCGGTTGTGCACCTCTACAACTCGACTTCCACGCTTCAGCGAAAGGTTGTTTTCCGAATGGCGCGGCAGGAGATAAAGGCTCTGGCAGTGCAGGGGGCGGAACTGATCAGGGCTGAGGCTGCCTGTGTCCGGGGAACGGATTTCCGGTTTGAATATTCGCCGGAGAGCTTTACCGGAACGGAGCTCGAATTCGCCCTTGACGTCTGCGAGGCGGTCATGGACGTCTGGCAGCCGTCAATCGAGAGAAAGGTAATCCTGAACCTGCCGGCGACGGTAGAGATGGCAACGCCGAATGTATATGCGGACCAGATTGAATGGATATGCAAACATATCAAGGCCCGCGACAAAGCAATCATCAGCCTGCATGGACATAATGACCGCGGCACCGCGGTCGCCGCGACCGAGCTTGCGCTGCTGGTGGGGGAAGACCGCGTTGAAGGCACCCTCTTTGGCAATGGCGAGCGGACCGGCAATGTCGACATCATGACGCTGGATATGAACATGTTCTCGCAG
>JBBIQQ010000074.1:0-10991 GCA_037442225.1 Nitrospirota bacterium
ACAACCACGGCGTTCTGCTGGACGTAAAGCCTCAGGACGGCAGTGACAAACTGGCCCGGCCAGAGGCGGTGCCCGCTGTTGGTGAACGTGGCCTTGAGCTTAATCGTGCCGGTGGATGTGTCGACGGTGTTGTCGACAAACGTGAGGACACCCCGTTCGAACGGTTCGGTATCTGTTTTGCTCTGGTAGACATCGACCGAAAGGGCCTTCCCCGTCATATGCTTCTTGATATCCGCAAGATTCTGTTCAGGCACTGCAAAACTAACAGCAATCGGTTCAATCTGGTTGATCGTAACCAGCGCCTTGCTGTCATCATTCGCCTTGATAAGATTCCCTTCGTCGATGAGCACAGCGCCTGCCCGCCCTGTTATCGGGGAATGAATGAAGTAGTAGCTGAGCTGTGTTTTTGCGGCTTCGAGGTTTGCGCGGCTGGCCGCGGCGACCGCCTCCAGCGCAGCCGCGCTGGTGTGCGACTGCTCATACTGCTGGCGGGAGACGTATCCTTTCTGAAAGAGCTCCGCGTAGCGGCGCGCGTCCTCGCGGGCATTCTCATATTGAGCGATGTCCCGCGCGAGGGTTGCCTCGGCCTGCCGGACGGCGGCCTGCTGCTGCCGCGGATCGACGGTGAAAAGAAGGGCGCCTTTTTTGACAAACTGTCCCTCCCTGAAGTGTACCTTGTCAAGCCGGCCCGTCACCTGCGCTTTGACAGAGACATTGGAGAGAGGCTCGATATTTCCAACGGCACGGAGTTCAAATGGGACGGTTTTCTCAGCGACCTGCCCCACAACTACTGCCGCCGGGAGGCGCTGCGCTTTGCCCTTTCCGTTGTCGGAGCATGCTAACAGAATGCATGAAAGCGCGACCGCGCAAAGTCCCGCAGCGGTTCCGCTCAATCGTGAATATTTCATGGCAGCAGGCATAAAGTTTTTCCCCTTGACAGCAGAATGTATTTACTGAGGCACAGAATGCAGCAATGACTCGCCCTTGATAAACCTGTGTTACGCTTCAGCTTTCTGTTCGGTTCCATAGAGAAAAAAGCTGACATATTCGCGGACAACTGCGTTAACGGATGTTTTATCCCGCGACGGAAACATAACGATATCGGTAGTAAGAAAATAGGTGAAAAACATCGCAAGAAACGCACGGGCGCCGAGAATCGGATCAAATGGCCGCATCACGCCTTTTTTCTGCATGTCTTTGAAATAGGCCGCAAGAGTTGAAAAAATTTCAGCGAGAAAGGAATGGTATATCGCATGGACCTTCTCTGGAAAATAAGAACATTCCGAAAGCATAATCTTGATGAAATCCCGCCGCGTGTCGAGAGTTTCAAGATATTTTCGGGCGATTGCGGCGAGGGCCTCTTCGATCGCCACATTTTGAATCGCTGGTAGAATGCTTTTCAGTGCCGGCAGAAAGGTATGGGTTGAAAGAACCGCTTCAAAAAGCGCTTCCTTGGAGGGAAAGTGGCGGAAAAGGGTCATTTCCGAAACCGCCGCCTCCCGCGCGATTTCACGGGTGGTTGCTCCGAGGTATCCTTTTTGGGAAAACAGCCGGAGAGCCGCCTCGATGATTCGCAGCCGGGTTGCTTTGCGGGAAGCAGGATGCCTGCTCTTTTTTTCAGCAGGCGATGCCGCAATGTCCATCAAAAAACCTCTCTTGCAGGGATGGTTAGTACTCACTAACATAACAAGGCGGCTGGACAGTCGTCAAGCTTAACTCAGGATTTATCGGAAGAGAGAAAGGAGCCAAGAAAGAACGCAAGGCAAATTAAGGAAGAAAAAGTAAAAGCAGCGGACATTGCAAAGGGGAGGCGGGCGGATGCCCGCCTCCCCTTTGCACATCATTGCGTGCTGAAGCTGTTATTTGCGCATCCGCCACGCGGAGATGCGCTCTCCCGCTTCATCAAACAGATCATACACGACAGGAACGACGAGCAGCGTTAGAAAGAGCGACGAGATAAGGCCGCCGATAGTGGCAATTGCCATCGGGGCGCGTGTTTCAGCGCCTTCGCCCAGGCCGATCGCGATGGGGAGCATGCCGAGGACCATTGCAAAGGTCGTCATGAGGATGGGACGCAGCCGCACCGGACCCGCCTCCAGAATCGCCGCCCTGCGCTCCAGCCCCCGCGCTCTCAGTGTGTTGATGTAATCGACAATCAGAATCGCATTTTTCTTCACGAGACCCATCAGGAGAATGAGGCCGATGAAGCTGAAAATATTGAGCGTATTGCCTGTCACCAGCAGCGCGGCAAACGCGCCGATAAAGGAAAACGGCATCGAAAGCAGAACCGTGATCGGGTGGATAAAGCTTTCAAACTGGGCGGCAAGAATCATGTACGCCAGCACTATGCCGAGGACGAGCGCGACGAACAGATAAAAGAAGGACTCTCCCATAATGTCCGCGGTGCCCTTGTAGGAACCTGAAAATCCGGACGGCAGAACCAGCGCGGAGATATCGTTCAGTTCGTTCATCGCCTCGCCGAGCGGCTTGCGCTCAAGGTTTGCAAAGAGCGTGATGGCGCGCTGGCGATCAACGCGGTTTATCGTGCTCGGACCGCCGCCTTCCCTGATTTCGATGAGATTTGACGCTTCGACAAGCCGGTTGTCTTTTGACCGCACGTAGAGGCGCCCGAGGTCAGCGGGATCTTTGCGGTCTTCAGGATTGAGCCGAGCGCGAACGTCGTAGCGCCTGCCCCTGGACTCGTCCTTGTACTTGGTAACGTTCATTTCTCCGCCAATCAGAAAGTTCACTGCTTCCGCAACCGTGGCGGTATCGACGCCGAGGTCGGCCGCTTTGTCGCGGTCGATGAATACTTTCAGCTCTGGCTTGCCGGCCTCAAGCGAGGTGTCAATGTCGACAATGCCCGGAATTTTTGAAAAATCGGCGATGATCTGCTTCATGTATCCTTGCAGCGCCGACAGATCGCCGCCTCTCACAATAAACTGAATCGGTACATTGCGGATGCTGCCGCCAATCAGGGAAATGTCTTCGGCAAACCCTTTCAGTCCCGGAATGTCGCGCAGCATCCTGCGGACATCGCGCATGATTTCGTGCTGACTCCGCTTGCGTTCGTTCTTTTTTGCGAGGCTGACAAAAATAATTGCCTTGTTCGTAAGACCTGTCCCCTGAGCGTAGAAAGCTGTGCGCACTTCAGGTATTGTGGCGACGAGCTCCTCGGCTTTCTTGAACATCCGATCAGCCTCGTCAACCGAATAGTCGACCGGGCATTCCAGCCGTATCAGAAAACGGCTCTGGTCCTCCTGCGGGGCAAATTCCTTGCCGAGGAGCGCGGTCATCCCGAGACTCAGAAGAAAAATGCCGACTGCGGCCACAACCACCTTCCGCCGGTTCTTCATCGCGTACGCGAGCAGGTTCCTGTATAGATTTTCGGTTTTCAGGTGGACGGCTTCGAGCCAGTCGGAAACGCGCGCCACATGGCGGTGCCTAGTTAAAAAAGCACGATGGCGCTGTGTTCCCCCATTGTGCGCTTCGAGAAACCGGGACGCAAGCATGGGCGTCAGCGTGAAGGAAATAAAGAGCGAAACCAGTACCGCAAAGACGACGGTAAGCGCGAACTGGAGAAAGAAACGGCCGACGATGCCTTTCATGAATGCGACCGGAAGAAAAATGGCCACGATTGCCATCGTGGTCGCCAGAACCGCGAGCCCGATTTCTGACGTCGCAAAGGACGCCGCCTCCATGGGTGTTTTTCCCAGCCCTATGTGACGATGGATATTCTCGATGACGATGATGGCATCGTCAATCAGCAGGCCGATGCAGAGCGACAGGCCAAGCATGGTCATGTTGTTGAAGGTGAAGTCAAACATGTGCATGATGGTGAAGGTCGAGATGATCGATATCGGTATGGCCAGCGCGCTGATCAGCGTAATCCGCAGACTCTTGAGGAAGATCAGCACTGCCAGGACCGCGAAAAAGCCCCCGATGACAAGGTGCGACTGGACCTCCTTGATGGAGCGGTTGATGAAGTCAGACTGGTCGAATGCAATGTCGAGCTTCATTCCGGGAGGCAGGTTTTTTCGAATGAGATTCAGCTCTTTTTTGACCCGCTCTATGACTTCTATGGTGTTCGTGCCTGACTGTTTCTGTATTCCGAGGCCGACGGCGTTCTTCCCGTTAAACCGGGCAATGGAGCGTTTTTCCTCCATGCCGTCCTCGACGCGGCCGATATCCGACATGCGCACTGCCGCGCCGCGCTGGTAGCCAAGAATCAGATTGCCGAAGGCTTCCACCGAGCGCAACTCGCCTTTAACCTTGATGGCATACTCTTTTGTTGCGCTCTCGATGCGGCCGCTCGGCAACTCGACATTTTCACGCTGGAGCACCCTGATAATATCCTGCGCCGTGATGCCATGGGCGATCATCTTCTCGCGGTCGAGCCAGAGACGCACCTGGCGCAGACGGAGGCCGGGCATCTGAATGGCACCAACGCCGGTCACCTTCTGCAGCTGCTCCTTGAGCGACTCATCACCATACGAGGAGAGTTCGCGCGGCGACCGTTCGCCATACAGCGCCAGCCAGAGTACGGGCGCAGCGTCAGGGTCGACCTTTTCGACAACCGGTTCCCTGACGTCGGTCGGCAGCTTGCTTCTGATCGACGCGATCTTTTCCCGCACATCCTGCGCAGCGAGATCAATATTCCGTTCGAGCACGAATTCGACGACAACGGTCGAAATGCCTTCGGAACTTGTTGACGTAATGGTCTTCACGCCGTTAACCGTGCTGACCGCCTCTTCAATCTTGTCGGTAACGTCAATATCCATGATTTCCGGACTTGCTCCCTGCAGCACCGTGCGGATATTGACGATCGGAAAGTCGACCTTCGGAAAGAGGTCAACGCCGATGTTCGGATAACTGACAATACCGAGTACGACCAGGGCCGCAATGACCATGGTCGCGAAGACCGGGCGCCGGATGGATGTATCAGCGAGCCACATTGACTTTGACTCCCTCTGCGAGATTCTGCTGCCCGATGACGACGACCTGTTCGCCTTCCTTCAGGCCGTCGACTATCTCAATTAGTTCTCCGTATTTATTGCCGGTCTTCACTTTCCGCTCTTTCGCCGCATTGCCCTCGACCACGAAGACTCTCACCTGATCGCTCTCGTACAGCAGGGCGATGATCGGAACCACCACCAGTGCCTGGACAGCGCCGGTGTAATGCTGGACACGCGCGAACAGACCCGGCTTCAGGACGCCGTCGGCGTTCGGAATGAGCGCTTCCAGTTTAAGGGAACGGGTTTTCTCATCGAGACTTGGAGAGACGATATTGATCGTGCCTTTGAACTCACGATCCGGATGCGCATCGACTTTAATCGCGACATCCTGCCCCTGCTTCAGTTTTCCGACATCCTTCTCGGGAACGCTGAAATTCAGCTTCAATGTCTGGGTCTGCATAACCGAAAAGGCCAGAGTTCCATTTTTGACGAGGTCGCCCGGCGAGATCTTCTTTTCTTTCACTACGCCCGCAAAAGGAGCGATAATGCGCGTCCGGGCGTGCTTCTGGCGGGAAATGCCGAGAGAAGCCTTTGCCCGCTCCACTTCAGCTTCCGCAAGAGCCTTGCGCGTCACGACATCGTCAAACTGCTGCTGTGTGACGAGCTGCTCTTTGAAGAGCGCTTCCTTACGCTGATATTCAATCTGCGTATTCTTCAGCGTCGCAACCGTCTGGTTCAGAGAGGCTTCAGCTCGTTTCACGTCGAACGAATAGTCGATATCATCCACCTGTGCAAGGAGGTCGCCTTTGGCCACCCTTGTCCCCTCATCCGCCCTGACGGTACGGATGATTCCCTCGATTTCGCTGCTGACAAGGGCCTCTTCAAACGGGTTCAATGTGCCGGTTGCGGAGAGGTACGGGCGGAACTCCCGTTTTTCGGCAGACATGACCTGGACATTGACGATGCGCTCGTCGGTCTTCTGGGATTTCCTGTCGCCGCACGCGCTGAGGGAGAGAAGAATCGCGGCGGCCAGCATGAACGCGCCGGCGGTTATGATGTATTGTCTGAGGGGTTTGATACCAAAAAAACGCATGTGATTCCTCCGTATTAATTCTGCCGCGGTGCGTGCAGAGAGACTTTTTTCAGAAAACTTCCCGTTGCGCGCTTCATTTTGACAAGCGCCAGGAAATAATCATATCGTGCATTGCCGTACTGCCGCTCCGCCGCAACCAGCAGGTTATTGGCATCAAAGACATCCAGGCTGTTTGCAAGGCCGAACTCGAACTGGCGGGAGACGGCATTATAGTTGTCGCGGGCAAAGGAAACCTGGTCGGAAAGCGATTTCAGAATCCCCTGCTGGGTGAGCAGGTCGAGGTATGCCTGATCAACTTCAAGCGCGACAGCCTTTTTTGTATCGTTTGCGGCCAGCTCCGCCTGCCGGAGCCTGGCTTGAGCCTCTCCGGTCTCCGCTAAGCGCAGGCCGCCCTCGAAGATCGGAAAATTGAGTCTGATGCCGCCGTAGATGCTTTCCTTGTTGGTGAAGAGGCTGTCCGGCGTTTGGTCGAGCCGCGAGTACACACCCTCAATACTTACAGTCGGCAGGAAGGCTGAGCGGGCGGCATTGAGATGAGCCTTCGAGGAATTGACGAGCAGTTCAGCCGCCTTGATTTCTGACCGATCGACAAACGCACGCTCTTTTGCGCAAGGGGCATTCAGAGGCGCGCATCCCGGCACAATGGCGTCGATGAACTCTTCAACCTCCCTTGACGGTTCCCTGATCTCGTAGGATTCCGGAAGGGCGGCGAGTCTGGAGAGAAGCGCCCTGGTATAGCTGTGCAGGTTTTCAGCGCGAATGAGTTCGGACTGTGCACCGGAGAGTTCCGCTTCCGCTCTCAATACAGCGGTTTTCGTAACTTCGCCGATTTTGAGGCGGGTAACAGCCGCTGCCCGGTACTTGCTCAGGCGCTCGATGCTGGCACGCGAGATCTCCGCAAGTTTTTTTGTCCGCAATACTTCATAATAGGAACTAGTGACGGCGATCAGATATGCTTCCCTGACAGCCTCATTGTCGAGTCTGCTGCGATCCGCAGTAAGCGACGCCGCGCTCCGCGCGAAAAACTCCCTGCCGCCAAGCGAGAGTGTGTAGTCGGCCCGCGCACCGTAATTTTTCAGATTGTCGGGCTGCAGGAGCATAGTTCCCGCTGTTTTTGCTTCACTGTAATGGGTGTAATTGTAAAAGGTTGACAGCCTCGGCAGGAGCGCGGCCAGCGCCTTGTCTTTTCCACGGTCGGCTATGACAATATCCTGATCCGAGATGCCGATTCGCTCAGCTTTTTCGAGCGCGGATGCGTACACTTCATTCAGTGAAAATGCCGGAACGTCAGCGGCAGCCGCGAGGCTGAGGGAGACAATAAGCACCAGACTTACGATAAAGGCTATAAACGAGAGGGCGGCGACGATTCTAACGCTTCCCATATTCGCCCCCCCGGATCCCGTGAATAAAGAGATCGATATAATTTCTGATAGAATCGTCCTCGCTTATCCCTGAAGCATCAACAAAACCGATGATTTCCCGGCTTATGAAATACGAGTAGAAGATGCCGAAGAATGCCTGAGCAGCGCTGGTAAACTCCATGCTGCGAATATTCTTTTTTTTCTGCAAATCCTTCAGGTATTCGGCAAGAGTCTCGAAGAGATCCACCATAAAGGAAATATGCATTTCCTTGATCTGGTCGGGATAACGGGAACATTCTGAAAGAAAAATTTTCAGAAGCTCTTTCCGTTCGCGCAGCGTAGCGAGAAATACCCGTGCAATCATATCCAATGCCGCTTCACAGGGGAGCTTTTGAACCGCGGGCATAATATCTCTGACAGCGGAGAGTATGGAACGGGTTTGCAGGAGCTCTTCAATGATGAGTTCTTTCCGGGGGAAATGCCGGAACAGTGTCAGTTCGGCAATCCCGGCCTCTGCCGCGATTTCCCTCGTCGTGGCTCCAATGTAGCCTTTTTGCGAGAAAAGGGTGAGCGCTGCCGATAGTATGCGGTCCCGGGTTGCCGGCGATTTCACGCTCAGCGGTTGCGGCAGATGTTTCTGTTCAGGCATGGTGCCTCCATGAAAAATAAGTAAGTACTTACTAACATATCAGAGCAAAAAGGTGCATGTCAAGCGGAGGGGAAAGAACGGAAGCCGGGAAGGGCGGAAGGTGAAACTCAGGATAAAATAATGAGGATCAGTCCCCCCTTTTTTATCCTGAATGCCGGATTGCTGGCGCTGAATTTTTTGCTTTATGCGGGGACTGTCTTTACCTCAAATTTCGGCGGATTCATGATAGCCTTCTTGACCGCGCACTGGTCGGCAACTTTTATAATGGCCTTATGGTACTTTTCCGGAAACCCCGGCGGCACATGAATATCAAGCACTATGGTATCAAGCACCGGCTTTCCCGCTTCATCGGGAACATAGAAGACTCGCTGCGTTATCGACAATCCCTCAGTCGGGATTTTCCGCTCATGGCAAAAGCTCAGCACGAAAATGCCGGCACAGGTGCCGATTGATGAGAGAAAAAAATCAAATGGCGAAGGCGCGCTGCCTTCACCGCCGTACTTTGGCGGCTGGTCGGTTTTTACCAGCATGCCGTTGAATTCTGCGTTGACTTTTTTCCCCCCGGGGAACGATACCTTGATTTCCATATGTGCATTCTCCATGGGAAAGATTTTTCATGATTGTATCATGGCGGCGCGGCGGGCTGCCTCCTGATAGAGGAACGGCCTATTTGCCGTCCCTGCGGCTCATGTCTGACTCGGGAACGCCGAGTGCCGCGCTGGAATGTTCAATACAGCGGATAAACTGTTCGACAAGGGGCGACATGACTTCTTCCCGAGATGCCCAGAAATAATCTCGGACATGCCGTTTCCTTCCTGTTTTCAGCATGGCAAGCTTGCCGGCGCGCAGCTGCTGATATGCCGACCAATAGGAAACAAACGCCACCCCCATGCCGGCCGCTGCCATAAGCACGCGCATGAGCGGATCGGACACAATCACTGAAATGCGAATCTGATCCGATGAAAGCCCCAGCGCCGCAATATGTCTGTCTGTCAGTTCCCGTATGCTTGTCCCGGGTTCCGGCATGACGAAAGAAGCTTTCCTGAGATCCGCAGTGGTAACCTGATCCTTCGCAGCAAGTTCATTCTCAGCGGCAACGACAAATACCATCTCATCCCGCGCAAATTTTTTTGCGCTCAACGGCAGCTTTTGCAGTGAACCTTCAAACAGGCAGAGATTGCAGGCCTCCCGCTGCAGGGCGAGCACGGCCTCCTCACTGTTTCCGAGCGTGATGAAAAATTCGACATTGGGATGCTGAATCGAAAAGTCTCTGATGACCAACGGAAGAAACTGTGTCGCAAGTGTCGTTATGGTCGCGATTGACAACTGCCCATGAATTTCACCGCTCAAAGCGGACATGTCTGTTTCAATGCGGCGGTAGTGAGCCAAAATGGTTTTTGCGTGTTGATAGAAGATGCGGCCGGCGGGCGTAAGCGCTATTCCTTTGACATCCCGATTCAGCAGCCTTGCCCCCAGTTCATCCTCTAGGCTCCGAACAATCTGGCTGATTGCTGACTGCGTAAGGTGCTTGGCCTCGGCTGCCCGTGAGAAACTTTTGAGTTCTACAACGAGGCAAAAAGTCTTTATTCGATGATCTTCCATAATATTTCGGCCTATGAATCGAAATTTTCTCTATTGTAGCAAAACTGATAGCCATAATCAATTTATCTAATGGCAAGCCGGTGCAAGCGATTCCTCCCGGCGTTCTGTCTAGCAAAATGACGGGTGCCGGTGAAGAAAAGCGCGTCGGATTAGGAAGGGCGTGTTCCGCTGCCAGCGGCAGAAAACACATTTGCGCCGTGCCGCTCGCTGTGGTATTGTCATATTTCATGGATGATCTAGCCGATATTATCCGACGCCACGGGCTGCAGGAGACGCTTGAATACATTATTGTGCCGTTTCGGGCGGGTGATGGGAGCCTGAAGCGCGCATTTTTTCTGAAGCGTTCTCATATCCGCATTGTTTTTCCGGACCAGCGCCATGAAGATTACCCTCTTGAAGACGTGCTTGAGGCAACGGTGCGTTTTCCCGAGCAGCGGCTGACCGAGGCGCTGGCAGCGCTGTACCTTGAACTCGGCAAAGATTTGCGGCCGTCACTGAAGAAAACGATTGTCGTCGAGGAAGAGAGCGCTCCAGACAAGCCGGATCAGCCAGCAGATGCTGGCCGTTAGAAAATTGTTTCGGGAGAGCCTCTCGCTGAGGTATAATTCAATTATGAGTAAAGAACTAGTGTTGGCAATGGCGTTGTTGCTGTTGTTTGCCGTTCCAGTGGCCGCGGCGGAGATTATCTGCGCATCAACGACCAGTATCGAAAATTCCGGACTGTTTGGTTCGATTCTTCCTCTGTTTGAAAAGAAAACCGGCATTAAAGTAAAAGTCGTTGCGCGCGGAACCGGAGCCGCGATCGAGACCGGCAGGCGCGGAGACGCTGATGTCGTATTCGTTCACGCCAAAGAGCAGGAGCTTGAAGCGGTGAAGGCAGGATATTTCGTCGACCGACGTGACGTTATGTATAATGATTTCGTCATCATCGGTCCGAAGAGCGATCCGGCGAAGATCAAGGGCATGAAATCCGCAGCGGAATCGCTGAAAAAGATTTCCTCGTCAGGGTCCTCTTTTGTATCGCGCGGAGATAAGTCAGGCACGCATACAAAGGAACTGAGCCTCTGGAAAAAGGTCGGCATCGACCCCAAGGGACAGAAATGGTATCTGGAGGTCGGTCAGGGAATGGAAAAGACCCAGCGCATCGCGAATGAAAAACAGGCGTATACGCTCACCGACCGCGGCACCTGGCTTGCAACGAAAGACAAGGACAATCTCGACATGATTATCGTGCTCGAAGGAGATGACGTGCTCTTCAATCAGTATGGGATCATGGCGGTTAACCCGGCGAAGCACAAGCATGTGAAATATGCGGAGGCCAGGCAGTTCAT
>JBBIQQ010000075.1:0-10957 GCA_037442225.1 Nitrospirota bacterium
TCAGCGGCCTCGGGGGTTGTGTGATGCGCCGCATATCCCCGATCTCCGACCATATAGTTGATGGTGCCAATAAGGCCGACTTTGTATTGCCACGCTTCCAGAATCGATTTCACAATATGCGAAGTCGTTGTTTTGCCGTTGGTTCCGGTGATGCCGATCACGCTGATATCGCCGGCGGGATTGTTATAAAAGACAGCGGCGCAATATGCCAGAGCTTCGCGGGTATTCGCAACGCCAATCCATGCGATGGCAGGGTATTCCTGTATAAACGCTTCCAGTTCAGGCCAGCCATTCTCATATACGATAGCAACGGCCCCTTTCCAGAGCGCCTGGCGGATGAAAGAGTGCCCGTCCGCCTGCCCGCCCCGGATTGCGACGAAAAGATGCCCCGGTTCTACTTTCCGTGAATCATATTGGACACCGGAAAGATATGCTTCGATGTTTCCTGACGTCCGGTCACCAATCCGGATCACGTCGCGCGCATGCACTCGGGGATCTGGCGCACTCATGGTTTTTTCGGCTCCTGTGATGAGACGAGGAGGAGTCCCCGCTCGCGGTGATCATCACGCGGAACGCTCATATAGGAAAGCGCTTCATTCGCAATCGTCCTGAAAACCGGACCGGCGACAACGCCGCCGTATATGGCGCCTTTCGGTTCATGCACGACAACAATCATTGCAATACGCGGGTCTCCGGCCGGAACAAAACCGACAAATGAGCTTACATATCTCTCCTTAGAATAGCGCTTCGTCTGCTGATCAAACAACTGCGCTGTTCCGGTCTTCCCCGCCACCTCATTCCCGTCAACCGAGGCTGTCTTGGCGGTGCCGCCCTCCTCCGTTACCCGCTTGAGGATATCCCGAAATAGCAGGGCCGTCTTTTCGGAAAGCACCCGTTCTTTTTCAGGATACGCCTTATATACCAGATGTCCCTGCGGTGTCCTGATTTCCCCAACCACATGCGGCTTCACCAGCAGGCCGCCATTGGCAATCGCGGCGTAGGCGCGCAGCACCTGAATCGGCGTCACCGCAACTTCCTGGCCTATCGATATCGCGCCAATCGACATCCCCGACCAACGGTCAGGAGGGCGAATCCATCCGGAAACTTCACCGGCGAGGTCAATACCGGTCTTGCTGCCAAACCCGAATTTCTTCACATAGTCATATACACGCTGTTTGCCGAGACCAAGACCAATCTTGATAGTACCGACATTGGAGGATTTCTGGATCACTTCCTCAAAGCTCAGCACTCCGTTGCGGTGGTCATCCTTGATTCGTCTGCCGCCGACTTCAATAGTTCCCGCACTGCAGTCAAAGCTGGATTTTGCATTGACCATCCCTTCCTCCAGCGCTGCGCTTCCAACGACAATCTTGAAGGTCGAGCCGGGTTCATAGGAGTCGGTAATGGCACGGTTGCGAAGTTTCTGCATAGACGTCGCTCCGGAATCATTCAGATTGTAGGTCGGTCGATTCGCCAATGCGAGAATTTCGCCGGTATGCGGATCCATCATGATGATTGTTGCGGAAGCTGCGCGCCACTTTGCCATGATCCCGTCGAGGTTCTTTTCGACAATGTGCTGCAACCCTTCATCAATCGTCAGAACAACATCATTGCCCTTCAGTTCTTTCATAGTGCCTTCTGAAAGCGTATGTCCGCGGGCGTCTTTCACCTTTGTCGTGTTCTCAGTCTGCGCTGATAGCTGCTTGTCAAGCTGGCGTTCGACGCCCTCGAGCCCGGTGTTGTCCGAATTCACAAAGCCGACGATATGGGAAGCAAGAGTGCCTTTTGGATAATAGCGCTTCAACTCCGGAACGAACCCTATCCCTTTCAGCTTCATGTCGCGTATACGCTGCGCCCGATCCAGCTCGACTTTTCGCTCAAGCCAGTGAAAGCGCTTGTCGGCATTCAGCTTAGTGACAACAGCGCGGGCATCGTTTCCAAGCTCGCGCGACAGAGATTGAGCAACAGCTTCCGGAGCGGCGATTTCGGAGGGATCGCAGAAAACCGACTCGGTTTCAAGATTGACGGCAAGTTCGCGTCCCTTGCGGTCGTAGATAACGCCGCGCTTGACAGGAATCGTCTCTTTTTTTGTCTGCTGCCCCCGGGCTTTGGCGAGAAACCAGTCATGGTTCATTACCATGATGTCGGCAAGACGAACAACAACAGCAAGAAAAGCCATGGAAATTATGGCGACGACCACCATGCCGCGCCTGTTCATGTTTTTTTATCCCGCTGAATCATGTGGTCAGACTCCGGATTCCTCCCTGAAATCAATCCCGCGCGATCCTGCTTCCCTTGGTGTCGGGAACAAAAGAAGCCGCATAGGTCGTTCCCTGCCGCCCGTTTTTTACAAATACGACTTTCGTGCGGTCGGGAAACACCAAATGCCCGTCGGTGCTTGCTATCGTCTCAAAGCGCTTCACGGCCAGCAGGCTTGCGCGTTCAGCCCCCAGCACCTTGCCTTCCTTCATGAGCTCATTTTTTTTCTGCTCAAGCGAACTCAACTGGTATTCGAGCGACACTACGCCGGAACGCATCCAGACAACGGTAAAAACAAGAAAAACGGCGCAGATAATAGCGGCCGACTTCCAGACAACACTCAAACGCGAACTTCTCCGCTGTATCATAACCGCTCACACCCCCTCAGTTTTGCGCTCCGCGCAGCCGGATTCCTGTGCATTTCCGCACGGCTCACCGCGATAGGTTTTTTGCTCAGAAGCAGAACACGTCCTTCGCGCTCTCTGGAGCGCATGAACTGCTTCACAACCCTGTCCTCCAGCGAGTGGTAAGAAAGGACACAGAGCCTGCCGCCCTTCTTCAGCAACACTTCCGCCGCAGCAAGCCCTGCCTGCAATTGTTCCATCTCCCGATTTACGGCTATCCGCAGCGCCTGAAATGTCCGCGTTGCCGGATGCGTCTTGCCCCGGCGGCCGTATGCCGCACTTATCACATCGGCAAGCTGCACGCAGGTATCAATCGAAGATTTCCGTCGTTCCGCAACAATGCGCCGGGCAATACGCCGGGCAAAAGGTTCTTCGCCGTACTCGCGAAGAATGCGCTCCAGTTCAGTCTCTAATGCCTTGTTCACGAGATGCCAAGCGCTCTGCTCCTGATCCGGATCCATCCTCATATCAAGCTGATGCTCCGATTGAAAGCTGAATCCACGCTCATAGTCTTTCAGCTGCATCATCGAAACCCCGAGATCAAAAAAAATGCCGTCGCACTCGCCGAATTCCCGCGCTGAGGCAACCTCTGCGATGTCGGAGAATGCCGTTTTTTGCAGCGTCACCCGCTCATTGCCAAGACGCTCGCCAGCCTTGCTTAATGCCACGCTGTCGCGATCAAGACCGAGCAGACGTCCGACGGATCCGAGCTGCTTGAGAATCGCCTCGCTGTGGCCACCTAGACCTACGGTTGCATCGATGTATTTGCCGTCCTGTTTCACCGCAAGCATTGTCAGAACCTCTTCAAGCAATACCGGCACATGCTCTGCCATTACAGACCATACCCTGCAAGGGCGGCGCTAAAAGCCTTTGCATCAACCTTCTCCGGATTTGTTACGGCATCCCACGCTGCCTTATCCCACAGTTCGATCTTGTCCAAAAGGCCGACCATGACGATATCGGACGTGATGCCGGCATCAACGCGCAATTCATACGGAACGAGAATGCGCCCCTGTTTATCCAGCTCACATTCTGTAGCGGAGGCGATAACACGGCGCAAAAAATACTTCACCGCTTCGTCGGATTTGGGGAGGGAGCGGACTTTATCCTGAAGCTTTGCCCATTCTTCAACGGGATAGACCTGCAAACACTTGTCAAAGTCCGCATTCGTGATATATAGTTTGGAATTGTTGTAGGTCGAAAGAATGACTTCACGCAAAGGAGCAGGGATAACGATTCGCCCTTTTGGATCCAGCGAATAGTAATATTTGCCATGAAATGAGGCCATCTCCACCACTTTCTACCACTTTTTACCACTGATGATAAAAGAATAAGAGAGTCGTGTCAAGTGAAAAATACATGTTTTTTCAATACTGCATATAATGTGGATTCAAACAACTCAGGACACCACATATTGTGGTTTGGGGATGATTCGTTATGTTCCGTGATGAGCTCGATGATATAGATCGGCGCGGACTTGCACGCATAGTGCGAGATCGCGACTGCGCCCTCCCTTCCTCATCAGGCGGCGCGGCACGGATTATGCTTCAAGGAAAGGAGTTTCTCCATTTTTCCTCCAACGATTACCTCGGGCTTGCCTGCCATCCTAATCTGACAGCAGCAGCGCATGCAGCTCTCGATGCATGCGGAACGGGCGCAGGCGCTGCCCGGCTGCTCGGCGGCGGCACCCGTTATCATCGCGATCTGGAAAGACAGACGGCCCGATTCAAGGGAACTGACGACGCGCTCCTTTTCAACTCCGGCTACGCCGCTAACCTCAGTGCAATCCCCGCGCTTGCCGGTCAGGATGATGTCATTTTCAGCGATGCGCTGAACCATGCCAGCATTATCGACGGCTGCCGCCTCAGCAAAGCGAAAACTGTTGTTTATCGTCACTGCGACGCAGAACATCTGCAGGAACTGTTGCGCGCGGAGCGGGGAAGGCGCAGGCTTGTCGTTACCGATTCGGTGTTCAGCATGGATGGAGATATCGCTCCGATTCCAAACCTGCTTGAAGTATGCAGGGACAACGATGCGCTTCTCTATCTGGACGATGCCCACGGCACCGGAGTCCTCGGCAAAGGCTATGGCGTCCTGCGCCACTTCGGCTTGCCTCCTGCCGACATGATTATTCAGATGGGAACCTTCTCCAAGGCTCTTGGCTCCTTCGGTGCTTTCGTGGCGGGGCAGTCCGACATAATCCGCTGGCTGCTGAATGCTGCGCGCGGGTTCATCTTCTCAACGGCGCTTCCTGCCTCGGTTACGGCAGCCTCTCTTGAGGCGCTCAGGCTGATTGAGACCGATTCGTCCCATCATGCCCGCCTCTGGAAAAACAGAACGCTTCTCGCTGATGGCCTTCAGAGCCTGGGATACGATGTTTCCTGCTCTACAACTCCGATTCTGCCCCTCTTTGTCGGCGATATCGGGACAGCGCTCAAATGCTCAGAGTACCTGCAGGAGCAGGGCATCTTCGCCCCCGCCATTCGCCCTCCGACAGTGGCAACACCGCGCATCCGCATCACTGTAACCGCCGGCCACACCAGCTCCGACCTTCAGAGACTGCTGGACGCCCTCGCCGATTGGCGCAGCCCCTAAGACATCCAACCCTCATTCTTCGCCGCGATTGATTTTTTCCCGGAAACAACCTCGCGCAAAACGAGACGGCTCTGAAAACAGTGAGACTGCTGCGTATTCTCAGCAGCCCTGCGGATTGACGATCCTTCCATCTTCTGATATAACGGTAAGCAGAGATAGAACAGCGCCCCTTAAGGAGGAACGCCATGCCCGGGATGGAAAGGAGAAAACATACGCGAGCCCGCATCAATAAGGATGTCCGTATCAACGACAAGGCCGGCCTCGGAACCTGCATTGGCAAAGGCGGTATTTACATCCTCACCAATCAGGAGTTTCAGCCGAATAGTCAGGTGATGATTACCTTGACGATGGACCGTGGTCTGCTGGCGGTCCCGGGAGTAGTGCGATACTTTCATGCAGATGTCGGCATGGGCGTAATGTTTCTTAATCCGACCGATGATCAGTGCGCATTGCTAAGACAGATAGTCGAGTCCGCGCAGGCCTCGGAGCAGAAAAAGACGGCCCCGACCGTTCTCCTTGTTGACAATAATGTCATAAAGCGCAAAACCTACGCGCAGGTACTCGCCCGATCTGGATACATTGTCCATGAAACCGGCAGCGACATTGAGGCGATTGAATATCTTCGAACAAAACCCGCCCAGGCCGTTATCTTCGATCCATTCATCCAGAACGGGTTTACGTTGCTGCAACGGATCCGCCTATTGCCAGACTGCCGTTCGATTTTTCCGATTGTGCTTGCCTCAAGAAATATACCTGAAGACAAGAAAAGGATGCACCTCCAGGCGGTTCGGGAAGTGCTTGTCAAAATGACAACCCCGCCGTTGCGGCTTCAGAAGGTGCTCGGAAAATATCTGCCGATCTGAGCCTTTCAATCCGCATAGCTGAAGAGAGCTGCTCAGCCGCCTGTCATCCTAATCTTCCTCAGCCTACGCTTAGATTCACCGTGATTGAGGAAAGGGGGCTTTTTTTGGTATAGTCTAACACTCATGAATTACTTATCTGTTATCGGAGCCGGCACCTGGGGAACAGCACTCGCTGCACTGCTTGCGGAAAAGGGATACGACATCACGCTTTGGACCCACGAAGCGGATCTGTCAGAACAGATAAACATGCAACGCATGAATCCTGCATTCCTTCCGGGCTATCAGCTCCCGGCAAATCTTACGGCCACGTCCAGTCTGCATGATGCGCTTTCATCCGCCCGTTTTGTGCTCAACGCAGTGCCGACGCAACACATCAGGGCGGTATTTGCTGATGCGGTGTCGCTGCTTTCCCCCGAATGCATTGTCATAAGCGCATCAAAAGGCATTGAAATCACCACCTTCAAAACACCGACCATGATTCTGGGAGAGCTGCTTTCGCGCCCTGTTGCGGCGCTGTCGGGACCGAGCTTCGCAAAGGAAGTCATTGAAAAACTGCCGACGGCAGTGACCCTTGCAACGTCCGATCTGAAAATCGGCTACATTCTGCAGGAAATTTTCAATACCGAATTTTTCAGGGTCTATACACATGACGACACCGTCGGAGTGGAAATCGGGGGTGCATTAAAAAATGTCATTGCCATAGCGTCCGGCATCTGCGACGGCCTGGCCCTTGGACACAATGCCCGCGCCGCACTTATCACGCGGGGGCTCTCCGAAATGAAGCGCCTCGGCACAGCGCTGGGCGCCCGGGAAATCACATTTTCGGGACTGAGCGGCATCGGCGATCTCCTGCTGACCTGCACCGCCAGCCTCTCGCGGAATTACACGGTCGGCTTCAGGCTTGGGCAGGGACAGACGCTTGCGAAGATCACTTCAGGGACTCGCTCTGTAGCAGAAGGTGTCTCTACGGCCTTGGCTGCACGCAAGCTCTCGGCACAGCTCGGCATTGATATGCCGATTGCCGAACAGGTATATCTGACCCTGTATGAAAACAAGACCCCTGCCGATGCAGTAAGAGAACTCATGACGCGTTCGCTCAGGGCTGAATTCGATGGATGAGCAGCGCCTGCACAGGCTTCTGCAGCAGGTCCGCTCCGGAAATCTTGATATTGAAGATGCGCTTTCTCTTCTGAAATCGCTCCCGTGCGAAACTATCGCGGGAGCCTCCATAGACCATCACAGGCAGCTTCGCACAGCCATACCAGAAGTTATTTTTGCCCAAAACAAACAGCCCGAAGACGTTGTCCGGATAGCGCACGCCATGGCAAAAAAAAGCGGCCGTTTTCTGATTACAAGAACTGATGAGAATACCTGGAAGCTTCTCGGCCTGCGCGCTGCGGTATACCACGCCGCAGCACGCGCCATAACATTCGGGACATCACCGAGAAAACTCGGCCGGGTTGTAATCGTGACGGCAGGGACCTCCGACATCCCTGCTGCCGAGGAAGCCGCTGTCACCGCCGCATTTCTAGGCAGCAAAACTGAATCCTTCCATGACATCGGCGTTGCCGGCATACATCGCCTGTTCCCCCACTTGCCAGCAATTGAAAAGGCAAATGCCGTGATCGCGGTTGCCGGAATGGAAGGCGCACTGCCGTCCGTGCTGGGGGGGCTGACGAGCAAACCGGTGATTGCCGTGCCGACATCCGTCGGCTATGGCGTAAGCCTCGGGGGCCTGACCGCACTTTTTGCCATGCTTCATTCCTGCGCACCAGGAATTGCGGTAGTCAATATTGACAATGGGTTTGGCGCAGGGTGCCTAGCTCATAAAATCAATCTGCTCGCATCTCCCGGAATAAAAAACGGGAAGCGCTGATGCGCCTCCCGCGAGACAATCAGGTTGGAAACCAGCCTGGTTCCCCCTAGATTTTTCAGCCTCCGCCGAATCCTCCCCCAAAGCGTCCAAAACCGCCCGCTCCTGCCTTGCTCGAGCAGCCAGATAAGCAGGAGTTGAAAGACGACATCCGCTTTGTCACCTCCGTTGCCTGACACTCAGGACACTGAACGTCATGCAAACAGGTCGCATTTCTGAGCAGGGTAAATATGGTCCGGCAGTGTTCGCATATATATTCATACATCGGCATTCCAGAAACCTCCAGAAAATATCATGATGTATTTTCATCAAAAGCTCCAGCGTGTGTCAAATACTGGCATGCTGCCCGTCAAAATCCAGCCTCATGAGGACCGCATCTTCTGATGGATTGTCATAATACGCCCTGCGGCCGGCGTACACGCGGAATCCGAGCGACTCGTACAGCGAAATCGCCGTACGATTGGAAGTACGCACTTCGAGAAAGAAGAAGCGCGCATCTGATCTCCGCACTTCTTCAAGAGCTTTTCGCATTAATCGCCGTGCCACACCTCTTCTCCGCCATTCAGGATGAACTGCCAGGTCGTGCAAATGACACTCATCCGCCGCCAGTTTGACTATGACATACCCAATTGTCTTTCCTGCCGACTCAGCAAGCATGGATAGAGAACTTTGACTGCGTATTTCACTCAGAAATGAATTCTCTGACCACGGTGTCGAAAAACAGAGCGTCTCAATGCCAAGAATCGACTGCACATCATCCGGCACAATCTGACGAAGGCTGATATCGTCGTTTAAATCAACACCCACTCTTGAGCTCAACCTCTGACCTGCGACAATACCGGGGCACCAGTGTAACCGGGTCGACAAAGACACCCTTCTCCGCCAACTGCGCCCCGAGCCAGGCAACATGCGCCGGAGATGGTGCCATCATTTCGGGAGTGCCGAATAGAGCGGTTGTACCTATTGCATCCTCTATTGCAGCCCGGTATATCAAGGCTCCTTCTCCGAGGAAAAGCGTCGGACCGTCCAACCGCCGCAACACTTCACTGATCGGATAGGCACCCTCCTGCAGCAACCGCGCAAACCCTCCACCACTCCATTGATAGAGAGCGCCGTAGACTTCGTTTTTTCGGGCGTCCAGAAGCGGACAGACCGGATGCCTGCTGAAAGCTGCATTCAAGGCAAACGCTTCGAGTGTCGAAACCGCCACAACGCGGATGCCTGTTGCAAATGCCAGACCTTTCACTGTGCTGAGGCCTACCCTCAAACCCGTAAATGAACCGGGACCAATAGCAAGCGCGAACACATCAACTTCGTCAAGCCGTATCGCGCACCGTTGCAGGCAAAGATGAATTTCTCCGAGCAATCGCTCCGAATGCGCAACCTTAATGTTCAGCCGGGTTTCCGCGCGGAGAATATCTCCATCAAGCAACGCAACACCACCAAGCATGGTTGACGTATCAATAGCAAGCACCTTCACAGTTTCACCTCCCGTTGATTACGCCGGAATGTTCGCGCAAGCACAGCGCTCGCTGCAATGCAGATTAACCCGGTCAGCTTCAGCGAGAGCGGAGTTCCCACACTATGAGCAAGAACACCTATCAGGGAATTGCCGATCGGCGCAAGCCCGAGAAAAACAAGCGTGTACAGGCTCATCACACGCCCCCGCAACACGTCAGGCACTGCATGCTGAATAAAGCTGTTTGCGGCTGCCAGAAAACTGACCACGCCCCATCCAGCGAACCACATGAGGAGCATGGAGATATATAAATTACCAGAAAAAGGAATAAATGTTATCGCAAGTGAAAACACGAAGGCCGGCCATGGCATAAATTTTTCCCTGTTAGCCGCATCTCCGCGCAACGCCATGGACAGCGCGGCGACAAAAGATCCGATCCCTGCAGATGCTACAAGCAGACTCAGGCCGGTGACCCCTGCACCCAGCACATCATCAGCAAGCACAGGCAAAAGGATCATGTACGGGATTCCGAAAAGGCTGAATATGGCAATCAAAGCCATAATCGGAAAAACAGAAGGCTCGTGTATGACAAAACGCCAGCCGGCGGCCAGATCCTGTCGCATGCTTTTGCCCTCCCGCGGAATGACACCGCGAGCCCGAATGCGGGATAGCGCGAATAGTACCGCTATGAAGCTGAGCGCATTCAGATAAAAACAAGCCGGTATGCCAACCAGCGCAATAACAAACCCGGCAATCACCGGCCCGAGAATCCTAGCTCCGTTGAAGGCCGCTGAGTTGAGTGCAATCGCATTGGTAATGGCTGAACGATCGACGACCTCGACGAGGAATGATTGACGCGTTGGCACATCAAAAGCATTGATAATTCCGAGTGCAAGCGCAGCGGCTCCCACATGCCAGACCGTGATGATATGAAGATCTGCAAGAACCGCGACAAAAAGTGCGGGCACCGCCGAGAGAAACTGCGTGACAATCAGAACAGTCCTCTTTGGATAACGATCTGCAACCATGCCGCCAAAAACAGTGAACAGCAGTATCGGAAGAGACGATAACGAAGCGATAAGCCCCAGGTAAAGCGGAGAATGCGTTAATGAATAGACAAGCCAGCTTTGCGCGACTGAATGCATCCAGGTCCCCGACAGGGAAATTACTTGTCCGTACCAGAAAAGACGGAAATCACGGAAGGCGAGAGCCGGAAAACGGGAAACGAAGCCCATGGTTCTTCAGTATACCTAATTTTCGCCAGGATTGTTTTGGCCAAACAGCTGTCAACAGAGCGCAATAGCCGTTTCTGCTCGGCGTTGCTGTAACAGCAAAGTGATAATGTCCAAAGTGGGCAAAGTAGAAATGTCCTCATAAGCTGCTAGGATGACCTCTTGAGAGAGAGGGGGCATCATGGCGGGAGAGGACAGAGTAACAATGAGCCAAAAGCGTAAGCTTCCCCATCACGTAGACAGTACCAAAGTAGAGTTTCCGGCAAAATACA
>JBBIQQ010000076.1:0-10420 GCA_037442225.1 Nitrospirota bacterium
GCCGCCTGACGTTATTGCATCGCCGGCGACGATATCAACATTGCTTCCCTGGAACGCCCACGGGGGTCTTGAAGATGAAGCGACCTCCCGAGGGTTTCCGAGATACCTGTTTTTCTTGAGGGTTTCAGGAGTGAGGCAGGGTTCGGTGTCGCATGATGTTATTGTCGCGCTCCTGGCATAATAGCGGTCTTCCGCAAGCTTGACGATTTTTTCCCCATATATCCAGTAGTGAATAGTGTTTCTCTGCCCCTGAAGCACCGTCGGCAATACGCCGCTCCCCGGTGCATGAGCAACTCCTTTAAACTTCCGCTCTTTCAAAAAGATAATTGCATTTTCAAGGGAACCCGTGTTCTTGTCAAGGTTCAGCAACGCTTTTTCGGTATTGATGACGGAAGTCGCGTCTTCATAGACAACATTTCCCTGCAATTCAGCATCGCCGGTCTTGTTGAAAAGCACCGCCCGATCAGACGTCACCACCGCTCCATCGCGCTCAATACGAACATGGCCTGCCGCAACATATTTATCTTCTTTTTCGAAATGCTCAAGCGTCTCTGCGGTAATAGTGGTAGCCGGTGCGGCTGACGGCCATGACAGCATGACAATCGCTGAAAAAAAGGCGAGTATCAGCGCCATTCCCGCACCTCGCCAAGAAGTGAGGCGCTCCCGCATGCCCGGCGTGCCTCGCCGACAACATACAGAGAGCCGGCGACAAGAATCAGCGGCTCTCTTCCGGACAATGCCGCACGATTCCGGCATAGCAGTCGGGCATGCTCCAGCGCGGCAGGGACCGAAGGCACTACCCCGCAATCCATTCCGTATTCCCGCACGAATGAGGCGAGCAGTTCCGGGTCAGCCGCACGGGAGGAATCCGGGGCCGTAATGACGACAGAAGTGGCACAGGAACAGAGCGGCTGCATCACTCCTGCGATATCCTTATCCGCAAGCATTCCGGCGACAAGAATAACATCATATTCCGCAAGCGAGCTTCTGACAAATTCTGCAAGCGCTTCAGCCGCTGCGGGGTTATGCGCCCCGTCAACAACGGTCAGAGGCGCCCGGCCGACAACCTCCAGGCGACCGTGCCATTGAGCATCGCGCAGGCCGGAGCGGGCTTTCTCCACTGAAAAGATCGGCTGAACGCCGTTCCGCAAGGTCCCGAGCGCCGTTTCAACGGCGCGCAGCGCGACAGCCGCATTTTCAGCCTGAAACGCTCCGGCAAGCGAGACCCGGCATCCTGCAAGCATTTTATTGCGGGAAACAAAGTCAAATTCCGTTCCGTCGAGGGAAGAATTTTTCACGCGGCCAAAAAAATCTCTCCCGTGAAAAGCGACGGAACAACCGCGGGCCGCGGCAGCCTGCGCAATCACGCATTGTACGTCGGCACGTTGTGACGATGACACAACCGCAACTCCGTGCTTGATAATCCCTGCCTTTTCGCCGGCGATTTCCAGGAGTGAATTGCCGAGATACTCGCGGTGATCCATGCCAATACTCGTAATCACCGACACGGCGGGCTCCACCACGTTCGTGGCGTCAAGGCGCCCGCCCATTCCCGTTTCAACAACCGCCCATTCGATTTTGTTCCGCGCGAAGAACAAAAACGCCATCGCTGTCACAAACTCGAAAAAGGTCGGCGCTGTCACATCCGGACGGCAATCGAGAACCTCGCGAATCTCTTCGATCATCTCAACAACTTCGGATTCGGTTATTTCCGCCCAATTGATGCGGATGCGCTCGGTAAAGCTGACAAGATGCGGAGACGTATACAATCCCGTGCGGCAGCCATGCGCCGCGAGCATGGACGCGCACAAGGCTGAAACAGAGCCTTTTCCATTGGTTCCCGCAACATGAATCACCTGAAAATTCTTTTGGGGGTTGCCGAGCAGTCCGAGAATCATCTGCATTTTCTCAAGGCCGAGCTTGATTCCCTGCTTCTGCAGGGAGAGAAGGTAGTCCATGGAGTCCGAATAGCGCATAGGCTAACTGCCCTTTGCCTCCGGCATAAAATTGGCGATAAGCTTCGCGAGCGTATCCTTCAGCTCCTGACGCTCTATCACGAGGTCTATCATCCCGTGCTCCAGGAGGAATTCAGCCCGTTGAAAATTCTCGGGAAGCTGCTGCTTGATCGTCTGTTCGATAACGCGCGGACCGGCAAAGCCGATCAAGCTTCTCGGTTCGGCGATGATGACGTCTCCAAGCATCGCGAAGCTTGCGGTGACGCCGCCGAATGTCGGGTCAGCAAGCACTGAAATATATAGCACGTCAGATTCCCGCAGGCGGCCAATCGCCGCCGACACTTTCGCCATCTGCATGAGCGAGAACATTCCCTCCTGCATCCTCGCACCGCCGGATGACGCGATGGTAATAAGCGGAACCCTGCGTTCCAGCGCACGCTCCGCCGCACGGGAGACCTTCTCTCCGACCACCGACCCCATGCTGCCGCCCATGAAGGAAAAGTCCATTATGGCGATTACTGCGGGCAATCCGTTTATCATGGCGTCGCCATACCGCGCCGCCTCATTCAGGCCGCTCTTGATGCGGTTCTCGGAAATGCGGTTCGCATACGGAATGTTGTCCTCGAACCCGAGAGGATCGGTCGTGGCAAGTCCGGCATCAATCTCGGCGAAGCTTCCGTTATCGGCAAGAATGCTCAGCCGTTCCCTGCTGCTGATGCGGAAATGATACTTGCATTTCGGGCAGACCTGCCGGTTCTTTTCGATCTCTTTTTTATAGACAATTTCCTTGCAGTTGTCGCACTTCACCCAGAGACCTTCCGGTATCTTGACCTTCTTCTCGGTCTTCAGTTCTTTTTTCTTTTTAAACCATGCCATATATTCAGGATTCAGGGTTCGGGCCTTAAGGAGATTAGGTGAAGGGTATCCCTCTACCCCTCCCAATTTCTCAGCCCTGAATAATCGCCTCCTTCAGTTCTCTGATAAATGCCTCTGCGGCATCCGGACGCTCATGGAACGTCCGTACCAGCGCGCTGCCGACGATAACACCGTCGGCAACTTCGCGGATCATGCGGACATCCTGCGCGCTTGCAACCCCAAAACCGACAGCAACGGGCTTTCGGGAATGTTCGCGGACAGAACGCACATGACGGACAAATGACTCATCAACATGCAGGGCGGTGCCTGTGATGCCGGTCATCGAAACATAATAGACAAACCCGCTGGATGCCGACGCTATTTTCTTAACCCGATTATCGGTCGATGTGGGCGCGGCCAGGAAGATTGTCGCAAGCGATCTTCCGCCGGCTCCGGCCCTGGCGCAGACAATAAGCGCTGCTGCCTCATCCGGCGGAAGATCCGGCAGAATAACACCGTCGACACCAGCATCCAGCGCGTCATGCACAAATTGCTGCTCGCCGTATTTGAAAACAATGTTGTAGTACGTCATCAGTACAATCGGAATCAATGTCGTTGCGCGAAGTTCCTTCACCAAAGAAAGCACCCGCCTCAGCGTCGTGCCTGATGCCAGTGCGCGTTCAGCCGCGCTCTGAATCGTCGGGCCATCGGCAACCGGGTCGGAAAACGGCACGCCAAGCTCGATGATGTCAACTCCGCATCGCTCCAGGAGCAGCACCTGCTGCTTTGTCTGTTCCAGCGAGGGATCGCCGGCCATGATATATGCAATAAACGCCTTTTTCCGCTCCCGCTTCAGGCGGGCAAACACGGCATCAATGCGATTCTTCTGTGTATGTATCATAACGGCATGCCCAGAATCTGCGCCACCTGCTGAACATCTTTATCTCCGCGGCCTGAAAGATTGGCCAGCACAATTTTGTCTTTGCCAAGAGTGCGGGCTCTCTTGACCGCTTCGGCAACCGCGTGCGCGGATTCAAGCGCGGCAATGATGCCTTCCGTCCGCGCGAGCAGTCCGAACGCTTCAAGCGTTTCATTGTCGGTGGCCCATGTGTACTGGACTCTTTTCGTGTCGTAAAAAAAGGCATGCTGAGGTCCGACCGAAGCATAATCGAGCCCGGCTGAAACAGAGTGCGTCTCCAGCACATTGCCATTTTCATCCTGCATGACATAGGTTTTGCACCCCTGCAGGATACCGACCGACCCTGACGCGGCAAAGCGCGCGGCATGCCTGCCTGTTTCTATGCCCTCGCCGCCCGCCTCGACTCCGACCATCTCGACCGCGTCGTCAAGAAATGCGTTGAACAAACCCATGGAATTGCTTCCGCCGCCAACGCACGCAACGAGGCAGTCGGGCAGGCGACCCTCAGCGGCCAGCATCTGAGTGCGCGCTTCATTGCCGATTACCGACTGGAAATCCCGGACAATCATCGGGAAGGGGTGCGGACCAAAAACTGTGCCGAGTACATAATGGGTGTCGCGGACATTCGTCGTCCAGTCGCGAAGCGCTTCATTGATCGCATCCTTCAGCGTCTGTGAGCCGAGTGGGACATCTGTAACTTTCGCCCCCAGCATGCGCATGCGGACGACATTGAGCGCCTGCCGCTTCACATCGACAGATCCCATGTAGACATCGCACTGCAGGCCGCACAAGGCAGCTCCCGTCGCCGTCGCCACGCCGTGCTGCCCCGCGCCGGTCTCGGCAATAACCCGCTTCTTTCCCATACGTTTCGCAAGCAGGCACTGTCCGAGCGCATTGTTGATTTTATGGGCGCCGGTATGCGCCAGGTCTTCACGCTTCAGATATATTTTCGCACCGCCTGCCGCTTCCGTCAGGCGCTTTGCATAATAGAGCGCTGTCGGACGGCCGATAAACGTGGCGTTCAGATGCGCAAGTTCAGCACGAAACCCCTTGTCTTTCCTGACAGACGCATACGCATGCTCAAGCTCGTCAAGCGCGGGCATAAGGGTTTCAGGAGCAAACCGTCCTCCGTATTGACCAAAATATCCCCTTTTGTCAGGCAACCTGTTGATGCGAGCCCCCCAAAGATTCTTTGAATAGAGAAAAGTATTATAGCATAATAGGCTTATGATATAATGACTTATAAAGATTACTACAACGGTCGAATGGAGATGTCCTAATGATGGAGCAGTCTCGGCAGAAAAACCAGAATGGGTTCACTCTTGTTGAACTCGCCATTGTCCTTGTCGTAATCGGACTTCTTATCGGTGCCGGCGCATCGCTCATCGGGCCGCTGACAAAAAGAGCGAAACTCATCGAAAACCGTGAAATTGTCAAGGCGGCTTACGAGGCTGTTCTCGGATTTGCCGCCGGCAACAAACGCCTGCCCACCGCTTCAGAATTCACTGCTCTCGGGGTGAAGACATCCGACACGTACGGCAATCCTTTGCAGTATGCCCGTGTTCCGCTCACGAACATCTGCACATCGACCGGCGCATTTCTGACGGTCAATGACAATTCCTCCGGAACGGCGATCACCAAGTCGAACGTGGCATTCATCGTTTTCAGCACGGGAGAGAATCTCTGCAATCAGACCGGCAGTGCAGCCGGAGCATCCTTCACCATCCCTGTGGTGGGGCAGGCGACCGCCTGTATCCCTGCGGCCGGGGCTGCCGTCGAATATGATGATATTGTTCTGTATACCGACATAGACAAAATGCGGGCGCAGGCATGTTCTTCATTCCGCGTAACGACAGAAAGCCTGCCTTCCGGAACCGAAGAGTCTGCGTATCCTGCAGTCACGCTCGAAGGAACCGACGGAACGGTGCCGTATGTCTGGACGATTGCCGGAGGCGCTTTGCCGCCCGGCCTCGCTCTGGCTGCCGGCGGTGCTATCACAGGGACTCCGACGATTGACGGAAGTTTCAATTTCACGACACAGGTTGCCGATAGCGACACGCCCAGCCGCGTTGCCACAAAAAGCCTGACCATCACCATCAATCCGAACAAGCCTCGCATTACGACCGAAATCCTGAGCTATGGACAGGTCGGGGCGAATTACGCCGCTTCGCTCAGCGCGACCGGAGGTCTTGCTCCGTATGCGTGGTCAGCTTCGGCTCTGCCCGCAGGTCTTTCCCTGCAGACAGCCGGAGCATGCGGATCGCTCTCGTGCAGCGCAAGTTCGCCATGCATTTGCGGGATCCCGACCACAGCCGGAACATATAGCTTCACGGCAACTGCTGATGACAGCCGATATGCCGGCGGCGCACGGCCTGACCGCAGAGCAACTAAGAACCTCTCCATTGCGGTCAATGCCGGTGCCGGACTCTCCTGTACGCTTACCGCAAACCCGAGTTCGATGGGGTCAGCAGGAGCTGTTTCGCTGGTATGGGCAGTCAACGGCGGACCGGCGACCTCTGGCACATGGACGCCTGCCCCGGGAGGAACCTGCCCGACAAATGTTACCGGCAGCGGCGGCAACTGCACTACCGGGTCTGTTGCCGGCACAACAACGTTTACCCTGAACATAGCAACTGCTCAGGGCACCACGAGCTGCTCCGCATCAGTCATCATCGGCGCATCGTCCCAGACGCCGACCTGCACCCTTGCCGCGACCCCGGGCACTGTTGTGAGCGGAACCCCAACCGTGCTTTCGGCCGCCATAACAAACGGACCGGCAAACGGAACATGGCTTGCTTCACCGGGCGGAACCTGTACCAACTTCAACAACCTCGGATCGTACAGCTGCACAACCGCAAATATTGCAGCAGCGACAACGTATCAGTTGTCTGTCTACAATATCAGCGGGTTCAGCACCTGCTCCGCCACTGTGGCTACCTGTCCTGTTTTAACAAACAATACACTGATCCCCTTGGCCGCAGGAACGCTCAACAAGCCGGGCTACTCCCAGAATATTACCTACACGGGAGGAACCGCACCGTTCACCTGCAGCATCCCGACAGGTTCCCTGCCGCCCGGCCTGACACTTGCCGGCTGCACGATTTCCGGGATCCCGGCAGACGCGGGCACCTATGCGTTTACCTCACGCGTTACTGACAGCTGCGGGACTCCGCGTATCAGTGACCGCGCAACCTCAATCATCATTGCGAACTGCTCGGCGGGCTATGCTCTCCGCAACATGACCGGGGCAAATCGCTGGTATAAAAGGAACTCCGGCGCATGCACATTATGGAGCAACAACGCTGATATATCCGTAACACCTGCGGATATATATGATATACATACTAATGTTGCGTGCACCGCCCTGTGCGCTACGACAAACTATTCCTCTCAGCAGGTTTTTGATATAAATTCAAATTGCCTTACGAGGATGAACTCGACTTGCGTCTTTGCCGACAGATAGCGGTCCCCATTGAAGAATCCCCCCTTCACGCTGGCGGGAGGAGTGGTTCTTTATGCTAAAATTGTATTTAACATTAAATAAATCATGATCTGGAGACCTTATGCCGGAAACAAAAATCACCCTTTCCGAAAAAGAAATCCCCCGCAAGTGGTACAACATAATGGCGGATATGCCCACCCGACCGAAGCCCCCGCTGCATCCTGTCACCAGGGGACCTGTCGGCCCGCAAGACCTGACTCCCATTTTTCCGATGGCGCTGATCGAGCAGGAAGTTTCGACCCAGAGATGGATTGATATTCCTGAAGAAGTGCTCGACATCTATACGCTCTGGCGTCCTGCTCCGCTCTTCCGCGCCCGCCGGCTCGAAAAGATGCTCGGCACCCCGGCTCGCATCTACTACAAATATGAAGGGGTCAGTCCGGCCGGAAGTCACAAGCCGAACACGGCGGTCCCTCAGGCATACTATAACAAAAAGGCCGGCATCAAACGCATTGCTACAGAAACGGGTGCCGGACAATGGGGCTCATCCATGGCGCTTGCCGGCAGCATGTTCGGCCTTGAAGTGACAGTCTACATGGTAAAAGTCAGCTACAACCAGAAGCCGTACCGGAGAATTGCGATGGAAACCTGGGGCGCGACCGTGCATCCGAGCCCCTCAACTCTTACGAACTCAGGCAGAAAAATTCTCGAAATGGATCCCGAAAACCAGGGCAGTCTCGGCATTGCGATTTCCGAAGCGGTTGAAGACGCCGCAACCCGCCCGGACACGAACTACGCTCTTGGCTCAGTCCTGAATCATGTTGTTCTTCACCAGACAGTCATCGGACTGGAAACAAAAAAACAGTTCGCGCTGGTAAATGATTACCCCGATGTGGTAATTGCCTGTTGCGGCGGCGGAAGCAACTTCGGCGGCATCGCCTTTCCGTTTCTGCAGGATAAAATCGGCGGTAAACAACTCCGCGCCATCGCCGTTGAACCGTCTTCCTGTCCGACACTTACCAAGGGCGACTTCCGGTATGATTTTGGAGATACCGCAGGCTTCACGCCCCTGATGATGCAATATACGCTCGGACATGACTTCATGCCCCCCGGCATCCACGCAGGCGGGCTTCGCTATCATGGCGATTCTTCCCTGGTGTCCCAGCTTTATCATGACGGCATCATCGAGGCGAAAGCATACGGACAACTCGCCTGCTTTGAAGCTGCCCTGATGTTCTCCAAATCCGAAGCGATTATTCCCGCTCCGGAAAGCTCGCACGCAATCCGGGCCGCGATAGATGAGGCGCTTATCGCAAAAGAGGAAGGCAAAGAGAAATGCATCCTGTTCGGACTCAGCGGTCATGGATACCTTGATCTCGCCGCCTATGACGACTATCTGAACGGAAAGCTCACGGATTTTGAATATCCGGAAGAATTGATCCGCGAATCGCTCAGCAAATTGCCCCGAATCTGAACGTGGTCCGCGTTAAAATCTGTGGCATTACGAATGCCGGGGATGCATTGGCCGCCGTAGAGTGCGGCGCCGATGCCCTTGGCTTTGTTTTTTATCCGGAGAGCCCTCGCTATATCACTGGTGCTGCTGCCCGATCAATTATCAGCCAGATTCCTCCCTGCATCGCAACATTCGGAGTGTTCGTCAATGAGTCAACCGAAACCATTAGCCGGATTCGCACCGAAGCAGGGATTGATGTCGTGCAATTGCACGGAGATGAACCGTTATCGATGTGCCGGCAGTTCCCGCGCACGGTTAAAGCGTTCCGGGTACGCACCCTGACGGATCTGGAGCCGCTCTCGGCCTGTCAGTCCTCAGCTTTTTTGCTCGATACGTATGACCCCATTGCGTATGGAGGAACTGGACAGGCCTTTAACTGGGATATCGCGGTTGAGGCCAAGCAGTTCGGCAGGATTATCCTTGCCGGCGGCTTGACGCCGGAAAATGTGGCGCTTGCGGTCGTTCATGTGCAGCCTTACGCGGTGGACGTCAGCAGCGGGGTCGAACAGTCGAAAGGGAAAAAAGACCGGGGAAAAATGCGGCTCTTCATCGAGCGGGCAAAAGCCGCGGCTCGATAATTGCCCTTCTTTCGGGCAGTTGTTATGTTCCTTTGTTCGCTTCCTGTATTCCGCACCATCCCTATTCGCAATAGTGTGGAATTAACATTAAGCGGGCAAAAAACAACGCCAGACCTGTCAGCAGGAACTGGCGTCAAAAAGATCGATTCAGAAGACAGGCTTATTTCTTCTTCGCTCCCTTCTGTTTCTTCTCAGCTCGCGCAGTAATAATCGTCTTCACATTGCCGCGCGGATTAAAATCGCCCACCACTTCGAGGACTCTTGGCTTCAAGACCTTTTCCAGTTCTGTGCAGATAAGATTGGTGACTGCTTCATGCGAAATGTGCTGATCGCGGAATGAATTGAGCCAGAGTTTTAATGCCTTCAGTTCCACGATTGATTTATCCGGAACATAGAGAATGGATATCGCCGCAAAGTCCGGATATCCCGAGCGCGGGCAGAGGCAGGTGAACTCAGGAAAACTAATTGAAATCTCATAATCGCGCTCCGGGTTCGGGTTCGCCCAGATTTCGAGCTTCGCCTCACGAATCGCCTTCCCGCCGTATTTCATAAAAACCTCCTACTGTCGCGTGTAATCGGGCTCAGCATCATCGGTACGGAACTGCATCGCATAAAGCTCAGCATAGAGCCCGCCCTGGGCAAGCAAATCACTATGCGATCCTTGTTGAACAATGCGCCCCTGACTCATAACAACAATCCGGTTTGCTTTCTGAACGGTCGACAGGCGGTGGGCAATAACTATTGTCGTTCTGTTCTGCATCAGCACTTCCAGCGCTTTCTGAACCTGATGCTCTGATTCCGTATCCAGCGACGACGTCGCTTCGTCCAGGATGAGAATAACCGGATTCCGCAGTATCGCGCGCGCGATGGTAATACGCTGCTTCTGTCCTCCGGAGAGCCGAACACCCCTCTCTCCTATCCGCGTTTCATATCCTTCAGGCAATTCCATGATAAATTCATGAGCAAAGGCGGCCTTGGCAGCAGCGACGACTTCCTCAGCGCTTGAATCTGGCCGCCCGAAACGAATATTCTCGAGAACCGTATCATCAAAAAGGAAAATGTCCTGAGTGACTATGCCCATCTGCCCACGGATAGATGCAGGCGACAACTCATGCGTCGCTCTGCTCTCATACATAAGCTCCCCTGCGGATGGATGCC
>JBBIQQ010000077.1:0-10300 GCA_037442225.1 Nitrospirota bacterium
GACCGAAAGAGTCGATTTGTATCAACAAACCGATCGCAGCAAATCTCCCGCAAACCAGCCACAGCACTCGTCAGAATACTTTTTTTGAACGATGGATCTGGCGGGTATTCTCCGCAGTTTCTCAGAAAGCCCTATATTTTTATTCCGCCTGCGTTGAGGTGCGCCGCCCGTGACCCCTCCTGTCAATAGCAGATCCCAAAGCACCCAGACCCAGTCAGCGAGCAGTTCTTATAGAATGTTCTCTCAAAGGCAGCCGACGACAGGCAGCCAAGCTGAGCCTGTATGCGCCGCCGATTGCAAAACACCTCGATATATTCCGTAATCTCCCGCCCTTGCCTCCTCGCGAGTTCTGTACTTGCGATGGTGCGCCAGGTCTCTCTCCAACAAGCCCCAGAAGCTCTTCCATGGGAGCATTGTCATAGCAATTACCCTTTCTGTTCATCGGCGCGATCATGACAGCCGATATTTTCGATTACCCTGCGCTGACTGCTTATGTTTTGTAGTCAGCGTAATCGTGCGTGAGCGCTTCATGGCATTTTCTCTTTTTCGGTGTTCCTCATGCCAGTTCAACAATTGTTACCCCGGCGCCGCCTTCGGACTGGTCGCCTTTGCGGAAGCTCTTCACCAGCGGATGGCGTGTCAGATGCTCACGCACTGCTTTCGCCAGAATACCGGCACCCACTCCATGCACAACGGTAACTGTCGATGCTCCAAGGATACTCGGTTCAGAAACGGCTCCAGCTCTGAAAGCGCATCGTCAACCCGCCGCCCGACAAGGTGCAGGCGCAATACTATTGCGTCATCAGGGGAGAGATCCAATCGCTCAGATTTTCGCACGGCATCTGCTGAACGCCCTTTTCCCGGCGAGATATCGGCAGCCGAGACCTCAACTTCCATAGCACCGGCCTGAACTCTGACGCGGTTCTGTCGGCGATTCACCTCAAGAACGCACGCATCATAGCCAAGGGACGGGATGAAAACCGTAGCACCAGGATCAATCTCGTCAAGAGAGAGCGGCTCAGGCAACGGAGCGTAGTCTCGCTGCTTCCGGGCGAGTTCCTCATGGTGTCGATCCAGCTGCAGGAGGGCTGCCCGGCGTTTTTTCTCTTCCTTCTTCGCCTCCTCAATCAACGCTCGGATTTCGCGCTTGGCGCGGAGCACAATGTCTGCCGATTCCTGATATGCGGCCGCGAGCGTTTTTTTCTGTCTCTGCCGGGCTTCAGCGGCCATAACGTCTGCCGCGTTGATTTTAGCCGCCAACTCTGCCCGCTCCCGCTCCACTTCGACAAGCAAGTGCTCGTATGCTGAGCGCTTTTCATTCAGCTCAGCGACCAGCCGGTCAAACTCCACTTTCATAGTACCGAGCATCGCCCGTGCGGCGTCCGCTACGCGTTTGGGAAGGCCATAGCGCACCGCCGTTTCGAGGGCATACGACTGCCCCGGCTCGCCGACACGCAAGCGATAAAGCGGCAGGAGAGTCTTTCGGTCAAACTCCATTGATGCGTTCAGCATGCCTTCGGTCCGGTGCACAAATCCCTTGATTTCAGCAAGGTGGGTCGTTGCAAAGACCAGAGCCCCTTTTTTCAACAGATCCTGCAGAATTGCGCAGGCTAGAGCAGCGCCTTCGTCAGGATCGGTGCCGGTGCCAAGCTCATCAAGCAGAACAAGCGAATTTGCCCCTGCCCGTTCGAGAATGCGCGTAATGTTGGCGATGTGAGCGGAAAAGGTCGAAAGACTAGTCTCAATTGACTGCTCATCGCCGATATCGATCAGCAAATCCTCAACCAGCGGGAAGCTGGATCCCGAATCCGCAGGCACCGGCATGCCTGAAAGCGCCATTGCCAGCAGAAGACCAATGGTTTTAATCGCAATGGTTTTACCGCCTGCATTCGATCCGGTAATAACCATGACGGAGCTGCCATTGCCGAGACTCGCGGTCAGGGGCACCACCTGCCCCCTGCCGTCTCGCTGAAACGCGCGTTGCAGAAGCGGATGGCGCGCCGAGATGACAGAAATCGCTCCTCTTTCATTGAGATCCGGAACCTCGGCAACCAGAGTATCGGAAAATGATGCAACAGCGTTCAGCACGTCAAGAGCAACCAGCGCCTGAAACTCGCGCTCTATGAAACTTGCCTCTTCGCGGATACGTTCTGACAGCACGCGGAGGATGCGAATCTCTTCAGCCTTCTGATCCGCGATAAGGTTCTCGAGATCATTGGAGTAATGGAGAATCGCGAGCGGCTCAACAAAAGCGGTTTCTCCGGTGCGCGAAACATCATGCACAACCCCGGCGACAAGTCCCTTGGAATCCATGCGCACCGGCACAACCCAACGGCCTGAACGCTGGGTTATGAAATCATCCTGCAGAAAAACCGAAACCGATTCATCGCGAACAATCTCTTCCAGTTTTTTTCTGATGCGACGTTCAACGGTTTTCACCTCGCGCCGAATTTGAGCAAGATCTGGCGAGGCGGTATCGAGGATATTTCCTTCGGCATCCACAGATTTGCGAAGCGTTTTCAGCAGTGAGGGAAAGCCGGTTAATTGACCGGCAACAATTTTCAGATGCGGGATGGCGTTCAGCACCGCTGTCTGAGCGGCAATCAAAGCAGCTACGCTGAAAACCGGGATAAAGCTCGCGAGTTCCCGCGCGCCAAGAACAGCGCCTTCAGGCCGCGCGCTTCCAAGCAGCGGGATGATGTCTTCAAATGGCGAGAGTTCGAGACGGATTCCTGCCTGGCTAAGGAGACGGATTTCGGAAATCTGTGCAAAACGCAACCGGATATCGGCCGCTGCCGGGAGCGGCCTGATATCCAGCACTGCGGTGTGCGATGCGTCGCTGTTGGTGTATGCCGCTATGCAACGAAGAAGTTTCGGAAACTCGAGCAGATCGAGCGATGAAGTGGCTATCATCCGGAACTGAGGAACCTGATTACAGCCCGAGTCCCTCGACTACCCGTTTCTTCTGCTTCTCGATGGCCTTCTGGCCCTGTTCCAGTGTCTTGACAACCTCTTCCTTTGCCCTGGAAGAAAGCTCTGATCCCTGCTCAATCAGCTCGGATACACGCTCCTTCGTCTCTTCAGCAAAATCGTTCATTGTTTCGATTGTCTCGTCTACAAGCTCCAGAGCGTCTTTCTTCACCCTGCGCGCCGTTTTTGCGATATCCTTGCGGGTTTCGCGGCCCGGCTGCGGTGCATACAGCAAAGCAATAACCGCGCCAACCATACCACCAAGCAAAAACGCTCCGGCAACTTTTGCGGCATCATCAGATCTCATATGACCCTCCTGTATTGGCTGTTTCTGTCTTAACTTTAGCAGGAATGCCGGGGGGTGTCAAACGTAGCGTTGCCGGCCTGCAAAGCAAATGCATACTGCTATATAGGGGGCTCTGCCGGAAAAGCTTATGCTCGGCGGGTTGCCTGCAGGACGGTTCGGATGGTCACGGGCAATCCGGTGCTGACGTCAAACTCAGCGGCGGCTTGCATGCCGACTCTGGCGACATCATCGGCGTTTTTCTTCGGATCGTCATAGACCGAAAACATGGCGCCCATGGCATATTCGCTTCCCTGGCCGTAAGAATAGAACTTCGAGAACTCCTGCACCACCCGATACGAACTGACTCCGAAAATACCGTACCTGTTCGCAATGACGGCATCTGCCTGTGATGTTTCAAAAGAGTCGGAAGAGTCCTCCGTAACATTCATGAAATACTTGGTCTTCAGCGCCTCATGCATATGCATCCATGTGGCAAGGATTGCATCCACCGTATCAAGGCGCACCCTGTTTCTGGTCGTCGCGAAATAATTCTTCAGAATGAGCTTCAGAGAAGTCGGCCCGGCAAGCGCAATATAGCTGTCTCTCACCGGGATTATCTTCTCGTGATTGACCACATAGTCCGCAGACTCCCGGGAACTGCCCGATTTGGTCATCGTGTCGGCAGCTATCGCGATGAGTCCATTTTTTTTAACAACAAGAACGGTTGACATGCCCTCGGCTATTTCTGCTTTGCCTTCAAGGTTTCTGCCATACCAAGGCTGAACTTGGCATAGTCGCACCCGAACTGCATCGCTTCGATATCGTCGGTCTTCATGCGTTCAAGCCGCGCCGGATTGACTTCAAAGACATTAAGAAACCCGCTCTCAAAAACGAATCGGCGAAAACGGTCCACATCGTAACATGCCAGGTAAAAGAGCTTCTGTTTCTTGTCGTCAAGTTTGGCACCGGGAACGGTGCGGCGGAACAGCAAATCTTTCCAGCTGCGATTGATGTCGTCGTACAGGACGACATCCTGCTCTTCACGCCATGTGGCGATAGTCAGTTCACGATCTTCCTGATGACCGAGGCAATGCGGCTCCTTTATGAGAAAATAGAATTCTTCCGTATACGGCATGGAGTCTTTGTCATCCTGCTTGCGGAGCGACGCCTGGCCAACGGCGTAATAACGGCAATTTGCCGGCCTGTCATCATAGATTGTGCAGCCGTCAGTTGTGACAAAACGGCACGGCATCCCGGACTCTTCTTTCATGCGCAGATAGACAAACGGATAGGACGATTTATCTTCAACCTCAATATAGGTATAGTCATTAAGGAACTCGCCGGACGAGATGCCGAGACGTTTCTTCATGCGGATGATGTCATACGGCGTCAGCATGATGTCGATGTTATTGCAGCATTTGGTAAAACAGGCGATTCCTTTATGACAGCGGAATTTGAATCGGGACTGTACGTTAAGCCTGATCGGATCAACATGCTTCATGCTCTGCATTCGCGGGCCTCCTGAGGCGATACTTCGTATCTGACAAGTTTAAAGGATTCTATCCATTTGCGACAACTGCGCGTCATGCCTGCATGACTTTGCAGTGGACTGTTCTGGTTCTCGGACCGTCAAATTCGCAGAAAAAGACCGACTGCCACGTTCCGAGAACAGGACGGCCTTTCTCTATAAATAAGGTTACTGAACTGCCGACCAGCGACGTCTTGATATGCGCGTCGGAATTGCCTTCGCCGTGGCGGTAGTCTCCCTGCTCGGGAAAGACGTGCGACAGCACGGTCAGCACGTCCCTCCGGACGGCCGGGTCCGCATTTTCGTTTATTGTAACTGCAGCGGTGGTGTGGGGGACATAGACATAACAGACTCCTGACTGCACACCAGATTGCAGGACTGCCAGCCCGACGGCGTCGGTGATGTCAATCATTTCATTGCGGAGGCGGCTTTTTATCGAAAATGACGTCATACTCTCCGCACCTCCTCCAACAATTCCAGGACTGTTTTATTGAGGAGAGGATGGAATGTTTCGGGAGCTATCTCTGCAAGGGACTGCAGCGCGAAAAATCGCTCGTGAAGGTGCGGATGGGGGATTGTCAAGGTTTCCGACTCCAGCATGAGGTCGTCGTAGAGCAGAATGTCGAGGTCAATAACACGAGGTCCAAACCGGACGGCTTCCTGCCTTCCCATCGCCTTTTCGATATCTTTCAGGAGCGAGAGCAGCGCCTCCGGTGGTATGCTCGTCCCGATGATAATGGCTCCATTCAAAAAAAGGGGCTGATCGCTCAGCCCCCATGGTTCGGTTTCAATAAAAGTTGAAATATTAAGTATGCGGCAGTCTGCCTGCTCCAGTCGGATAATCGCCTCCCGGCACTGTGCTTCACGATCACCGAGATTCGAGCCGATTCCAATACAGGCAGTCGCCATTTATAGAACTTTTTTGATGCGCTCGACCGCTTCTATTATCCGTTCAACCGGCTTCGTCAGGGCAAAGCGGATATAGCCTTCCCCGGGGGCTCCGAAGCCGACGCCGGGAGTACCGAGAACGCCCGCGTTATTGAGCAGGTGAGCGACAAAGCTTGATGAATCATATCCCTGCGGGACTTTTGCCCAGAGATAAAAAGTCGCCTTCGGCTTCTGCACCTTCAGCCCGAGACTCGTCAACCCAGCATACATGGCATCGCGGCGCTCCTGGAATATCTTCCGGAGATCGGCAAGAATCGCGTCATCAGTCTTCAATGCCACAATCGACGCTTCCTGCACCGCCTGAAACACGCCGGAATCGAGATTGGACTTGATTTTACCAAGCCCGGCGAGAACTTTCGCATTGCCGGCCGCGAACCCGATTCTCCAACCGGTCATGTTATAGGTCTTTGAAAGCGAGTGAAACTCGATGCCGACTTCCTTTGCGCCCGGGACCTCAAGAAAGCTCTTCGGTTTTTCGCCGTCGAAGTAGACCTCGGAATATGCCGCGTCATGGCAGATGAGAATATTGTATTTCTTCGCGAGAGCGATGGCTTCTTCGTAAAATGATTGGGGGGCACCCGCGGAGGTCGGGTTGTTCGGATAGTTCAAAAACATCAGTTTGGCACGCTTCAAAACATCTTCGGGAATTGCCTTGAAGTCCGGCAGATAGCCGTTCTCCTCCAAAAGAGGCATGAGCCAGGATTCGCCCCCTGCAAAGAGGGTTCCCACAGGATAGACCGGATATCCAGGTGAAGGCACAAGCACGACATCGCCCGGATTAACGAAGGCAAGCGGAATATGGCCGATGCCTTCTTTGGAACCAATAAGCGAGAGGACTTCGGTTTTATGATCAACGGTTACATTGAAGCGGGTTTTGTACCAGTCGGCAACAGCGGTCCGGTATGCCAACATGCCCTCATAGGATGGGTACTGGTGGTGTTCCGGCTTGGTGACGGCGACCTGCATCGACTCAACAATGTGCTTCGGAGTGGGGACGTCAGGGTCGCCAATGCTCAGGTTTATGAGATCAACACCCCTGGCAAGAGCTTCGTCCTTCATTTTGTCAATTGCGGCAAACAGATACGGCGGGAGATATTTCACACGGTCTGCAAGTTTAACATCGATCATCAGGGGCTCTCCTTTATTTCAAATTCCATAGGACATCCATCTCCAACAGGTTGAAAAATAAATTATATTTTAGCGCATAAGACGTTGGCAGATCAAAAAGCACCGCAGGTTGCGCCAGCAGCGTCCCGGGCGTCAGGTTACTTCTGCGGAGGAGCTGTGTTCAGCGGCTTCAGATCAATGCTTTTGGCGGTCCTGTCTTTTTCAAAAAACCAGACAGTCACGCGATCTCCGATTCTGATATCGCTCAATGATTTCCGATCCAGGTTCATTTTGACAAGCGTCGTATCGGTCAGCGTTATGACCATTGTGTCAGTCCTGTACTTCAGGGTCATCGCCTTTGCAGCAACGTCTATGGTCACCACTTCGCCAGTTCTCTGTATAACCTTCGGCTTCTCTTTTGCAATTGCGCCGGTCGCAAATGCAAACAAAAAGAGCAGAGAACAGACAAGCAGAGCTGTTTTTTTCATGGTCATCCTCCATATAAAGAGAGGGCAGATGTTGCCATCTGCCCTCTTGGTACTAAAGCCAGCGGGAAAGAATGGTTACTTCTTTGCCGGTTCTGCCGGCTTTGCAGGCTCAGCCTTCGGAGCGTCCTTCTTCTCCTCAGCCTTCTTGTCGGCCTTCTTGGCTTTCTTCTTCGCCTTCTTTTCCTTCTTCTCAGCCTTCTTCTCGTCAGCCTTCATGTCCTTCTTCGGCTCTGCCTTCTTGTCCTCAACCTTTGCCGGAGCAGCGGCCTTGTCTGCCGGCTTTGCATCAGCTGCAAAAGCTGCGGTGACGGAGAGCGTGAAGAGCAGGGCTACGAACAGAGCGATAATCTTCTTCATGTTTTTGTTCACCTCCTTTGTTTATGGAATGTATGCTTACCCCAATTTTGAGCACGATTAAGATAAAGCAAGGCCCGTGCCAGAAAGAAGAAACCGCTCATGAAAGCCATTTCTCGGGAAGTCAATCTGCGCTCCTGCCCGGCACTATCACCTTTTTTCGGGATTTTTGTCCTCTTTTGGGGAGTCTGTATTGATGCCGAACTTCTCCAGCCGGTACCAGAACGTCTTGTAGCTCATGCCGAGCAGCCGGGCTGCCTTGGCCGCGACGTTATTGGATTTTACCATGGCTTTCTTCAGAAGTTCCCGCTCCATCTCCTCAAAATTGATCCCTTCATCGGGAATATCCATGTCGAAAAGGCTTTTTTCAGCCCGAATGCGCAACTCATCCTTGATGTCCTTCACCTGAATGGTGTCGGAATCCGTCATAAGAATAGCGCGCTCGACAACCGACTCAAGCTGACGGATGTTGCCCGGCCAGTGATACTCCAGCATTGCCTTCAGCGCGTTGTCAGCGAGTCCCTTTACGCGCTTGCCGAAATTTCTGTTGTATTTGTCGAGAAAAAAAAGCGCCAAAGCCGGAACATCTTCTTTACGGTCACGGAGCGGCGGAAGATTCAGCATGACAACGCGGAGACGATAATACAGATCCTCACGGAACCTTCCGGCCGGAACATCCTTTTCGAGATCATGGTTTGTAGCCGCAACAATCCGAACATCAATCTTCAGGCTGTCCTTGGCGCCGATGCGGCGAACCTCTTTGTCCTGCAATACGCGAAGAATCTTGGTCTGCATAAGCAACGGCAGATCGCCGATTTCATCGAGAAACAGGGTTCCCCTGTTTGATGCCTCCAAAAGACCTATCTTCCGGTGGTTTGCACCGGTAAACGCTCCCGGCTCATAACCAAAGAGCTCGCTTTCGATAAGAGTTTCCGGAATCGCCGCGCAGTTGATTGCAGTGAATGGTCCGCCTTTGCGCGGGCTGTTGTAGTGGATTGCTCGCGCGATAAGTTCCTTGCCGGTGCCGCTCTCTCCTTGAATCAGGACAGTCACGGGCGCTGGAGAAACTTTTCTTATTACGTCCATGATTTCGAGCATCTTCGGCGACTTGCCCACAATGCCTTCTATCTTGAACTTGCCGTATAGTTCGTCGCGCAGCCGAAGATTTTCTTTCAGGAGCTCAATCCGCTCAGCAGCCTTGCGGACAGCCAGAATGATCTCGTCCTTTTCAAGCGGCTTTGTCAGATAATCGATAGCGCCTTTTTTCATTGCCTCGACGGCTGAAGATATGGTTCCGAATGCAGTCATCAGGATGAATGCCGGCTGCACTGAGTCATCGGGCAGCTCCCCGAGCAGTTCAACGCCGCTCATCCCTCCCATTTTCAGGTCGCTCAACACAACGTCAGGGCTGAGTTTCCGGATAATATCAAGTCCGTCCTCAGCAGACGGAGCGGCATGAACTTCGTGCCCTTCGTCTTCGAGAATAGCCTTCAGGATATCCCTCTGGCGCTGTTCGTCATCGATAACCACTACAACTGCCATATACAGTCTCCTTCAGACGCTGGGTGTTCCATTAAATGATACGGGCAGATAGAGGCGAACCTCGCTCCCCTGGCCGGGCACGCTCTTGAACTCTACCCCACCGCCATGCTCTTCCATAACTTTCCGGGTCATCGGCAGCCCGAGGCCAAGACCATATTGTTTTGAAGAAAAAAAAGGCTCGAAAATTTTTTCAAGCTGACCGGCGGAAACTCCCTCTCCGTTGTCGGTTATACTGACCGAGAAGATGTCATCCTGAAATTCTGTCCTGACCTTCAGAATGCCTCCCGCAGTCCTGGCGCTCATGGCATGGAACGCATTGCTGATGACATTCATGAGGCAAGACTTGAACAGATCCGGGTCGACCGAAATCTCCCGGTCTTTCGCATACTCTTTCACTATCGCGATGCCGTCAGCCTCTGCCTTGGCCCAGATAAGCGCCATAACGTCTTCAAGGAGCGCGGTGGCAGGAAGCGTCTCTCTGCTCAGCTTCATCGGGCGGCTGTACATGAGAAATTCTGTTACCAGTTTGTTGAGGCGGTGTACTTCCTGCTTAATGCCGAAGAGGATATTTTCATATGCTTTTTGCTGTTCCTCGTCCGCAGGACGAAACTTCCCGCTCAGATGATCGATGCTGAGATTGATGAAGTTGAGCGGATTGCGGATTTCGTGGGCAATGCTGCGGGAAAGCTCGCCGAGTCCGGAAAGATGCTCGGCGGCACGCAGCTTCTCTTCCATGGTTCTGCTTTCGCGCAACTTGTCGACCATATAATTGAAGCTTTCGGAAAGCTTGCCTATTTCATCCCGTGATGTGACAGCTATGTGCTGATTCAGATCTCCCGCTGCAACACGAATGGCTGCATCAACAACCGTGTTGATAGGCCGCGTGTAACGCCGCGCAAGAAAAAATATCGCCACAATACCGAAGCAGAATACGACGAGTGTTGCGACAATGCGCTGAATTGCCGTAATGCGGATCAATTCCGAAAAGTCATCACGGTTGATTTTGAGATGAATATAGCCGTACTGTGTGTCCCCGGCCACTACGGGAATAATTACGTTATACGACTTGCCCTCTTC
>JBBIQQ010000078.1:0-10299 GCA_037442225.1 Nitrospirota bacterium
TGCCTCGAGTGCAAGCCGAACGAAAACAATCTGATGTATCTCAAAGCGAAGAAGAAAAAGATGGGGCATCTGCTCGAAAACGTCTGATTCACTGCGGGAGAAAGAAGTCGGAATACAGGCGGTCAGAAGAACATCAACCCCAAAACCGCGCGGGGCTGGCAATAATAAAGAATAAGAAAAGGAAAGCGCGCCTGAAGGGATTCGAACCCCTGGCCCTCAGCTCCGGAGGCTGATGCTCTATCCACTGAGCTACAGGCGCATTTCAGCAGAGAGTTATCTTACCACACCTTCCCCCATGCAACCAAGGCAGGTCGAAGCCCCCTCCTTCCCCATTGTCCGGCTTTCTTCTTTCCGCAGCTTTAGTTTTTGACAGAAATCCTTCGCAAACTCAATAATATACAGATGGTCACCCGCTATAATATGTTCGGCCCATGGCTGAAGCAACGGTTTGGGACGATTGTCTACAAGGTAAATGTCGACGCTGGCTTTACCTGCCCCAATCGGGACGGCACGCTCGGGAATCGCGGCTGCATATATTGCAACAATGACAGTTTCCGTCCGTCGCGCTGTACGCCGGACCTCCCTCTTCGCGAGCAGATCCGGACCGGCATACGGTATCTTTCAGGCAGATACAAAGCAAGTCGTTATCTCGTTTATTTTCAACCGTTTACGAACACCTATGCTCCCGTCTCCGAGCTTGAAGCGCTCTACCGAGAAGCTCTGTCTTTTCCCGAGGTCGTCGGCCTCGCTATCGGCACGCGGCCTGACTGCGTGGATAACGAAAAGCTTGCGCTCCTTGAAACGCTCGCCCGTGATTCGTTTATTCTGGTTGAATATGGCATTCAGTCTATTTACGACAAATCGCTTCAGTACATTCAGCGCGGCCACAATTACCGTGCATTTCTGAATGCCCTGGCGATGACAAAAGATCGCGGCATCGAAATTGGAGCGCACCTTATTGTCGGCTTCCCGACCGAGACGCGGGACGAGATGCTCGCGATGGCTGACGAAATGTCACGCCTGCCGGTCGGCTTTCTCAAGGTGCATCAGCTGCAGATTATTGCCGACACAGCGCTGGCGGATGCGTATGATAAAAATCCCTTTTATACATTCAGTTATTCAGAATACCTCGATTTTCTGGTACACTTTATCGAACGTCTGTCGCCAGATATCGTCCTGCAGCGGCTTTTCGCCACCGCTCCGGACGATATTCTTATCGCACCCCGGTGGGACCGGCCCCGGCAACAGATCATACGCGAAATAGAACCGAGGTTTATCGAACACAATGCTTTCCAAGGCTCGAAGTGCATATGTCGTCGGCATTGATGCACACCCGGTTGAGGTAGAAGTCGACATTTCCTCGCGGGGGCTCCCCCATTTTTCGATTGTTGGGCTTCCAGACGCCTCAGTAAAAGAATCGAAAGACCGTATCCGCGCCGCCCTGAAGAACATCGGCTTTTCTTTTCCGCTCAAACAGATTACGGTCAACCTGGCCCCGGCTGATATGAAAAAAGAAGGCTCGCTCTTCGATCTTCCGATTGCGCTTGGCGTGGTGGCTGCCGAGGGGATTATCCCGCTTGACCCCCTCAGGGAGTATCTGATAGCCGGCGAACTCTCTCTCGATGGACAAGTTAAGCCGGTGCGCGGTGCTCTTCCGTTGGCGCTTGCCGCCAAACGTCTTGGTCTGCGCGGTCTGATTCTGCCAAAAGAGAATGCCCCGGAGGCTGCGGTTGTTGCCGGGATTGATGTCTTTGGACTTGAAAGCATTCCGGAAGTCATCGCGTTTTTGACCGGCAACAACGGCGGCATGCTGCCTGTAACAATTGATGTGCGCGCTGCCATGGAGCAGTTTGGCGCTTATGAGGAAGACTTTTCCGAGGTAAAAGGACAGGAACATGCCAAGCGAGCTCTTGAAGTAGCCGCTGCTGGCTCGCACAACATCCTGATGATCGGCCCTCCCGGCAGCGGCAAGACGATGCTTGCGCGGCGGTTGCCCTCGATTCTGCCACCGCTCACGCTGGATGAAGCTCTCGAAACAACCAAAATTCACAGCGTCGCCGGACTGCTTGGCGACGGCCAGTCGCTGGTTGCTGCGCGGCCCTGGCGAAACCCGCATCACACCATATCCGATATTGCCCTGATAGGCGGCGGTCAGATTCCGAAGCCCGGGGAGGTTTCGCTCGCTCATCACGGCATCCTCTTTCTGGATGAATTGGCCGAGTTCAAACGCAACGCGCTTGAGGTGCTGCGTCAGCCGCTCGAAAACGCTTCTGTGTCGGTATCGCGCGCTGCGGCTTCTGTTACATATCCTGCGCAGTTTGTCCTGGTGGCGGCCATGAACCCCTGCCCCTGCGGCTATTCCGGCGACAGCACGCACCAATGCACCTGCACGCCGAACATGATAAACCGTTACCGCTCCCGCGTCTCCGGGCCGCTGCTCGATCGCATTGATCTGCACGTCGATGTCCCGGCAGTGCCCTATAAAGAGCTGTCCGGCGAGTATGTCTGCGAGTCATCTCCGGCGATTCGCCAGAGGGTTATCGCTGCCCGTGAACGACAGCTTCAGCGTTTTAAGGCAGATAGAATCTTTGCAAACGGCCAGATGAAAACTCGGCACATCAGGAAGCATTGCGCTCTCACAGATGAGGCGCATTCCCTGTTTGATACCGCCATGCAGCGCCTCGGACTGAGTGCCAGAGCCTATTCCCGCATTCTGAAAGTTGCGCGGACGATAGCGGACCTCACGGCGTCCGGCGCGATTGAAATGCAGCATATAGCCGAAGCGATTCAGTACCGATCTCTCGACCGTAAGGTGCAGTAAAGAGACAGAGAATGGAAGAATCCCGATGCTTTTTAATAACTGCCGGCGTATTCGATACGAACCCTTGACGCTATTGACAGGAGCCTGCATGAAACTCTCCCACTTTGATGAATCTGGAAAAGCCCGCATGGTAGATATTACCGACAAGTCCGTTACACAGCGCGTGGCGGTTGCGCGCGGGTCGGTCATGATGCAGCCCGAAACCCTGAAGCTCATCAGGATGGGAAACGTCGAAAAAGGCGACGTACTCGGCATCGCCCGTGTTGCAGGCGTCATGGCTGCAAAGAAGACGCCGGAGCTCATTCCCATGTGCCATCCGCTTTCCATAACATCTGTTGCTGTCGACTTCTCTCCCGATGAAAAGGAGAACTGCGTCAACATTACAGCGACCGTCAAGGTCGCCGGGCAGACCGGAGTTGAGATGGAAGCCCTTGCAGCGGTATCGGTTGCAGCGCTTACGATTTACGACATGTGCAAGGCGGTAGATAAAGAGATGGTCATTTCCGGTATCATGCTTATGGAAAAACAGGGCGGCAAGAGCGGGCCCTTTCAGCGGAAACAATAGGGTTCTCCATGCAGCCATATGCAGAACGAATCCGGCTGGCGGCGGAACTTTTGCGCGCCGCAAAAAACGTTGTTGCGTTCACCGGTGCCGGAATATCGACGGAATCGGGGATTGCCGATTTTCGGAGTCCCGGCGGCATTTGGGATCGATACCGCATTGTCACTTATCAGGAGTTTCTGTCGAGCCGCGAGGCGCGGCAGGAATACTGGCGGATGAAGAACGAGCTGATACACGAGTTCGGCGGCGCCGTGCCGAACAAAGCGCATCGGGCGCTTGCCGAACTTGAAAAACAGGGTCAACTGCGTTGCATCATTACCCAGAACATCGACGGGCTGCATCAGGACGCAGGAGCCGGCAATGTCATTGAAATCCACGGAACCAATCGCTTCGCTATCTGCATCCGGTGCGGATTGCGCCGACCGATCGGCAAAATTCAGGCAATGCTCGAAGAAGCTGCCTTTGATCCGCGCTGTCATCTGTGCGGCGGCTTCATAAAGCCCGCGACAATCTCTTTTGGTCAGGCAATGCCTGAGCGAGAAATGCTGGATGCCTATGTATATGCCCGCAATTGTGAACTGATGCTCATGATCGGTTCATCGCTGCAGGTTGAGCCAGCCGCTTCAATTCCTCGTGAAGCTCATTCCGCCGGTGCCAAGCTCATCTTCATAAATCGCTCCGCTACGCCGTTCGACCACCTTGCCGCCGCGCTGTTTCAGGAAAGCGCGGGCCAAGTTCTCTCTGATCTGCTGGAAGCCGTCGCTTAGCCCGGAATGGTCATTTGGCGCGGCGGAACAGGAGAATCGGTTGACAAGGTTTCGTGGAACCTCTTATCATCGACTCTATGTCCTTACCATTGCTTGATGTCCGGGATCTTTCCGTCCGGTTCTTCACTCCCGAAGCAAAATATCAGGTTGTTTCGGATGTCTCGTTTGCAATATACAAAGGCGAAGTCTTCGGGCTGGTCGGCGAAAGCGGGTGCGGCAAAAGCATTACGGCGCTGTCGATTCTCGGTATTCAGCCACAGCAGGCGGTTCGCGAAGGCGCTATTTTCTTTAACGGCAAAGACCTGCTTATGTTGTCGGAAGATGAGATGCGTTCGGTTCGCGGCAACCATATCGGCATGGTGTTTCAGGAGCCGATGACCTCGCTGAATCCGGTCTTGACCGTTGGCTATCAGGTGGCTGAGGCCCTGCTTGCGCATTTTCCTGTTTCAAAAAAAGAGGCGCTCGGAAACGCCGTCGACTTGCTTCGCGCGGTAAGGATTCCGTCGCCGGACTTGCGCGTCAAAGACTATCCACACCAGATGTCGGGCGGCATGCGCCAGCGGGTCATGATCGCTATGGCGATAGCGTGCAACCCGGCTCTGCTCATTGCCGACGAGCCGACAACGGCGCTCGATGTGACCATACAGTATCAGATTCTTAAGCTGATGCAGGAGATGCGTCAGGAGCGCGGAATGGCGATGCTGCTTATCACGCATGACCTGAGCATTGTTTCCGAACATGCTGACCGTGTGGCAATCATGTACGCCGGCCGCATCATGGAACTTGCCTCTGTGCGCGATCTTTTTGCGGAAACGCTCCATCCCTATACCATCGGGCTAATGCAGTCGCTGCCGCGTTCGCGGGGAATTGCGCTGAAGCCTATTCCGGGGTTTGTGCCTCCTCCGTACAATCTCCCGCATGGCTGCACCTTTTCCGACCGGTGCTTTGCCGCAATCGATACATGCCGTGCTGAAGAACCTCGCTTGCGGGAGATCCGGACGGGGCATTTTGTCCGATGCATCAGGTCTGGTCACATATCCGGAGAAGTGTGATGGACGCCTCATTTCTTTTGCTGGAGGATCTGAAAAAACATTATCAGGCCAGAAGCGGCCTGGGAGAGAAAAAGCGGGTTGTCAAAGCAGTTGACGGGGTCAGTTTTGCGGTGCAGCGAGACAAGGTCTTCGCGCTGGTCGGCGAGAGCGGGTGCGGAAAATCAACCGTTGCGCGGATGATCCTGAAGCTCATCGATCCGACCGGAGGACGTGTGTTCTTCAAGGGCGAGGACGTCTCGGCGCTGAAGAGCGAACGCCTCAAAGCCTTCCGCCGTTCCGTGCAGATAGTTTTTCAGGATCCGTTTGCCTCGCTCAATCCGCGAATGCGCGTCCTTGACACGCTCGGTGAACCATTCTTCATTCATAAGCTTGTTCCGAAAAAGCAGATCCGGGACAGAGTCGTTGCACTGCTCGAGAAGGTTGGACTGGGGCCTGAGACGCTGATGAAGTATCCGCACGAATTCAGCGGCGGCCAGCGCCAGCGCATCTGCATTGCGCGGGCACTGACTGTTTCGCCGGAACTGATTGTGGCTGACGAGCCTCTTTCCGCGCTGGATGTTTCAATACAGGCGCAGATACTGAATCTGTTCCAGCAGATCCGGCGCGATTCGAGCATTGCGCTCGTTTTTATCAGCCACGATCTGAATATTGTGCAGTACCTGAGCGATGAAGTCGGCGTGATGTATCTCGGACGCATTGTGGAAATGGCGAAGACGGAAGATCTCTTCAGCGCGCCCCGGCATCCGTATACCGAATTGCTGCTGAGTTCAGTGCCGAAGATTAAGAAAAATCGCTCGGCGGAACAGTCCGCGCCTGTCATTATGCCCGACGCGCAGGCTGATATGCCGAGTGCTGTCGATGTGCTGGCCGGATGCCCGTTTCATCCCCGCTGCCCAAAGCACTTTGAGCCGTGCGGTGTAACAGCGCCAGCGCTGAAGGAATCCGGCGGCAGACAGATATCCTGCCATCTGTATTAAAAATCTGGAGGGAGCGGAAACAGATGAATTCGGAAGAATCGTTCAGGAAAAAGGCAGAAATGACAAAAAGGAATGCCGATGACGGGGGTGTTTCCGGCATTCCTGGATTCTTTGCGGCATGCTCCGTGTTTCTGGCTTTGACCGCCCTGCCTGCGGAATCGGCGGGAGTCCCCGATGCCGACAGTTTTATGATAGTGGCACTGGTTGCCGGTCTTGTGCTGGTCATCTTCGTCATCAATGTGCTGCTTGCGGTATGGGCATACAAGGATGCCGGGCAGCGGGGAATGAAGCGTTCCGGGATTTGGATAGCTCTGGTCGCGCTGCTCGGAGCGGCCGGCCTCATTCTCTATATGATTGTACGTCCGAAAGCATATCCCGAAGCATCCCAAGAGTGAGTTTCTGAGAGGGGGTTCAGACACCCGCATAGCGAGCGGAGCATCGGGGGTCCGGTGCGTTAATGTCTCCGATTGCCAGCAGGCTTACTGCGGGACAGCCTCCATGACATCTGCTGTGATACTCGCACAACCCATCATTGCATGGATTCCCCCGAAATGCGCGGAAAAAACCGAGCTGTGGATTATTCAGGATTGAATCGAACGGATCGGACAAGATGCTCCCAAGGCGATATTCAGGGTTCCGGAAGAGCAGGTAGCACGGATAGACCGAGCCGTCAGGCATGACCGACAGTTTTGTCGTGCCGGCGGGGCAGCGGACTCCGGCAAGTTCCGGATACGAGTCCGTATCGGGCAGAAAACCGGAACAGACCACTCCATGCGCGTTGGGGTGGCGCTGCTGAACTTCAAGCAGTCTTTTACGATATTCTGGAAAAGAAATCGTGGAAACAAGGTCGTCTCTCCGCACGGCATCCCCGTATATCAGATAAAACTCGACCTGCGGCAATTCCAGAAAACGTTTGTGAAGAAACGGCATGATGCTTTCCCGCGTGCAGACGCTTTTCAGCACAGGGCGATGTGAATTGATAAAGGCCGTCAGATCGTCTGGTGCGGCATCTTCATTCACAGAGATGCCTATGCGAAGCTGTTCCCGCGTGAATCTTCCTGCCAGCCTGTTCAGCAGGGGGACATTGCTGCCGTTGGTGCTGATGTTGACCGAGATGCCGCGAGCGACAGCCCCGGAAATGCTTTCGAAAAGATGCGGAAGCAAGGTCGGCTCGCCGCCGAGAAGATCGAGCTCCGGAATTCCGGAACTCGCCATAGCTTCGAGTAATCGGTCGAATTGCGCCGGGGAATTCTCTTCTTTCGCTGCTACGCCCCGATTGAAACAGAACCCGCACGACCAATTGCAACGAAAGGTCGGAAAGAACTGCAGATATCTCGGTCTGCCCGGCAGGCTTTTTATTTTCTGCCCTGAATCACATCCTCAGCCCAGCTCAGCGCGGCAGAGACGGTCGGAAATCCGATAGTGCTGGCGCAGAGGATAATCGCATGATAGATTTCTTCCGGCTTTGCGCCAGCCTCAACCGCTCTGCGCGCATGCGAGTGCACCGAACCTTCGGAGCGGATGGCGGCGGCGGCGCCGAGCTGGATGAGCTGAGCGGTCTTTTCATCAAGCGGGCCTGATTTTTTGGCTGCCTTGCCGAGGTTCTCGGCCGCCTTGAAATATGTCTTGAAGCGCTTCCTGATAGTCTCGAACTGCTTCGGATATCCGGCCATTGTTCTTTCCTCCTAAAGGGTGGTTATGAGTTTTATTCCTGCTTCTGCCGCATCGCGCAGTGCCGTAGGATGCTCGAATATCGCTCCCTTTTCGTCGACTGCGAGAAATGCCAACGTCGCATGCTCCGGAACGCTGACGGTGCGGAAGAATGCCTTAGCGCAGGCATCGGAGCACTGCACTCCGATGTCTTTCTTCATGCCGCCGACCAGCATCAGCAAGCCTTTCCGTCCGTCCGTTCCCGGCTCAATCGGCCGCTTCATCAGATATTTTTCGCACCAAAACGCCTGGCAGCGGTCGATCATTATCTTTGCCTGCGCGCTCAGGGCAAAGAAAAAAATCGGCGAGGCAAGAATGACGCGATCCGCCGTCCGGAGCGCGTCATAAATGTCCGCCATGTCGTCATGAATGATGCATTTGCCGATTGTGTCGCATCCGCCGCAGTTCTGGCAGGGCTTCAGGCGCATCTGATTGAGGCGGAACAGAGTCACCTCGTGCCCCGCCTCAGCAATCGGTTTTACCGCGGCCTCAAGCAGAATCTCCGAGTTGCCGCCCGGTCGCGGACTCGCATTGAACGCGACGACCTTCACTTCTTCTTGCTTTTCTTGAGCAGTGTTTTATATTCGAGCGTATCTTGCATGTCCGTAATGTTCTGCAACAGCTCCCACCAGCCGTTTTTGAATGACGCATAGTCCGGCGCACCGGACATGGCAGACGCGTAACGGATGGAGTTGCCGTAAAAGAGCCAGTTGCGGAGCCACATTTGCTCCATCTTTTCGTCAAAGGGATTCTTGTTGTCCTGCACGCCCCGTTTCCACGCTTCAACAAGAATCTGCGTCGCCGTGAGCGTCATCACATTCGTCTCCTGAATAGTCTTGTCCAGCTTCGCGAAATGCCCTTCGATCCACGGCGTGGTGTGGCAGGTGGTGCAAACACCTTTCATCCTGGCTAAACGCTTGTCCTGCTCTGCTTTGTCGATGAGATATGCAGATGCCGGAATATTTGTGAACGTGGTCGGAAGCGGCAGCCCGTCGGCGTTTTTGATAACGGTGGTATTGCCGGATTTAGGCTGGGGATGCGCGTAGGGAAGCCCAAAGAGCCTCACCCAGAGGCGGTCGCCGAAATTGTGCGTCCGCTCCGCAATCACCTCGCCCGATGGAGAGGTGACCAGGCTGTTATGGCAGGTAGCGCAGGTCGGCGCGTTAAAATCCTTTCCGGCAACCCAAGGGACGTTCGAGAAATTCCATTCCTGCTTTTTGGATTCGTAGATGTTGCCGTGCTTGCTTTCCTTGTACACGTTATATGCCGGCACACCGGGTTCGAGATGACACTGTCCGCAGGTGTAAGGCTTGCGCGCGATTTCGATAGAGAAACTATGGCGGGGATGGCACGATGAGCACGCGCCGAGCGAACCGTCGGGGTTTACCCGCCCGACTCCCTGGTTCGGCCAGTTTGTAAGCTTCGGCACCTCCATTTCGCCCATTGCGGTGACAACCTTCCGCATCCCCTTCACTTCGACTATCGTGCCATGGCAGGCAAGGCAGGTTTCGTGAAGCGTCTCCGGCGAGGGGGGCGAACTGGTTATCTTGCCTTTTTCAAACTTCTTGACGCCGGTAATGGTAGAAGCGAGCGCATGATATACAGGATTTTCCATCAGATTTTTATAGGCGTGATGCTTCTTCGTGCCCTTGTACTGGGCGACCTCGGCCTGGTGGCAGGTGCTGCAGTCTTTCGGGCTGACGACAACCTGAATTTTAAAGCCATTATGGTCAAACGCATCTTTATGATCTTTGAGGTTCAGGCTGTGGCATTCATAACAGCCTACCACAACCGAGGAGAGCTGCGCCGGCACTGCCTGTGCAGAGACGCGGCGCTGGAGGGCGCTCTTCTTGAGCGCATCGGCCGGGAGAGTCACCGCATGGCGGCTCTTGCGCCAGTCCGATACAATGCCCGGGGTAAACTGTTCATGGCAGCCAATGCAGGCCTCGGTTTCGGGGCTGATCTTGGCAGTGACCTGCTGCGGCTTCTGATCCACGGAACCGGCAAAGCCGGCAAACGCAAGGAAGATCGTGATGCAGAAAACAGTCAGCCATAAACTAAGTTTCATAATCTATCCTCCTGAACGAGAAATAGCTCCTAATCCGCTACGAAGAAAACAGTGCTCTGAACGCTTTGAATAAGCTTAACAGAATCGGCAGGCCAATTCAAACGGGATGCGGCGCAGGGCAATCAATGGCAAGTCTCCCTGGTCGCGGAGGACGCATATCCTTACTGGAGCCGGACATAAGAGCGATATTTGTATCTCTCTGGCCTGCAAAGTATAATAGACGTCAGCCTATGAAACTGCTAAAGAGCATTCCTGAAGTCCGGACGTTTCTCGAACTTTTGAACCGGCGCGCGGCGGGTGTTAGCCCCGAGATTGAGGCGACGGTGAAGTCCGTGCTTGCCG
>JBBIQQ010000079.1:0-9806 GCA_037442225.1 Nitrospirota bacterium
CTTTTACGGCTACATGGCCGTTCTTTGCGTCTATGCCGACCAGAACGCGTCCAGGGTATTTTGCGCATGCTTCCCTTACCAGTTCCGGCTTCTCAATGGCAACTGTTCCGAGAATAACGCGATCGATGCCGAGGCCAATCAGCAGGTCCATTCTTGCCAGATCGCGGATGCCGCCGCCGACCTCGATTTCCATCGACACGGCTTTGCGGATGGCGATGATGCTTTCGATATTCTTCTGGTGGCCGGTGAATGCCCCGTCAAGATCAACGACATGGAGGAGCTTTGCGCCGCTCGACTGCCACTTTCTGGCCATTGAGGCAGGGTTGTCGGAATAAACCGTGGAGTCATCTTTTCTGCCCTGAAGCAGCCGCACGCACTGACCATCCTTCAGGTCTATTGCAGGAATAACGAGCATGGTATTATCATACCAGAAAGGCGGTTTGTTCTCCCACAGCGTTGAGTTCTGCTACCAGAGCGCCTGTCCGACGCAAAAACCAGCGAAGGAGCGATAGTGCGGAATCTTGTCTTTATCCTGCTGTGCATGGCGCTGCTTCCCCTCTCAGCAGGCACGCTCGCTGCCTCCGAACGCCTGGAGTACATTCTCTACTGGAATGGCATCAAGGCGGGCAATGCGACGCTCGAAAAGAAGGAATCTGATGATGCGGTGCAGCTTATATCAACCGTTGCGTCAACCTCGCTCGCAGGTATCATTTATACTGTTGATGACCTTGTGGTCAGCATGTTGAAGAAGGACAGGGGAACTCCCGGCATTGCCGCGCCCTCTTCATATCGCATCATGCTCCGGGAGGGTCGCCATCGCAGGGACAAGGAATACCGGTTCGACCCTGCGGCAAAAAAAATCTTCTATATGAACCACCTTGATCAGGAGCGGGCTGAGTTCCCGCTTCTGGTTCCGACTCTTGATCCGCTGGCCAGCATTTATCATGTTCGCACACTTCCGCTCACCATCGGCAAGTCCCTGTATGTAACGATTTTCGATAGCAAGAGAATCTACCGAATGGAAATCCGCATCCTCCGGCGTGAAGAAGTCGATACGCCGGCCGGTCGCTTTAGGACTATCGCAATTCAGCCGGTTATGCAGACCGAAGGGTTCTTCAGCCGAAGAGGTGAGCTTTTCCTCTGGCTTACGGATGATGATCGACGCATTCCCGTGCAGATCATGACAAAGATAAAAGTGGGGACCGTCACTGGTCAGCTTTCCGGCGGGAAATATCGTAAATCTGAAAACCAGAAATGAGCGGCGGCGAAGGAATTCGCAACCCGAGACAACGGCATCTGAACAGCTCAGCAAACAGAAAACGGCGCTCCGGGGGCGCCGTTGGGTGCAAAAAAATTATCGCGGCTAAATTTCGTCGACTTCGATGCTGTTAATCTTCAAATACGGGTTTTTCTTGATCGCGTCCTGAAGATAGACGGTTACATATTTCGGAAGATCCTGCGCTGCTATGGGATTCACCCGCAAAATCACGGATGCCTCAATATACGGAAATTCTTCAGAGCTGTCTTCCTTTGGCGCTTCCTTATCTGCCTGAGCCTTCTTGAAGGCCATCGCCAGCGGCGATTCGTCCTGAGGATTGTCATTTGTGGTCATGCGCTTACACCTGTTTCTTTATTTTTCAGGATCATTAACGATCCTCATCATTAACTTATAAGTACTTTTATCAGCCCTGTCAAGCGGATCCAGAAAAATTCCAGAGTTATAGTATACAATAAAAACATATTCATATTCAGGGGTTTTTATCGGCAGAACCATATGGCTATGATAACAATTCTCCGGCGGGTTCCCCATGCTTTTCCATGGCTTCAGCAGTAGTTCAACCCTCAAGGACAAGCCTTTTGAAGCGTTTTCACCCGTACTCATATTATAATGGGCACCAGCCCTCGAGGACGATTTTTTTCATCCCAAACAACGAACTGACCGTAATGGTCAACTCCCGATCCGTGGGAAACCGCCGTGGCAATAGAATCTGCACCCCCTGAATCACCTTCTGCACATAGTTTTCAGGATCGTGCGGCGCGCCGAACCGGACCACCGGACACTCCTGCAGATTGACGCAACACCCGGCCTTGATGTGGGGCGGCATGTCGAGAAAAATCGGCTTATTCTTGTCCTTGATCAGTTTGAGCGCTTCGGAAGAAATCGTCAGCATTTTCTCACGTTACCACGCGCTGCCCCTGTCATTCAAAGCCGTTCAGCATATGCGAGCAACAACTCGTGCCAGGCCGGCTTCCGCGCGAAACCTGACCGGCAGCGCAAAAACCTCAAAGCGGGGAATGCCAATGAGGGACTCAAGATTCGTCAGGTTTTCGATAATCAGTATCCCGCGGGAGAGCAGGAGATGATGAACGGGGAATGGCGGGTGGTCAGGGCTGGCGCAATCGATGCCAAGCATGCTTGCACCGGCGTCCACCAGCAGCTTCGCAAAGGCGGGCGTAGTTAGTATTGATTTCTGAAAATACTCAGGCGAGCGATAGAGTGCTGAACGGCCTGATAAAACTAGAACAATGTCGCCTTGTTCCAACGTTATTCCGTCAAGCATGCCGGCATCAACCACGTTACGTCCACGCGCATCAACGAGAACTCCTCTGCCCGCCAATTTTTCAACCGGCGTGTCCGACAGATACGCTCCCCCTTCAAGAACATGGCGAGGGGCGTCTATATGAGTTCCGGCGTGCAATACGGTACGTACCGAGCTGATAGCATATCCTGTTGAGCCGATTTCCGAAACCTGCCGCAGTTCAGGCGCCGGATCGCCTGGATAGACCGGCATGGCATCGTCAAAGACATGAGATAAATCAATCAGTTTCATGACTCTCCCGTTTCGCGCCCTTCTTCGTGGCGGGGATGCCTGACATCCGGCTGTTTCTACCGTAATGGAAGGCGCAGGGTGAACGTTGAACCGGTTCCGATAATGCTCTGCGCGAAATCTCTCCCGTATGTTCCATGATAATCTGCTGCACCAGAGAGAGACCCATCCCCCAATTGCGCTGTTTTATGCTGAAAAACGGCTCGAAATTTTTTCCAGCTCGCTCCCAGAAATGCCGCTGCCGGCGTCAGCAACTCGCGCCGCCGCTGCATCGCCTTCCTGTGCTATCTCAACGCACAGTAGCTTTCGCGCTCCGGCAGGGGATAGCAGTGTACGCATGCGCCTGGAGCATCAGTGACGCAGCCTTGCGCACCGCGTCGTCGTCATCGACGATCATGGCTACTGGCGCCCGCCCAATTGCGGAAAACTGTCTCACGGGTTTCCCTCTGCCAAAAGTATAGCAGACAACCGTTCAGCGCACGACTTTAGGCGTCCCCGAATGCTCATGATTCGGAAGCGGGACATCGGATGAGCGGGTTAGTCCGGCGACAAGGCATGTGCAAGGGAGAGCGGATGCGCACGCATTTCAGTCATGAGGTGACCCTCATGCCCTGCCGCGCTGAATAGCAGTGCGGGGGTTTCCGAAGCTCCTAAACAAACTTTACATGGGTTTCTTTGCAGTGATGCTTCTCGAGCTGATCAACAATGCGTCTGATGATATTGCGGCGGAGATCCAGTTCGATCGGAATGTTCGGGTCCTGATGCGCCTCGTTAATACGAGTGCCGACTATGCAGTAGAAGATGTCACTGTCCAGCATCATCGAAAAAAGCGCTGATGCCGGATCCCGCGGATCGTCTTCCGGCAGAGCTCCCGCTTCCAGCATTCCTGCCACCCGGTTCAGCGTAAGCGTTCCTTCCGTAATGAGATCGACCCCTTCCATGGACGCTCCCGGAGGGATGCCCGGCGCGCAAAAATCCATGTTTGTGTCAATTTCGCGATCTAGATGGCGCGCTATAATATTGGCGGTTGTTCCGCCGCTGATGACGCGTCGCCCGGGAAATGTATCTGTGAAGCGGGCCAGTTCTGCATCGCGGTCGCGCGCGAACGGCGGGCCCGTAACAAGCAGCAATTGGCGGGGTTTGCGGAAATATATGACGCTGCACGTTACGTCATCGAGCGCCCCCCGGCCGTCCATCTGGACGGCGCGCCGCACGATGCGCCGTGCCAGCACGTGGGCGGAAATATTCGGGTCGCTCCGCACGTTTCGTTTAATGAATGCCTTGACGCCGTCGCCCCAACCCAGCGGTGTTTCAGGGGCGCCCATGCCGGCCTGCGACACGCCGTCAGAAAAAAAGATGATTCGGTCGCCGAGACGCATATCGAATTCCGAGAACAGGATGACCCGGTCATTCCATTTCTTCAGTACAACTTCCTGCTTGTCGACCGGAATTTCTGCACCATCCCGCAAAAAGATGAAAGGCGGATTGTCATGCTCGATAATGCGCGTCAGACCTGATGAGTCAATATCAACCACGGTAAAGGTTGAATAACTGATCTTCCGCACACTGCAAATCGGGAGCGTGTTCATGATTATCTCCGCCGACGAGCGGACGTCTTTGGAGCTGGCCGTATATTTTATCGCCATCGTTGCCGTAAGTGTTGCAAGAACGCTTGCCTTTACGCCGCTGCCGAGGCCGTCGGCAAGCACCGAGATCACCCGGTCTTCATCCTTGATGCGCTGAGACAGGAAAATGTCGCCTGAAACAAACTGCTGCCGCTTCGCCGTCTGATAATGATCGACCTCGATCACATTTTTTTGCTGTAAGCTGATCAATTTGGCTCCTCATCATCCACCGGGGAGAAAGACTCCACGATAGAGTTCAGGATAATCTCCGATTCAGCGGCATTCTCTCCGATGAGGTATGCAATTTTCTGCACCGTCGTAAGGTTCTGTTGGATGACATGCCGGGTACGCTTGATAATCTGCTCCCGCTGCATCGCGGGCTTGGTGATATCCTCAAAGAGAGCCCCGACCAGTGAATGCTTTTCGATGGTAAAGACCATGGCGTGCAGGATGCGCCCCTTGAATCGCAAATCTTTTTCGATAAGATCTTCACCGCTTCTGAGAACGCTCTGGAAGAGACGGTGAAACGGCATGACCGACTCAAGCATTTCGCCTTCAAGCTGACGCGCGCTCTGGTACTCATCAGCGCTGTCGCCGGGCCCGAACAGCTTTGCAAAAATGGGATTGCACTCTATCATCTTCATGTTCTGATCAACGATAACGACTGCGGACGGCATTTTTTGAATCAAAATATGCGCCTTCTTCTGCGCAAGCGAACGCATGTAGGACACGCACATCGCGAGTTCGGCCTTGCCTTCTATGATAGCCCGCGCAAAGTCGCGGCACAGATTATAGCCGCAGCCGCCGCAGTTCAGCTCATCCGCTTCGGAAACCTTTCCGACCTGCCTCAATGCCTCCCTGAGACGGTCGTCGGGAATCTCAAGATAGGAAACGGGGTCCGGTTCATATGCTTCCGCAATATCAAGCTCAGACTCCGAAACCTCAGCCGCTGCTTCAGCGTAATGCGAGATCTGGTAATTCTTGCAGACGGTCGAAATGCGATTCCGGCTCTTTGGTCCGTTGATGCAGCCGCCCAGGCACGCCAGAAGTTCCACAAAGAGGTTTTCCTTCGGCCGCAGATCCTCGACTCCGTTCAGGGCGTTGCTGAACCGGCGGATGCCTGAAAACTGGATAAAATGTGTCGGCAACTTTCCCTGCCTCTGCCCCTGAATGCTCGCAATCATCCCCCCCTCAATCGGATAGAGCGCGCCATCCCGCGACCGCTGCGGAATAAAAACGTCATCTCCTTTTTCACGGAGGGCTTCAACGTCAATTTGGACTTCTTCAAGCCACCTGCGGAGGTCTTCAAATGTAAGCGCGATCTCGACCAGCTGAGGATGCGTGTCTGATTCGAGTTTTTTCGCGACGCACGGGCCGATAAAGACAACACCGATTTCCTGCCCGTAATGCTGGCGCAATAAGCGCGCGTGTGCAAGGAGAGGCGACAGAAAATCTGTCAGATACCGTGCGTACCTGGGCTCGAATTTGCGGAGGTACTCGACCGCGGTGGGGCATGCGGTAGAGATGAAAACTTCCCCGCTTGAGCGCTCCAGGAGGCCGCCGACATGCGCGCTTACCTGTTCGGCACCCATTGCGGTCTCTGAAACGCCGAAGAATCCGAGCTTCCTGATCGCCGCGATGAGCTGGCCGGGACGCAGATCGGGGAATTCAGTGATAAACGAAGGGGCAAGGGATACGATGACCCGGTCCCGCTCTGCGAGAAGCCGCTTTGCCGACGGCACATCGTCGCGCACCTGCTTTGCACCGTTGGGGCAGACATCAACGCAATAACCGCAAAGCACACACAACTCGCTTATGATGGACGCGTATCCATCCTCAATTTTAATGGCCATGACCGGGCACCCCCGGATGCATTTGTAACAGTCCTGGCATTCGGTTTTCCTGGTATAAATCGGGTAATTTTTGTCCATAAAAGGCTCCGTTCTGGTTGCGGGCTGCCCGGCGGCAGGACTCATGATGCATGCCCGGCGTCGTCGCTGTTACATTCGGACTCGCGGCACAGACGTTCAAAATACGGAAGAAGCTCCCGCAACGTCGCGGGACACATTCCCGGATTCACATGATTATACTGCTTGCCGTCCACCATGATGTTCGGACCGAGATGGCAATTGTCCTGGCAACGATGCCCCTTGAGTTCAACGCAGCCATCCAGATTATGCACTTTCAGATAATGCCTGATGAGTCCCATATTCTCATCATTGCCCCGCGGAAAGCAGGAACTTCCCATGCACATTGAAATAACACCCTTTTTCGTTCTTTCATCGCTCATAAAAGCATCTCCTTCACTCTTATCCTCACGGAGCGGCTTCCCGGTCCACGGCCAACGGGACGACCGAGATCCGCGAGCGACTGCATGAGCTGCGCGTGCTCAAACTCAGCATTCTCATGGAAGCACAGTTTTTCAGGATAGATTTCATAGTAGCGCCGGTAAGCCGCCGGCGTCAAATTCGGCATCACAACATTCGCTCCCCGCTGCAGAGCAAGTCGCCGCCCTTCTTTCCGGTTCAGCGAAGCAAGGGCCGTCGTTGCCGGAATGTTTGCGTGCGGGCAGAGCAGCCGCGTGAGAGCAATAACCTTGTAGCCCATCTCTTCGGTGTTCGGAACCTGATCTTCCGCGACAATTTCGTCAGCATATTTCGTTCCGAGCGGGGTCTGCGGATGCGGCAGGAATGGCCCGGATCCAATCATGTCGAGGTTCAATTCCCGGAAGATGAGCAGATCGTTCGCGAGCGTGTCGAAGCTCTGCCCCGGCAGGCCAATCATTACGCCGCTGCCCGCCTCGTAGCCGATACCGGGCAGCGCATGCAGCATGTCGCGCCGCGAATACGGCTTGTCAGGAAGCGGCGGATGGAGTTTCTTATAGAGGGCGTCATCTGAGGTCTCGAACTTCAGAAGATAGCGATCAGCGCCCGCCTCGCGCCATGCCGCGAGATCTTCGGCCGGCCGCTCACCGAGGCTGAGCGTTAGCGCAAGCGGAGTCTTTGCCTTGATATGCTTAATAACGTCGCCAATCCATTGGCGCGTAAGGCCATAATCCTCGCCCGACTGCAGGACGAGCGTGCCATAGCCGCGCCGCACTGCTTCATGCGCGCATGAGACCACCTCATCTGCCTGCATACGGTACCGGTGGGCTTCGGCATTCTCCCGACGCAGGCCGCAGTAAGAGCAGTTTTGTACGCAGTGGTTCGAAATTTCGACGAGCCCGCGAAGATGCACCTCATCGCCGACATGCTTCCTGCGGACGGCATCTGCCTGCGAGTAAAGCTCCGCCAGGCGGAACGAATCCGTATCCGTTTCGCGCAACCAGCCCGCTATCTCTTCACGCGTCAGCATGCTGTTCTTCCTTCCGGATTCTGACTCCTGAGTTTTTACTTCCCGCTTCTCTTCATTCTGTACGCCTCCAGCGCCGCCGGAAAGGGACCGAGGGCGCGTTCGAAAATGCCGAGGCTGTACGCTATGACCATGCCGTAATTGGTTATCGGCACGCCGGCTTCAGCGCAGCGGCGGAGGCGAGTCTGCATTTCGCGGCGGTTCATGGTGCAGGCTCCGCAGTGAATCACGAGCTGAAAGGTCGGCAGATCATCAGGAAAGTCGTGCCCCTGATAATGCACAAATTCAAGCTTGCTGCCGACATGCTGCGTCAGCCAGCGAGGAATCTTGACCCGCCCGATATCTTCTTCGATGGGATGATGCGAGCATGCCTCTGCAATCAGCACCTTGTCGCCGACTTTGAGAGAATCAACCGCCATAGCGCCTTCGATCTGCTGTATGAGGTCTCCCTTGTAGCGCGAAAAAAGGATGGAGAAACCCGTCAATGGAATGTTGTCAGGCACATCAGCCGCAACTTTTAGGAAAGCCTGCGAGTCGGTTATGACGAGCTTTGGCGGTGTTTTCAGGCGATCCAGCGCTGCCCGCAGTTCACGCTCCTTTACCACCATGCAATACGCGTCGCTGTCGAGCAGGTCGCGGATTGTCTGTACCTGGGGAAGGATAAGGCGGCCTTTCGGCGCTTCCTTGTCGATTGGAACGACCAGCAGGGCGAGTTCGCCCGGACCGACGAGATCTCCCGCAATCGCAGGCGGCTGCAAACATTCCGGAGGAACAGCGGCGAGCAGGGCCTCCCGGAGCGCGTCAAGACCGAAAGGCTTTGCCGCCGAAACGAGAACCGCGCTGCTTCTGTGCTTATCTGGCAGCGCCTGAAGCGCAGTGTCTGCGTCTACCAGATCCGCTTTGTTGACAACTATGACGACCGCTGTGGCGCGCTGCGACAACTCGCTCAGCAGTCTCTCTTCAAACTCGCCCCAGACGCCCGCCTCCGTAACCAGCGCCGCCAGATCCGCACTATCAAAAATTTGTCTGGTCTTGGCAATTCGCTTCTCGCCGAGAGCGCCGATATCGTCAATGCCAGCGGTGTCGATAAACAGCACTGGGCCGAGCGGAAGCAACTCCATCGGCTTTTTGACCGGATCCGTCGTCGTTCCGGCAATGTCGGACACTATCGAGACTTCTTGCCGCGTCAGGGCGTTCAGCAGGCTCGACTTGCCGACATTCCGGCGGCCGAAAAAGCCGATGTGCGTCCGCATTCCTTTAGACGTTGGCTGCATGCTTCCTCCCGTTAGGAATCAGTGAACTGTACTCATGAAGCTGAACGGCTTCATGAGTTGCATTGCCGATTACTATTTGCCACCCTCAGAGTCCTGATTTGAGACCGCTTCCGGGCTTATCGCCCGATAAAATTCCGCTTCTGGCAATAAACCCCATTCTACCACTACCTCCCGGATAGTTTTTCCTTCAGTCTCAGCCCGCTTCAGCACCTCGGCTGCTTTTTCATAGCCGAGCAGCGGGATAAGCGCCGTAACAACGACAGCCGATCTCTCCAGCAGTTTTCTGCAGCGATCTTCATCGGCCTCAATACCGTCAACGCACAGCTCTCGCAGAATCCGGAAGGCGGGAAGTGCGGAAATAAACAAATCTTCCGGCTGACAGTGCCGCACCTTTCATCGGAACTGCCGCAAGCCCGCCTTCCGCTCTATATGAATACATCCCGATTCCCCCGCTCAACCCGCGCAATCTGGGTTTCAGTGAATGCCCTCGTCCGCGGATCCATTGCGGCAAGCCGCAGCGTTATCAGCTTCCTGCCCGCCTCAACCGTGGCCGGAGCAGCGTAATCAATCAGGTACTCCATGAATGTGGACAGGGCGTTCGGGTCACAGTGCTCTTTAATCTCACCGGGCTTCGCAAGGTCCATGAAGTCCATGCCGGTTCGGCCCATGCGATAGCATGCCGTGCAGAATGAGGGCACGTAGCCCATTGTCGCGAGGTCGTGCACGAC
>JBBIQQ010000080.1:0-9729 GCA_037442225.1 Nitrospirota bacterium
CTGTGGGACAAGACCGGGCCGTATGCAGCCGTTACATTGCCGGACAGTAAATCATATACTGTTCGCCAAGGCACCAAGGCAGGTCTGTATGGAGGAAAGGTTGTGAAAATTAGTCAGGATTCCCTGATTATTCGGGAAATGGTCAAAAACTATAAAGGTGTTCTTGTTTCAAAGGATACCGTACTAAAACTCCGCAGGGGGGATGAGCAATGAGGGTATCGGCATTTATTACGCATAAGCAGTCCCGTCGTCCAGGGTTTAGTCGGGCACGGATGCTGACATGGCTCCTGCTCGGACTCTTTGCTTTGTCTGCTTTTTCGGGCCCGTTTTTTGCCGCAGATGCGGCGGCTGCCGGCAACGCACAGCTGACCGCAATCGATGTCAGCGGAAATATAGTTACGTTAAACGCTTCGGAACCTATGAAGCATTCCGTGGTAGCAGGCGCGGATCCGTTCAAGGTGATAGTTGAGCTTGAGGGAGTCACGGCCGGGAAATTCAATGCGCCAATACGGCCTCAATCAAGGCTGGTATCTGAAATCGTAGTCAGTCAAACGCAGGCTCCGCGAGCATCTACTCTGCTGACGTTTGCGCTTTTGGCTCCTGCTGAGGCGCGGATTGAACACAAAGGGGCGGGTCTTGAAATTGCTTTTCTGGAGACTGCTCAGGTGCAGCCAAATGCGGCAGAAGTCTCTGCAATACCGGCATCGAAAGCCGCTGATAAGACCGCTGGTCAGACAATCGCAGAGCCTGCCCGTACAATTACGAATGTGTTGTTGGACAAGACAGAAAACGGAGTTGAACTGATTTTTAAAACTGATGGAAGAGTAAAGTCTCCTGCTGTTTACGATGTAGGCGGCAAGCTTGTTATAGATATTCCAGTATCAGCCATGAAGGCTGCTTTTCCGGTCAAGATGATTGTGCCTATTCGGGATATTAAATATCGTGTCGAGCGCGATCTCGTCAGATTCATTGTTGAGCCAACCGTTGTTGTTGATGCCCAGGCAACCATACTCGATGACGAACTTGTTGTGGATATAAAACCCGCAGCTGTAATAGTCAGCAAACCCGGCAGCCTCTTGGCCGAGCAGGATCTGCCGCCGGCGGTTAAAAAGAAAACCGTATCTCTGGATTTCCAGGATGCCGACATTGTGCCAATTTTGCGGCTGCTTGGAGATGTGAGCGGACTCAACATGGTCGTGCATCCTGAAGTCAAAGGGCGCATTACCATGAAACTGAAAAATGCGCCTTGGGATCAGGCACTGGATCTGATACTGAAAACATTCAGCCTCGAGAAGGTTGTTGAGGGGAATGTGATCAGAGTTCTCACCGCAAAGGCTTACCAAGATGAGAAAAAGGCGATTACTGATTCTCGGGAGGCAGTTGGGCGGGCGGACGAGGTAGTTACAAGAATATTTGCTGTAAATAACGCCAATGTAGAAAACGTGAAAGGAAAGGATGAGAAGCCAGACGCCATCGGACTGAAGGAGCTTATCGAGAAAGGGAAGGTGCTCTCGCCAAGGGGCAGTATTGGCGCTGATACGAGAACACGATCCCTTATTGTCAAAGACATCCCCAGAGCGTTGGCTGAGGTTCAGAAACTGATTGACCAACTGGACACGCAGCAACCTCAGGTACTTATCGACGCACGCATGGTAGAGGTAACGACGCAGTTTGTTCGTGAACTTGGCGTTGAGTGGGGTGCTTCATGGTTTGGTGATCAGAAAGGCTATATTAAAGGGTCGCAGGCAGCCGGAGGCGTTCTCGGCGGATTTGCTTGGGATCCGGTGACCGGCGCACGGGTGCCGTCAGGTACAGCAGACGCCAATGTTATTTACAGAGCGGTCAATCTGGCGACACCCAATGCAAATATTCCTCCTACAGGAGCCATTTCTTTTGGTATATTGCGAAGCTACATGGCACTTGAGGCCCGCATTTCCGCCCTTGAGTCTGTGGGCAAGGCAAAGACTGTGTCGAACCCGAAAATCCTGACGGTTGATAACGAACAGGCAGTTATCAAGCATGGAGCGCAGATACCGGTTACTACGAGAACGCAGGACGGAACCTTCAAAACTGAATACAAGGATGCGAATCTGAAGCTGACCGTAACGCCTCAAATCAGTCCTGACGGAACGGTTTTGATGAGGGTCGAGGTGACCAAGGATGAGCCGGATTTCTCTCGCACTGACAATCTCGGCAATCCGACTATCAATTCCCGTCAGGCAAGGACTCAGTTGTATGTGAAGGATGGCGAAACGGTCGTCATTGGAGGTATTTTAAAGACGAAAGAGACCGATGCTGAAAAAGCGGTTCCCGGTCTTTCAAAGATTCCGCTGCTTGGACTGCTTTTCAAGAATAGCGCTATCGGGACTGAGACCGAGGAGCTGCTCCTGTTTATTACTCCCAGGATTGTGAAGCGTTAGTTATCATTAAAGAAAGAAGCGGTGCGACTGGCCGAGGGTAGATGCCCTCGGCCAGTCGCTTTTATTTGATGTAGGAACCGCGAAGCGTATAAACAAAATGACCGGTAATGGTTAGCCCTTCACGACCCCAGTCTTCCGGCAACGGCCAGAAAGGCTCTGCATCCCGTAAGGCCTTCAGTGCGGCATTGTCGAGGTGCCGGTTGCCGGAGGTTCTGACAAGTTCAACTGCCCCAAGCTTTCCGCTCTTTGTTATGGTGAAGCGGATATATAAATCGCCATATATGCCTTTCGCGCCGGCTTCAACTGGATACCGCCAGACATTCTCGATTTTTTCCCGCAGGCGCTGCATATATCCGTAATATTTATAGTCTTTTGTGTTGAAGGTAAGCGAAGACTCATCTTTCGGTTCTTCCCGATTTCGCGTCGCTTCTGTAATCACATCCCGATCAAAGAGTCTGGATCGCCCAGACTCCTGCCCTTGTTCATGAGGAGTAGCATACTTGCGGGAAGGTGTAAAAGGCTTCTGATGCTCATCCGGATGAGGTTGTTTCTGTTCAGGCGTTGCTTGCTGCGCGTTCTGTTTTACCCGGCCGGCACCGGGCGTTTTGCGTTGAGATCTTTTTGCAGGGACTTCGCTCAACCGTCCGGGCTGTTCAGCAGTCTTCGGAATGCTGATTTTTCTTTCAGGTCTGGCCGGACGCCGGACTCTTTCATGTTCAGGAGGGACTGTGGGCATTGCCTTAGGGATAATGATTTCGGCAATGAGTGTGCGGTTCTCTTTCCCTCTGTCCTCGGGTTTCAGGAAAAAGAAGAGGCAAAGGACTGCCATGTGAAGTATGAACGAAAAAAGAAGAGCGCGCTTCAAAGCGCTTCTATTTTACCTGAAACGCACTGCGTCGGGGAAAATGTTCACGAGAGCATGCTTAGCAATCATAGGGGAAAGCTGTCTGCCTGCTACACGTTTTCGCGCGGGAAAGACGCGAAGCAGGCAGACAGCTATGAGATGCGATTTGTCGACGCAATCCGTTGTTTAATTTGGATTTCTGACTGTCAGCACGGGACACTTCGCATTTCTGACCACCCGCTCAGCGGTGCTGCCGTACAGCATTCTGTCAAGCCCCTTGCGACCGTGCGTGCCGATAACGATAAGGTCAATCCCCGTGGCATCAGCAAACTTCAATGTCTCTTCATAAGGAACGCCGCGCAAAACCGCAAACTCAATGTCAGCAAACCCTTTCCGCATTTCATAGGCAAACGACTCAATGGTTTTTTTCGCATCATCATAAAGATCCTGATAAAGGACTTTCATCGAGGTGTGGGGAATATGCAGGCCGCTCGCTGCCGCCATGTCATAGAGGACATGGATTAGATACAATTTGGCCCCGTAGTTTTTCGCGAGATCTACAGCATAGGGAAACGCATACAGAGCTCCTTCAGAAAAGTCGGTCGGGAAAAGGATTTTCGTAATTTTCATAGCACAGCCCTCCGTTGTCGCAGATAAGCATGCCATAGGCATATTCAATTATAGCGTTTTATGCAGAAAGGTCAAGCTGGCGGAGGAAAATGAGGCGAAACCCCTGCAGGGTTAAGTCCGGTACAAACTGGTGGCGCCGGCGCAAAAAGGGGATTGCGAAAGAGGCATTCCCTCCTGTAATGAAGAGAGACAATTTGCAGCCGAGTTCACGTTCGGCTGTCGCAACTATTTTTTCCGCAGCCCCGGCTGTTCCAAGGACAATCCCGCTACAAATAGCCGCGCTGGTATTTGTGCCGACTGCGCAAACATCCCGGTCGATGGATGCGTACGGAAGTTTTGCAGTCCCGCGGCTGAGCGCGTCCAGCATCATGGCGATTCCCGGAAGGATGGCTCCACCCCGAAAAGCCTCCCCATCCATAATGGAGATGGTTGTTGCGGAACCAAAATCCGCAACGGCAACAGGGCGCTTTCGCAGTTTCCATGCGGCGGCGGCATTCGCAATTCTGTCAACTCCCAATGCAGCCGGAACGTCAACGGCCAGCCGAAATCCAAAATCACATTTGGAATTGATCAGCAGAGTCATAATGGCAATAGGTCGAGTTGCCAATTTTATCGCCTTCACAAGCGATGGAACAACCGATCCAATGGCGACATATACCCCTTGCCGCGCGATTGCGTTGCCAAGAAACCGAAGAATACGCCGCGACAACTCATCAGGGGAAAGGTGCGTATTCGACGAAAATTTTCTTGTTTTTATTAAATCTGAATCGGCCGGAGAGACAAACAGGCCGAGTGCGATCGTCGTATTGCCGATGTCGATAACCAGAAGGGGACGGTTCCCTTCCCTAAACATAGGCCACGTCGCCCGCATGCACCCGCTGCAAGACCCCATTCTCAAGCCGCACCATGAGGAAGCCATCGTCATCGAGAGCTTCAGCACGGCCACGCAGGGATTCGCGGGCAGTCGCAATAGTCACTGTTTTTCCAATTGTGGAGGAAAGCGCGAGCCATGCATCGAGAATAGGCCTTTTCCCATCCGCTGCCAGGATGTTCAGCCAGGCATCCATCTCGCGTATGAGGCAAGCCAGGACAGCTGAACGCGAAACCCTTTTCCCGGCCTCATGCGCAACCGAGGTGGCTATTTCTGCAATTTCATCAGGCATGGAGGATCGATAATAATTCACGTTTATGCCGATTCCGATTACGGCAAACTGTATGCGATCAGGATCCGCCCGAAGTTCCGTAAGAATGCCACCAATCTTCCGGGTTCCGATAAGAAGGTCATTCGGCCACTTCAGGGAGACCTCACATTCGCTGCAGATGCGCAGGGCTCTGGCGCAAGCAACTCCGGCGAGCAGGGTCAGAATCGCGGCATCGCGCAGCTCAAATGTCGGTCTCAGGACAATGCTCATGTAAATATTAACGCGAGGCGGAGAACTCCAGGTCCGTGCCATTCTGCCTCTGCCAGCAGATTGAGCATCGGCTATAATAATGGTTCCATCCGGACACCCAGCATGTGCAAGTTCGACCGCGGTAGCATTCGTCGAGGCCAGATTTTCGAAAAAGTAAATTTTATCCGGAGCAAGGATTCTAAGCTGTCCCAGAGAGTCCAGAATCTCTTCTAACGAAAACTCCGGCACCCCGACAATGCGATACCCTCTTGCCGGGAACGCTTCAATCCGATAGCCCTGATCCCGCAAGCGGCAGATCTTCTTCCAGACCGCAGCGCGGGTTATGCCAAGCGCAGAAGCAATGTTGGCTCCTGAAACAAAGGTTGCGCTTTTTTTCAGGATTGTCAAAACCTCGGCCGATTTATTGAGTTTGGTCATTAAGCGGTGTTGTCAGGCGAGAGGTTATAGCCTGTCAAGAATAAGCACCTCGACCTTGCCTTTCAAAAGCTCGGCAAAGCGTTCGGCGTCATTCCTGGATCCGACGATGCTTCCATAATGCATGGGAATTGCAAGTTTGGGGCGTATAACGAGGGCAGACTGCGCGGCTTCCTCAGCAGTCATGACGTAGGTGCCCGAAACCGGGAGAAGGGCAATGTCAATGGGTCCCAACCGTTTCATTTCCGGAATGAAATCTGTATCTCCGGCCAGATAGATTGACCTGCCGTCGAGCTTGATGATGTAGCCGACCCACCCGTGATTTTTGGTATGGAACTGCTTGTTTGTATTATAGGCAGCAACTGCGGTTATGGAAATACCGTCAAGATGTAACGTGTCGCCGGGCGCCATCGACTTTATCGTGCCGGGTATTTTTTTGGTGCAGTCTGCAGTGGCAATCACGACGGTCTGAGGGCCCCTCAGCTTTTCGATGTCTTCCGGAGAACAGTGATCATAATGATCATGTGTTATTATTATGATATCGGCTATGTCCGAAGTGGTAAGCAGGTATGGATCGGTATATATCGTGCGGGTTCCGGATATTCTGAAAGTGTCGTGACCAAGCCATTTAATGATCTCCTGCATGAGATTCCCCCTTCTCTTGCGGCCAACTCTCGCGAGTCTAATTTTAATGAGGATTAAAAAGCTTATCACGTCATGTTCCGGCATGGCAAGTGGGTGCGGGAATAAGGATCTGAAAAATTAGCTTTCTTTTTTTATTTTTTCGTGCTACATTATAAATTCCCTGGTACATTAGCCTGCTAAACGACTACCTCGTTGAAAGGCTTGACAAAATATTAAGTTTTTGGTATAATTCTCAGGTTTTCCGCTGAATTGGGAAACTATTTATTTTTGTATTGCATTTTGGAGGAAACGTGCCTACGATTGCACAGATGGTGAAGCAGGGGCGGAAAAAAATTGAGCGCAAGACCAAAAGTCCTGCGCTGAAGAGCTGTCCGCAGCGTCGCGGTGTTTGCGTCAGAGTATACACGACGACACCTAAGAAGCCGAACTCAGCATTGAGAAAAGTTGCAAGAGTGCGGCTTACGAATGCGATGGAGGTAACCGCCTATATTCCCGGCGTTGGTCACAACCTTCAGGAGCATTCCATCGTATTAATCAGAGGTGGCAGAGTCAAGGACCTTCCTGGTGTGCGTTATCACATCCTGAGAGGCACGCTTGATTGTGCAGGCGTCGGCGACCGGAGACAGGGTCGGTCCAAGTACGGTGCCAAACGTCCTAAATAAGAATGGTCGGGGTCTAAGCAATGGCAAGAAGAAGAGAAGCAGTCAAACGGGAAATCCTGCCGGATCCGAAGTATAACAGCAAGCTGGTCAGCCGCTTTATCAGCGTTCTGTTTGAGGATGGCAAGAAGTCGACTGGTGAGCGCATCTGCTACGGTGCCTTTGAGATTATGAAGGATAAGACCGGAATGGATCCGCTGAAGGTGTTCAAGGCGGCGATGGAGAATGTGAAGCCTCTCGTTGAGGTAAAGCCGCGTCGGGTCGGCGGTGCGACGTATCAGGTTCCGGTCGAGGTCAGGCCGAACAGAAAGGTAGCTCTGGCGATTCGCTGGGTAATAAGCTATTCCCGCGCCCGCAAGGAAAAGACGATGCGAGAGCGCCTCGCAGCAGAACTGCTTGATGCCTACAACAATACCGGCACATCGATTAAGAAGAAGGAAGATACCCACAAAATGGCCGAGGCTAACCGGGCATTTGCGCACTACAGGTGGTAGTTTCAGCGCGCCATTTTCAGAAGACAGCCAAAAGATAGAAGGTAAATTTTGCACATGTCACGATTTCCATTAGAGAAGACGAGAAATATCGGCATTATGGCGCATATCGATGCCGGAAAAACGACGACGACCGAGCGCATTCTGTATTACACTGGGGTTACCTATAAGATTGGCGAGGTGCATGACGGGACTGCTGTCATGGACTGGATGGTGCAGGAGCAGGAGCGCGGAATAACGATTACATCCGCTGCGACAACATGCTCGTGGAACGGAAATCGTATCAATATTATTGATACTCCCGGGCACGTTGACTTTACGATTGAAGTTGAGAGATCCCTGAGGGTTCTTGACGGTGCGGTTGCTGCGTTCGATGCGGTAGCGGGTGTCCAGCCTCAGTCCGAAACGGTATGGCGTCAGGCAAATAAATACGGCGTGCCGCGAATCGCGTTTATGAATAAGATGGACCGTGTCGGCGCGAATTTCTTCTCCGCAGTCGAAACAATGGTTGAGAAATTGGGTGCTGCGCCGGTTTCGATTCAGATCCCTATTGGAAAAGAAGATCAGTTCCGTGGCTCGATTGACCTGGTCAAGATGAAGGCCTACTTCTTTGATGATGAGACGCTCGGTGCAAAGTTTGTTGAAGGGGAAATTCCAGCTGAATACGCAGTGCAGGCTAAGGAATATCGTGACAAGATGCTTGAGGCTATTGCTGATGTTGATGAGTCGCTCATGGAAAAGTATCTTGGCGGCGAAGAGATTTCCGAGGCCGAGATTAAGGCGGCAATCCGCAAGGGTGCCATTGCCATGACAATTACGCCGGTTGTGCTTGGTTCGGCTTTTAAAAATAAGGGTGTTCAACTGTTGCTCGATGCCGTGGTTGATTATCTGCCTTCTCCGCTGGACGTCCCCGCGGTTAAGGGAGTGCTCCCTCGCGATACGGTCGAGGTCGAACGCAGGGCTTCCGATGACGAGCCCTTCGCCGCTCTGGCGTTTAAGATTATGACCGACCCGTTTGTCGGTCAATTGACATTTATCCGTGTTTATTCCGGCGTGCTTGCTGCCGGTTCATATGCCTTTAACTCATCGAAGGATACCAAGGAACGCGTTGGCCGGCTTCTTCAGATGCATGCTAACAAGCGGGAAGAGATTAAAGAGGTTCGCGCCGGTGATATTGCTGCGCTTGTCGGACTGAAAAGCACGCTGACTGGCGACACGTTGTGTGATGAAGAGAATCCGGTTATCCTTGAGGCAATGGAGTTCCCTGAGCCGGTAATTTCGGTTGCCATTGAGCCGAAGACCAAGGCTGACCAAGAAAGACTCTCTGTCTCCCTCAGCAAGCTTGCTCAAGAGGACCCGTCATTTCGCGTGTCATTTAATGAGGAAACCGGCCAGACGATTATTGCCGGGATGGGCGAGCTTCACCTTGAAATTATTGTTGACCGCCTCCTTCGTGAATTCAAGGTTGGCGCGAATGTCGGGAAGCCACAGGTCGCATACAAGGAGGCTGTGAAGGCGGCGACTAAGATTGAGGGCAAATTCGTCCGGCAGTCGGGTGGCCGCGGACAGTTCGGCCATGTCTGGCTTGAAATTGAGCCGCGCGAGCGCGGGGCGGGATTTGAGTTTGTCAACAAGGTTGTTGGTGGCTCTGTTCCTAGGGAATACATTCCTGCGGTCGAAAAGGGAGTCAAGGAGGCTATGGCAGGTGGCGTTCTCGCTGGATATCCGGTTGTCGACCTGAAAGTGACTATTTTTGATGGTTCGTACCACGAAGTCGACTCGTCTGAAATGGCGTTCAAGATTGCCGGCTCAATGGCATTGAAGGATGGCGCCAGAAAGGCGGGGATATCGTTACTTGAGCCGGTTATGAGTGTCGAGGTTGTTACCCCTGAGGATTATATGGGCGACGTTATCGGCGATCTGAATTCCCGTCGCGGAAAAGTTCAGTCCATGGAAAAACGGGGGAAAGCCCAAATCATAAATGCGATGGTTCCGCTTTCCGAAATGTTCGGCTATGCGACGGATCTGCGTTCAAAGACGCAGGGTCGAGCAACCTATACCATGCAGTTTGCAGCATATATAGAGGTGCCGAAAAGTATACAGGAAGGCATCGTAGCAAAAATCAAGGGCGAATAATATCCAATTTCTGGTATGGAGTACATAAGGAGGAGAGATGGCGAAGGCAAAATTTGAGCGTACGAAGCCCCATGTAAA
>JBBIQQ010000081.1:0-267 GCA_037442225.1 Nitrospirota bacterium
CTATGGCATGGGCATCTTCTATAGAGATGCTCGGGGCAACTTGGATATGCAGATCGATAAATACGCAGCCTGCGGTCCCGCGCGTTCTGATTTTATGACAATCTACAACGCCCTCGACGCTTTTGCAGACATCCTGAATTACGACCGGACATCCGGCGCGACTGTCTGCCAGCGCATTTGCCGAATCCCGGATAATGATGATGCCGGCGCGTGCCACCATGACGCCGACAATAACACCGACAAGCGGGTCTACAAATGAGTAACCCA
>JBBIQQ010000081.1:277-4392 GCA_037442225.1 Nitrospirota bacterium
TTATTACGAACGGCAGGGACGCAAGAACGCCAATCGTTACATAGATGTCGCTTCGGGTGTGCTGGGAGTCTGCTATGAGAAAATCGCTGTTCAGTTTTTTGCCCATGCGTTTTTCATAGGTTGCAACAAAGATATTGACCGCGAGCGTTACGATCATGACCGCGAAGCTGGTAGCACTGAGCAACGGACGTTGTTCTCCGACGAACGATGCCCAGGCCTGCTTCAGGATTTCAAAACAGGTGAGCAGCATGAGTACGCCGATGAAGATGGTGAAGATGGTTTCGTATTTTCGGTGGCCGTAAGGATGATTTTTATCGGGAGGATGAGCTGCTATATAAATGGCGATTAAGCCTGCAACATTGGAGACGCCGTCAAACATTGAATGAAAGCCGTCGGCCGTGATGGACAGGGAATTCGCCGACAGACCGTAGAGGATTTTTGCCGAGGAGACGCTAATGTTTAGTATCAGCGTAATGATGAGGACTCTTCTGATTTGCTGACTGCGTTCCATGACGGTGTCTCACTCCTTTATGCGGGAAGCCGTGATAGAGGACTTGCGGTGACTTTCCACCCTTGCGTGCTGTCTTATGCCTCTTCCCTCGTGAAGACGGCGTCCCAATGTGTCTTGAATGCCAGGAAGGTTCCCGATGTAATAGCGTTGCGCATCTTGCGGAAAAATGCAAGGTAGAATGCCAAATTGTGAATGGTGTTCAACCGCATGGAGAGTATTTCTTTTGCCATGAAGAGATGGCGCAGGTATGCGCGCGAATAAGTGCGGCAGGTATAGCAGTCGCAGGCAGGATCGAGCGGCCGCGGATCGGTTTTATGCTCGGCGCGCTTGATGCTGACTCTTCCTTCACTGGTGAAAAGCGTTCCATTTCGTGCGTTGCGGGTCGGCATGACGCAGTCGAACATGTCAAAGCCGTGTTCAACTGCGACCATGCAGTCGAGCAGATCGCCGACTCCCATCAGGTAGCGGGCGTGCGAGGCCGGCATTTTCGGTCCGATATGACTGATGATGTCGTACATCTCCTCTTTTGGCTCTCCGACGCTCAGTCCGCCCGCCGCGTAACCGTCAAATCCGATTCCGGCAAGTTCCTCAAGACTCCGAGTTCTCAGGTCCCTGAACATGCCTCCCTGAATGATGCCAAACAAGGCCGGAAGTTCGGACGGGGGAAAGGTGGTAAGGGTGAATGTCTGAGCGTTGGCAATGCGTTTGTTGTCTTTGTTCTTCTTTTGTCCTTCCACTCCTTCTGATTTCCGCATTTCGAGATATTCCTTGCACCGTTGAGCCCATCGTGTTGTGAGGGCAACTGATCTCGCGGCGTACTCATGGTCGGCAGGGTAGGGGATGCATTCGTCAAACGCCATCGCAATATCCGACCGGAGCGAGCATTGTATCTCCATGGCCTCGTGCGGACCGAGAAAATGCAGAGAGCCGTCCAGATGAGAACGAAACTCGACTCCGTCTTCAGAAATGCTCCGGAGCGACGAGAGGCTGTAAACCTGAAAACCGCCGCTGTCGGTCAGAATAGGCTTCTGCCACTGCATGAAACGATGCAGGCCGCCAAGATCGCGGATTACCTCATGTCCGGGGCGGAGATAGAGGTGGTAGGTATTGGAGAGGAGAATCTCCGCTCCGATTTCCTGCAGCTCTTCCGGCGAGAGCGCCTTGACAGTGCCCTGAGTGCCGACCGGCATGAATGACGGCGTTTGAATGGTGCCGCGCGTCAGGGTGACGACGCCGGCACGGGCCTGCCCGTCGCGTTTGTACTCACGAAAAATCATGCCGATATTTCCTATAGAAGAAGGTAAACTGCAATGGACTCACTGGTTCCCCGCGCACTCTGGATGGCAAAGAAACCGTCATGCGCCCTCACAATATCAGCTGCCGCACGGAGTCCGAGCCCGGCTCCCTCGGCTTGGTGGTAAAGCGCGTAGTTTCTGCGGTGTTCATCGTGCTATGTGAGCGAATGTCCGCGCAAAAACAGGCGGCACATCGGAAAAAGCTGATAGAATCATCAGATAAGTATATCAGATTTGGGCTTCCGGCCTTTTTCACAAGCTCTTAACAGGGAGTCCACCGAAAAAAAACCGAAAAAAGAACTGGTTCCCTTTTCTTCTTCTTTTTGCTTGACAAGCACAATATATAGTGTGTAGACTCTCTATGTAGCACAAAATAGAGTAGTTTCTGGGAATGCAACTTATTCAAAAACAAGGGGATTTCATCATGAAAACACCAGCAGGTGCCTTGAATCTTACGCAGAATGCCATCAGGGTCCTTGAGAAGCGTTACCTCAAGAGAAACGAAGACGGAAAGGTGATCGAAACGCCGGAGGAACTCTTCAGCAGGGTTGCGCGCCATGTGGCGGCGGGGGACATCTCATACGGGAAGACCGACGCTGAGGTGAAGCGTCTGGAGCATGAATTCTATGATCTCATGACCTCACTCCGTTTTTTGCCGAACAGTCCAACGCTCATGAATGCCGGACGCGAACTCGGCCAGCTTTCGGCCTGTTTTGTGCTTCCGGTCGGCGATTCAATGGAATCCATTTTCGATGCGGTAAAATACGCTGCCATGATTCACAAGTCCGGCGGCGGCACCGGCTTTGGTTTCTCGCGGCTCAGGCCGGCAGGAGACGTCGTTGGTTCTACCAAGGGAGTTTCATCCGGTCCTATCTCTTTTATGACGGTGTTCGACACTGCCACCGAGGCGGTCAAGCAGGGCGGCACGCGGAGGGGTGCCAACATGGGCATGCTTCGTGTTGACCATCCGGATATACTGGACTTTATTACCTGTAAGGATCACAATGCCCGCCTGAACAACTTTAACATCTCGGTCGGGATTACCGAGGAATTCATGAAGGCCGTTGAGGACGACAGTGAATACGAATTGCTGAATCCGCGCAGCCGCAAGGTAACCGGAACGCTTCGTGCCCGCGAGGTCTTCGAGCTGATCGTAAATCAGTCATGGAAGAACGGCGAGCCGGGCGTTGTCTTCCTCGATCGCATCAATGCGTCAAATCCAACCCCGGCTATCGGAGAGATCGAATCGACCAATCCGTGCGGTGAGCAGCCGCTGCTGCCGTATGAGTCGTGCAACCTCGGGTCGATTAACCTTGCCCGCATGGTGAAATTCGAGAACGACCATGCGGTGGTCGACTGGCTGCGTCTGAAGGATACGACACGGAAGGCAGTGCACTTTCTCGACAACGTCATTGATGTGAACAAGTATCCGCTTCCCCAGATTTGCGAGATGACCAAATCGAACCGCAAGATTGGCCTTGGGGTCATGGGCTGGGCCGATATGCTCATACAGCTCGGCGTCCCATACAACTCGGAGGAAGCCATACAACTCGGTGAGGAGGTCATGGGCTTTATCCAGACCGAAGGCCGCCTTGCCTCCGCTGTGCTTGCGGAAGACCGCGGTCCCTTTCCTAACTATGAGCAGAGTGTTTATAACGGAGAGATGCTTGTCCGCAATGCTACTGTAACTACAATTGCGCCGACCGGCACGCTCTCGATTCTTGCGGGGTGCTCTTCCGGAATCGAGCCGCTCTTTGCGGTTTCGTTTGTACGAAACGTAATGGAAGGCACCAAGCTCATCGAGACCAATCGTAACTTTGAAGAGGTGGCCCGTGGACTTGGCATCTGGACTCGGGAGCTTGCCGAGCGTATCGCGCTGCGTGGAAACATCGCCGATATCGCGGAACTGCCCGACGATGTAAAGCGTGTCTTTGTCACAGCGCATGACATCGTACCGGTCGAGCATATCCGCATGCAGGCGGCTTTCCAGAAATACACGGACAATGCGGTTTCCAAGACGGTCAATTTTGCGAACTCCGCAACCACCAAAGACGTGGAGAACGTGTTTATGCTCGCGTATAAACTGGGATGCAAGGGCGTGACGGTTTACCGCGACGGGTCCCGGGAAGATCAGGTGTTGAGTACGAAAAAGACGGAGGGGCCGCAGATTCAGCAGTCTCCTGTTGTTGAAGAGAAGGTTGTGCCGAAGAAGCGACCGTCGGTCATTCAGGGATGTACGCGCCTGATGAAGACCGGCTGCGGGCATCTTTATGTCACTATCAATGAGGACGAAAACGGCATGCCGTTCG
>JBBIQQ010000081.1:4402-9713 GCA_037442225.1 Nitrospirota bacterium
ATATTTACCAATATCGGCAAAGCAGGCGGCTGCGCGTCCAGCCAGGCGGAGGCTATCGGACGTCTCATTTCTCTGGCGCTTCGCTCCGGGCTGGAGCCGGACGAACTGGTGAAGCAACTGAAAGGTATCTCCTGCCATCAGCCTGCGTGGGCAGAAGGCGGCCGTATTCTGTCGTGCTCCGACGCTATAGCCAAGGCGCTCGAAAAATATATGCCGATCGATACCCCAGTTTCCAGCAAGGGGGGAAACGGAAAATCGCGCCACAATGAGCTCATGATTATCGGTGCGTGTCCTGAATGCGGCGGAGCCGTGGAACACGAAGGCGGCTGCGCGGTCTGCCACAGCTGCGGATTTACGAAGTGCGGATAATGTGATGAGCGGCGGCAACGGCAACCGCTATCAGCGTCCAGCATGGGACGCTTACTTTATCGAGATCGCAAAGGTGGTTTCGTCGCGCTCGACCTGCCTCAGGCGGCGGTATGGCGCGGTGATTGTGAAAGACAATGTAATCGTCAGCACCGGCTACAACGGTGCGCCCCGGGGAGTTGTCAACTGTGCCGACATAGCCCGCTGCAAGCGGAAAGATCTGAATATTCCGTCCGGCGAGCGCTACGAGCTCTGTGAAGCGGTTCATGCTGAGCAGAACGCAATCGTGAATGGTTCGCCGGAGCGCATGAAGGATGCCATTATTTATGTTGCCGGATTTGAAGAAAACGGATCGGTTGCGGACGGCAAGCCGTGCCTTTTGTGCAGCCGTATGATTCTGAACGCGCAGATAGGAACCGTCGTGTACCTGAAAAAAGACGGAGCCCTGATGCGTATCGAGGACATGAAAAAGCTCTATGCGCCGATTGCATGAAACGCGGCTTCATGCTGAAAGTTCGCATATTCGACGTTACGGGAGAATCCCTGACAGCGATGAGTAATGTGACAATATGAACCTCTATCTTATGCGGCATGGCGACGCAAGCATAGAGCCAGGAAATCCGCTTTCACCACGCGGCAGAAGCGAAGCGGAAACTATCGGCTGTTTTTTTGCTGCAAGGGGACTGGAGGTAGAGAAAATCTATCACAGTACGAAACTGCGCGCCAAAGAGTCGGCGCATATCGTTGCCGGGCTGATTGGATGCGAGAAGAGCACTGTCGAAACCGAAGGCATCGGGCCGCTGGATGACGCGGCGCTCTGGGCAGACCGCCTCCAGAGTGTCGAGAGCAACCTGTTGATTGTCAGCCATATGCCGTTTCTCCCCAATCTTTTTTCTGCTCTTGTGTGCGGCTATGCTGATGAATCCTCTGTGCAGTTTTCTCCGGCATCTGTAGTCTGCATCCGGAGGCTGAGCGTCGGCATGTGGGCTCTGCAGTGGATGGTGACGCCAAAGCTCATCACAGGCTGATAGATGGCGATTTCCCGAGTCTTCGGCTTTTTTTTCGCCAGGCTATTTCGATAATTCTTCGGTTATCGCCGCCAACATTTCGGTGATGACTGACGGATCAAAGTCCTGATCCAAGTGGGGAAGGATATTCGGTTCGGGGAGTTCTCCGCGGACCTCTTTTTCAAGCACACGACAGAAGGCGGCAACAATCCTGCCGTCAAACTGGGAATTGGCGCAGTTTTTCAATTCGTTCAGCGTTTCTTCCATGCTCAGTCTGTTTCTATAGGGCCTGTCTGAGGTCATTGCATCGAAGGAGTCCGCAATTGTTAATATCTTTACCCCTTCGCTGAGAGCGTCAGCGGGTACGTTTTCGGGATAGCCGCGCCCGTCAACCCGCTCATGGTGATGCTTTATCATGTGCAGCACGTCTCTCCACGGAAACTTGATCTTTGAAATGATGGTATAGGAAAGAATGGAGTGGCTCCGCAGCTCCCGAAGGTCTTTGTCGTTGAGGATCTCTTTTTTGTTCAGAACATCTCTGCTAACGATCAGCTTTCCGACATCGTGAAGATATCCGGCGACATAAATCCCTTCGAGATCGTGCTCAGTCCAGCCGAGTTCCCGGGCAATTGCTACAGAGTATTTGGCAACGCGATGAGAATGATTTTTTGTGTAGGCGTCCTTCGCGTCGATGGCTGCCGCAAACGCCTGAATTGTCTCGTGATATATACGCCGCATATCTTCGAAAAGCTTGCGGTTTTCCTCGATCTGATCAGACAGCCGCGTAAAGAGCCCGTAATTGTTCAGTGTCACTGCAAGCTGTGTGGCGATGATGCTTACGAGGGCCAGATCGTTTTCGGTATAGGGCTCTTGACTGAACTTGTCCCCTATAACGAACACTCCGATAAACTGGTCGGTTACCCAGAGGGGGGTAAGAACCGAAGCAGCATTGGCGGGGAACGGAGCAAACGCCGTATTTAGTTCTTTTTCATTGAATAGTGTCGGCCTGTTTTTGGGAAGGGTGCGGATGATATCGGCCCCGGTCCGCAGTTTTCTGTAATCCGTACCGGCAAAGCCTTTTTGTGCAACAGGCGCAAACTCGCCGGAACCCTTTTCGCAGATGAGAATGGCTCCCTTGTTGGTCAGAAAGGTTCCCATGACGACGTAGAGCACCGATTTGATGCGATCGTGAAACTCTTTTTCTGAGGTGACTTCATGTCCGAGATCCGCCAGCGACGTGAGGTTGTACAGAATTCGCTGCAACTCCTGACTCATGGATGCGATACCGCTTTCAGGTAGTTCAATGCTTCCGCCTCGGTGTCGAACGAGGTGATATACTGTGTCAGACCGAGCATTTCGAACGTATCCTTCAGCATCTTGCTCATATCGGTGAAGCAGAGCTCGCCTCCGGTGTTCAGCAGTTTTTCGATGATCGAAAGCAGCATCGAAATGCCGATGCTGTTGATGAGTTCGGTTTTACTGAAACTGATGACGATCTTCTTCGTACCCTTTTCAATATGCTCTGTGCATTCCTGAACCAGGCTTTCTCCCGTAACATTGTTGAGATAGCCCTGCGGATAAATGACCGCAGTATCTCCAATCTCTTTGGAGCTAACCCTGAAGTTTTTTGGTGTCATGCAACACCTCATCGTGTTTGATATGTTTTATGAGCAGAACGCGCGTTCTGTCATCAATGCGCTCTATACGCACCTCATCCATGATGGATTGTATGAGCTTGAGCCCCCAACCCCGTTTATGCGCAGAAGTAAGCTTGACCGCCACCTCAGGATCTTCCACGGCTTCCGGGTCAAAAAAATGTCCGGCGCTGTCGATCGCAATTTCAAGCCTGCTTGGGGATGTGTAAAACTTCAGAAAAATCTTTTTTTCGATTCCGCCGCTATGTTCCATCGCGTTGATGCAGGCTTCTATCAGCGCAAGCTGTATGCGTTCGGCAATATCCGTGTTCAGTTTCATGGTGCGCGCTATCTGCTCGAAGGCTTTTGCGGCAATCAGCTCCGCCTCAGGAGCCGCAAGAAGAGTCATCTCAAAGCAGGATGCAGGTCGGTTATGCGCGGAGTATTTTTCAAGAATCATCTCTCGTAGCCGTTCCGGGTGGTACTTGCCCTCGATATCCTGCATGTAGAGACTGTGCATGACGTCGAGCAGGACGGGATCTTTCGGGATTTTGTAGCCGGTCCTCCCCTGAAGGAACCCCGCGGTCTTCAGTGCTGCGAGCGTTTCTCTGACCTCTAGTTCGGAAACACCGAGAATCATCGGGAGCCTTTCGATTGCCGCAACTTCTCCGTCTGCTTCGACCAGGTGCCTGAAGACGCGCATTGCAATGCGTTGAATGGCGGGATTCCTTATTGCCTCACTGAACAGGGAAGACCAGTAGAGGGCAATTTCGCCTTCCGACACTTCATGGCTGTAGCACTCCCAGAGATCCCGCTGCGTTGCCTCTTTTTTGTGCATTCTCCAGAGGCTTCGCGCAATGCTTTTGATATAGAGCGGGTTGCAGGAGAGAAATTTCACAAACCTGACCGATGTTTCGGGATCTTCCTGAATGCCGAGCTTAGCGCAGAAAGATTTAAAAAAGGAGTGCGCTGCATCATCGGGAAGCGGGCGAAGCACCATCCGCTCCGCCGTCCCCCGCAATGCGTTCTCGGCGAAGATGGACTCCAGAGCGCTCTCCGGCGCGCCGGTGATGATGTGGGGGCAAAGGGGCGAACTCATGGGCGATTCAAAGAAACCGGCAAGAGCGCTGAAATCGCCGGGGGTTTCTTCATAGAGCCGTGAAGCCATCTGAAAATTATCCAGCATAATCAGCACCGGCTTCCCGCGCCGTGTCGCCGCGTGAACGGGCGCTGCGAGCGCTGCGAGCAGCTGCCCGTAGAAATCTCCGGCATTCCGCAGTTCTTCGAATTCATCCATCATATCGAGCAACCAGGCTGAAGCTGGCGGGACTGATCGGGAGAGCGGCAAGCCCCTGCCGGTCACAATGGCAGGTTCTTTGGCAGAGAAGGAAATATATTGCCGGATGAACTGGGTGAAATAGTCTTGGGCAAAAACACCTGCCTTCAGCGTTGCACTTTTAAATGCATAATAGAAAGGAATGACAGGCGAGTCTTCCCAGTAAATGCTGCGGTAGACCTGCTTGAGCAGCTCTGTCTTGCCGGAGCCATGCGCACCTTCGAGAAGAATGTTTCCGGTAACGTGACTTTCGCGCAATTCAGGGAGACGCTTCAGGTGAAGCATCTCGCCCTTGCGGTTTACAAAGTCTTTTGCCGGAATGCAGTTAAACGGCAAGATCGCTCCCTCAGAGTTGATTGGCTACAGCTCATTATAACAAATGCCGTAAAGCAGAGAGCAGATAATCTTAGGCATCAGGGTGCTGACAGCATGGAGATATTTCCCCGCAATCTGGATAAAGCTATGATAATATTATTATTATTATGAAAGATGCGATAGTGTGCTTCATTTTGAATGCCGGATTGTCTGGCAAAGAGCGATGGCAATACAAGGGGACATCCCAGGTGAATTCTCTGGAGCAACCGGAAACAAATCTTCCGTCTTCTTCGGATATTCCGGTGAAAGAGCTACTATGTGAAACCGCCGGGTCTGACGGGATATCATCCGGGGAGTGACAGACCCTTTTGTGCCAGATTGTGCCAGCAGGTTCTAACCGTCACCACCCCCGGCAACAAAGACCGTATCAGCACTGGTTCAATGAAAGAAATCCCGGAGGGGCTTGGGGGAACATCTGCGGGATTTGATTTTTACAGTAAGGAGAATGTATGGGTTTTTTTGCTTTCATCGGATTTATCGTTTCGGCAATTCTGATGGTCATGATTTTCAGGAAAGCGGGGTACTCGGGCCTTCAACTCGTCCTATGTTTTATCCCTGGAGTGAACTTTATTGTATTCATCTGGTTTGCACTC
>JBBIQQ010000082.1:0-9713 GCA_037442225.1 Nitrospirota bacterium
TCCCTGGATGCCGTTTTATTCTACGTTTTCTGGGAGGCGATGCTGATTCCGATGTATCTGCTCATCGGCATGTGGGGCAGCGAGCGCGGGCGGGCGGCGGCCATGAAGTTCCTGATCTTCACGCTCGGAGGCAGCATCTTCATGCTGGTCGGCATCGTGGCGATCTATCTGCTCGGCGGCAAAACCTTCGACATCATGGCACTTTCGAAAGCAGCGCTTCCGCATGCAGTGCAGCTCTGGCTGTTCGGTGCATTTTTCCTCGGGTTTGCGGTCAAGATTCCGGTCGTGCCTTTCCACGGCTGGCAGCCAGACGCGTACGCGGAGGCTCCGACGGTTGCGACGATCATCATGGCGGCGTTGCTCGCAAAGATGGGAACCTATGGCTTCATACGCATTGTATTTCCGTTTTTCCCGAACGCGGCATGGACATTTATGGAGCCGATGCTGGTGCTATCGATTATAACTATTCTCTACGGTGCGTATTGTGCGCTCGCGCAGCAGGATCTCAAACGGCTTATCGCCTATTCGAGCCTGAGCCATATGGGGTTTGTCCTGCTCGGCATGGCAACGCTCACGCGCGCGGGCATTGACGGCAGCATCGTCCAGATGGTGAGCCACGGCGTCATCATCGGTGCGTTGTTCCTCTGGGCCGGCGCTGCGGAAGAGCGCCTGAAGACCCGCATGTTGTCGGATTTCGGCGGATTGAGCATGGCGGCGCCCGTTTCGGCCACTGTCTTTACTGTGTTGGCGCTTGCGGCGACCGGCTTCCCGGGCATGAGCGCGTTTATCGGAGAATTCCTCATTCTGAGCGGGGCGTTTCAGGGGCATTTCGTCATTGGCGCATTTGCCGTATGCGGCGTCGGCCTTGGCGTGGCATATATGGCGTGGGCCTATTACCGGTTAATTCTGTTCAAACCTGCATCTCCGTATCCAAAGGAGTTCAGCGATCTCTGTCTTCGGGAAGTGGTCTGCCTCGCTCCACTGGTCGTCGTGATTTTTGTGGTTGGTGTTCAGCCTGGCATCCTGCTTGACTTCATGCGCGCTTCGGTTGAGCAGCTTGTGAGTGTTTTGCAGGCGGCTGATGCCGTCAAAAGCGCGGCAGAGGTGGCGCGATGAGCGAACTCCGGCTGCTGACGCCAGAAATTGTGTTGACCGTCTGCATGCTTGGCATCTTTCTGTCCGGGCTGGCAATCCGCAGCAAAGGACTGCTCGGATTCCTGACCATTTCAGCCGCCGGAGTAACGGCGTTTCTCATCCCGGGCGCATCAGGAACCGCGTTTGACGGTATGTTTGTGGCTGACGCCTACAGCGGCTTTTTTAAGCTGCTGTTCATGCTGACGCTTTTTCTTGCGGTGCTGCTCGCCATTGGAGCGCGTGCCATCCGGGAGGAGTATGCCGCGGAGTATTTTTGCCTGCTGATGCTTGCATCTCTCGGCATGATGTTCATGGCGTCTGCCAATGATCTGATCGTCCTGTATGTCGGCCTCGAGCTGATGTCGCTCAGTGTCTATGTGCTGACCGGATTTCTGCGCGAGAAGCGCCAGTCCAGCGAGGCTGCCATGAAGTATCTCCTGCTCGGCACGTTTGCGACCGCTATCCTGCTGTTCGGCATCGCGATGATCTATGTGCTGATAGGTTCGACAAGTATCGCGGCGATTGCACTGCATGTGCTGACCGGCGGCAACGCCGCTGATCCGGTTCTTGCAATGGCACTGCTGGCGATTGTGATAGCCTTCGGGTTCAAGGTTGCTGCGGTTCCGTTTCATATGTGGGCGCCTGACGCTTATCAGGGAGCGCCGACGCCGGTGACCGCGTTCATGTCGGTCGGCCCCAAGGCAGCCGCTTTCGCGGCGTTCGGCAGGGTGCTGATCGAGGGATTCGGGGCGGCATGGGCCGCGTGGGCTCCTGCCATTACTCTTCTTGTCGTGCTGACCGTGGCGGCCGGCAATCTGCTGGCGCTCAGGCAGGACAATATAAAGCGCATGTTTGCCTATTCATCTGTCGCCCATGCCGGATATATGCTGCTCGGAGTTCTGGCTGGAACGGTCGCCGGCATGCAGGCGGTGATGACCTATCTTGCTATTTATATGTTCATGAACATGGGTGTTTTTGCGGTCATGCTGATGCTGGAGAACGGCGAGGAGCGTTCCGCGTACGCCGGACTGGCAAGGCGGCAGCCGTTGCTTGCTGGCGCGATGCTGATTTTCCTGTTTTCCCTGACCGGCATTCCGCCGGCTGCTGGCTTTGTCGGCAAACTTCAGGTGTTTATCTCCGCGGTTGACGCCGGACAGACGGCGCTGGTTGTTTTTGCGGTAATTTTCAGCGTTGTTTCAGCATATTATTATCTCCGGCTTGTCGGCGCGATGTTTATGCGAGAAGCGGAGGGGGCGGCCGCCTGTTCGTCGTCAAAAACGCTTCTGCTCGCCGTTGTGCTGACCGCTTCCCTTGTGCTGCTTTTGGGTATTTTCCCATCGCTGGTTCTGGTCGGTTAGGCTGATGCCGCGGCCTCAGCGCTGGAAGCAGCGGCGGGGTGAGCGGATAAGTGCAGGTCATTCAAAAAATATTTTTATGCCCGCTATTAATGAGCTGATGCGAACCGTTAATTATGCTAATATGAACACTATTCCATACTGTCGTGCAGACTCGGGAGGCAGGCGCCAGTGTTTGACGATTTGCAGAAGAGTCCTCGGTCGCGGGGTCGCATGGCGACAAAGCAGTATTCGCTGTTTCTTCAGTTGCAGTGTTGCGCCGTGGGCAGATATGCGCCTGCGCGCTCCCAGATCCGGTGGCTTTCCGGTCGATTCCCGACCGTCTTTTTCCTGCTGCGCGAGCGCCGGAGGGGTCGCGGCTGATTCTCATCCCGTTCGGGCGTTCATCCACTTCAAATCAATAGAATAGTATAGAATACAAGGAGAAGCATTCCGCAAAGCGCGGCGCTTCGTGCTATACTAAAATTCAAAAATTCAAGAGGGTTAGCCGCATGTTGCTAGATAATCTCCAGATGGGCCTCACGTTTGATGACGTTCTGTTGCTTCCTGCCAAGTCGGACGTTCTGCCGGCGGAAGTTGATGTCAGTACAAATCTGACCAAAAATATCAAGCTGAATATCCCTGTTGTCAGTGCGGCCATGGATACGGTTACCGAGGCGAACCTTGCCATTGCGCTTGCGCGCGAGGGGGGGCTCGGCATTCTGCATCGTGCATTGTCGCCGCAGAAGCAGGCGCTTGAAGTTGACAAGGTCAAGAAATCCGAGAGCGGGATGATTATCGATCCCATAACCGTCGCACCGGATGCGCCGATTAAGAAGGCGCTCGACCTGATGGCCCGGTACAAGATATCAGGGGTTCCGGTCACCGAAAACGGCGAGGTCGGCGGTAAATTAGTCGGCATTCTCACCAACCGCGACCTTCGGTTTGAGCTTGACAACATGCGGCTGGTCTCCGACGCAATGACGAGCGCCAATATTATCACGGCGGCCATCGGCACGACGCTTGATGATGCCAAACAGACCCTGAACAAATATAAAATCGAAAAACTTCCCATTGTTGATGAGAACTTCAATCTTCGTGGCCTCATTACCATCAAGGACATAGAGAAGCGCAAGAAATATCCGAACGCCTGTAAGGACATTCATGGCCGCCTTCGCGTCGGCGCGGCCATCGGCGTTGGCGAGAGCGCGCTCTATCGCGCGGAGCTTCTTATCAGGGCTGGGGTCGACATTATCGCGATTGATACCGCGCACGGGCATTCCAGGGCGGTTATCAATACATTGAAGGAGCTGAAACGAAAGTTTCCGGATGTGGAAGTTATCGCAGGAAATGTGGCAACGGCAGACGGCGCTCAGGACCTTATTGATGCCGGGGCGGACGCTATCAAGGTCGGTATCGGCCCCGGCTCCATCTGCACGACCCGTATTGTAGCGGGCGCCGGGGTGCCGCAGCTTACTGCCATCAAGTCCTGCTTTGATGTGGCCTCCAGGACGGGGGTTCCGGTGATCGCGGATGGCGGCATCAAATACTCGGGCGATATAACCAAGGCCATAGCCGCGGGGGCTCATTGCGTCATGATCGGCAGCCTCTTTGCCGGAACCGAGGAGTCGCCCGGCGAGACGATTCTGTATCAGGGCAGAAGCTACAAGACCTATCGCGGCATGGGATCTCTCGGCGCGATGCAGCACGGCGCCAAAGATCGCTACGGGCAGGAAGGCATTGAAAAGGAGAAGCTGGTGCCGGAGGGAGTTGAGGGCCGTGTGCCGCTGAAGGGACCTCTCGCGATGAGCATGCATCAGCTTGTCGGCGGACTCCGTTCAGGTATGGGCTATTGCGGATGCGAGACGCTGCAGGAGCTGCGGCAGAATGCACGCTTCATCCAGATTACGAACGCGGGCTGGAGAGAAAGCCATGTGCATGACGTGGTTATAACCAGAGAAGCGCCAAACTACCGGATTGAATAAAATATGTTCGCATGGTACGCGTGGCGGGCAACAAGCTCTGCAAGCAGGCGCATTGAGGTGGCATGAATACTCCGGATAAGGTGCTGATTCTCGACTTTGGCTCACAATACACCCAGCTGATTGCGCGGCGCATCCGCGAGCAGAAGGTCTACTCCGAGATATTTCCGTTCAACGCGCCGCTTGAGAAGATACGGGCGTTTCAACCCAAAGGCATCGTCCTTTCGGGCGGGCCGTCGAGCGTCTACGATGAAGGCGCGCCGATAGTGGCAAAGGAAGTCTTTGATCTCGGAGTGCCGGCGCTCGGCATCTGCTACGGAATGCAGCTTATGGCGTGGCTGCTCGGCGGCGAAGTTGCCCGTGCGGCCAAGCGGGAGTATGGCAAGGCGTCATTCCATGTGGACGACGACAGCGATTTGCTCTGGGGCATTACCCCGAAATCAAAGGTATGGATGAGCCACGGAGACCGAATTGAGCAGATGCCGGACGGTTTCCGGATTGCGGGGCACACCGACAATTCTCCGATTGCCGCTATGGCCGACAAGACCCGCGGATTCTTCGCGCTCCAGTTTCATCCGGAAGTTGCGCACACCGACGAGGGAACCCGCATCCTCCAGAATTTCGTGTTCGAGATCTGCGGCTGCAAGCCCACGTGGGAGATGGCGTCATTTATCGACTGGCAGATTTCCACTATTCGCGAACAGGCGGCGGGCAAAAAAGTCATCTGCGCGCTGAGCGGCGGGGTGGATTCCTCGGTCGTAGCATTGCTGCTGCACAAGGCAATTGGCGACAACCTTACCTGCATCTTCGTTGATAACGGACTGCTTCGCAAAGGCGAGGCCGAAAAGGTGAGAAAAACCTTTCGCGACCATTTTCATGTGAATCTCGACTTTGTCGATGCGCGGGCGCGTTTTCTTGAAAAACTGAAAAATGTAACCGATCCCGAGCGGAAACGCAAGATAATCGGCTATGAATTTATCGCCATCTTCGAAGAAGAGGCAAAGAAGGTTTCTGACGCGGAGTTTCTCGCGCAAGGCACTCTGTACCCTGATGTCATTGAATCGGTATCCTTCAAGGGACCGTCTGCGGTCATCAAGAGCCATCACAATGTCGGCGGTCTCCCGGAGAAGATGAAACTGAAGCTGATCGAACCGCTGCGCGAACTGTTCAAGGATGAAGTTCGCGTGCTCGGTCAGGAGCTTGGGCTGCCGGAGGAGATCTGCTGGCGCCACCCGTTCCCGGGACCGGGCCTTGCAATCCGCTGCATCGGCGAGATTACCGGTCAAAAGCTTGAACTTCTGCGTGAAGCTGATGCCATCGTGCTTGAGGAAATCAAGGCTTCAGGCCTCTATCGTGACATCTGGCAGGCTTTTGCAGTTATTCTTCCCATTAAGAGCGTTGGGGTCATGGGCGATGAACGGACCTATGAGAATGTCGCCGCCGTCCGAGCGGTGACGAGCCTTGACGGCATGACTGCCGACTGGGCGCATATGCCGCATGAAGTGATGGGCAGGATTTCGGGCCGCATCATCAACGAAATTAAGGGCATTAACCGGGTGGTTTACGACATTACCTCCAAGCCGCCCGGAACCATTGAGTGGGAGTAGCGCGGCATTATTGTTGTTCAGAAGAGAAAAGTCCGGGGGCGACAGCGCTCCCGGTTCTTGCCTGCGGGGGGGCGGCATGGATATAAAGGAATATATCGGCGACCGAAAGAGACTTGTGGATGTATTTCTGCAAGCCTACTTCGCGGTGCCGTTTCAGCCGAAAATACTCCATGAATCGATCACCTATTCGCTATCTGCCGGCGGCAAGCGCGTCCGCCCGGTACTCTGCATTGCAGCACATGAGGCCTGTGGCGGAACTGCCGGTGACGTTGTCCCGTATGCCGCCGCGCTCGAACTGATTCATACCTACTCTCTGATTCATGATGACCTGCCGGCAATGGATGACGATGATCTTCGCCGCGGCAAACCGACCAATCACATTGTGTTCGGTGAAGGAATGGCGATTCTTGCCGGAGACGCCCTGCTGACCGAGGCGTTCGTTCTGCTTTCCGATCCATTTCCTTTGCGGCCCCCGATGAGACTATCATCAAAGGTTGTGAAGTGTTGAAATCGCTGACGCTCTGATTCTGCTCCGGTTCGGGGCGGTCAGGCCCAGGATCTTCTTTCGGAGGACGCCGATCCTGATGCACAGACGCTCTCGTTCATTCATGCGCACAAGACTGCGGCTTTGCTGCGCGCTTCGGTGGTGTCGGGCGGGATTCTTGCGGATGCAGATGCGGATCAGCTCGAGCTGTTGCGCTCCTATGGCCAGAATATCGGCGTGGCATTTCAGGTGGTCGATGACATTCTCGACATTGTCGGCGAGATCGAGGTGATTGGCAAGCCGGCCGGTTCCGATGAAAAGAAAAAAAAGATGACGTATCCAAAGCTGTATGGGATCGAACAGTCAAAGCAGAAAGCTGAAGAACTGATAGCAGCCGCGATAGATGCGCTCAGCACCTTTGACGAAAAGGCAGAGCCGTTGCGCATGGTGGCGCGCTATCTTGCGAAAAGAACGAGCTGATGCCGGATAGCTTATGCATCTCGAACGGATAAACAACCCTGCGGATCTGAAAAAGCTCTCCATCGAAGAACTCCGGCAGTTGGCTGAAGAGCTTCGTTCGCGCATTCTGGAACAGGTTTCCAAGGGCGGCGGTCACCTTGCGTCCAATCTGGGCGTTATCGAGATCTCGATAGCCCTGCATTATGTCTTTTCCTCTCCGGAAGACAAGATTGTCTGGGATGTGGGGCATCAGAGCTATGCGCACAAACTGCTGACCGGCAGAGCCGGTGCTTTCGGAACCCTGCGCAAATTCGGCGGGCTCTCAGGATTCCCGAAGCGAAGCGAAAGCGAGCATGATGCCTTTGGAACGGGGCACAGCGCTACCTCAATTTCATCAGCGCTTGGCATTGCTGAAGCGCGGGACCTCAAGGGGGAGCAGTTCAAGGTCGTTGCGGTTATCGGAGACGGCGCCCTTACCGGAGGGCTTGCCTTTGAAGGCTTAAACCAGGCCGGCCACCGGAAGAAGGATATGATCGTCATCCTGAACGATAATGAAATGTCGATCTCTCCCAATGTCGGGGCACTGTCCTCTTACCTGCATCGTGTGCTGACCGGTTCCTTCTTCTCGAGAGTGCGGAAGGAGACTAAGGCAATCCTAGAGGGCATTCCGAAGATCGGAGAGTCGGTCGCAAAGATTGCGCATCGGGCTGAAGGCAGTCTCAAAGGATTTTTCCTGCCGGGAGGACTTTTTGTAGACCTTGGGTTTGAATACCTCGGACCGCTGGACGGGCATGACATCGCGCTGCTCATTGAAACGCTTCAGAACATTAAGGATCTGAAAGAACCCATTTTTCTTCACATCGTGACCCGAAAGGGAAAGGGATATAAGTATTCAGAAGAAGACCCCAGTGTTTTCCATGGGGTGGGGCCTTTTGAGGTCAAGACCGGCGAGCAGCAGCCGGTGCCGAAACATGAGGAGCAGCCGCAGGTATGCCACCAGTCATACTGCGAGGCATTTGGACTTGCGCTGGTTGATTTGGCTGCTTCCGATGACAGGGTTGTGGCAATCACCGCGGCCATGACCGAGGGCACCGGCCTCACGCCGTTTGCGGAAAAATTTCCGAAGCGGTTCTATGATGTCGGTATTGCGGAGCAGCATGCAGTCACTTTTGCCGCGGGGCTTGCCACGCGCGGCCTCAGGCCGGTAGTTGCGGTCTACTCGACCTTCCTGCAGCGTGCCTACGATCAGATTATCCACGATGTCTGCCTCCAGAACCTGCCGGTCGTCTTTGCTATTGATCGCGCGGGGATTGTAGGGGAAGACGGCCCGACGCATCACGGAATGTTTGACATATCCTTTCTCCGCTGCGTGCCGAACCTGCTCGTTATGGCTCCAAAGGATCTCGGGGAGCTGAAGCGTATGCTTGCCTTTGCTCTCAGGCATGATGGCCCTGCGGCAATCCGCTATCCGCGGGGGCGGGCCGGTGTTGACCTGAGCTATCTCTTTCATGAATTCGACATGAAAGCAGGCAAAGCAGAGGTGCTTGCCAAGGGTGATGATATCGCTATCCTGGCAGTTGGCCACTCTGTTGCCCCAGCGCTGAAGGCGGCTGATGAGCTGCGGCGGAACGGTGTGCGCGCCACGGTTGTGAATGCGCGCTTTATCAAGCCGCTTGATACAGGATTGTTTCTATCCCTTGCTGAGAACACCGGATGTATTTTGACGATAGAGGAGAATGTCTTGGCGGGTGGCTTTGGTTCCGGTGTTCTTGAAACGCTGGCGCATGCCGGCCTGCGAGACATTTCGGTGAAATGTCTCGGTGTGACTGATGCGTTTGTTCCGCACGGCTCGCAGAAACGTCTGCGCGCTTTGTATGGTCTTGACGAAACCGGCATCTATGAAGCAGCGATGGCGTTGATTGCGGAGTCAAAAATGCAGTCAGTGAACAATGAGCAGCAGACTCCACATTCAGCATAAAATCCCATGAACTTGTTTTTCCTGACAGGACAAATCAATAATATTCAATCCATGCGACGCATCTGATACAGCATGAAAAGAGACCGGCTCGATAAGCTGCTTCTTGAGCGCGGGCTTGCTCAGAGCCGCGAGCGTGCGCAGGCGCTTATTCTTGAAGGAAAGGTTTTCGTAAACGGCATGCCGCAGGGCAAGGCGGGAACGCTCATTCCTCATGACGCGGCAATCGACGTCAAGGGCGGTGATATTCCGTATGTCAGCCGCGGCGGACTCAAGCTTGAAGCGGCGGTGAAGCGGTTTTCGCTGGATTTTGCCGGCAAGATTGCAATGGATGTCGGGGCCTCAACCGGCGGCTTTACTGACTGCATGCTCCTGAACGGTCTCAGAAAGGCGTACTGTATCGATGTCGGCTACGGCCAGCTTGCGTGGAAGCTTCAGCAGGACGAGCGGGTCGTTCTTCTGGACCGCACCAATATTCGCCGCCTGGAGCGCCATGAAATTTCAGACATCATCGACATTGCAGTCATCGATGTATCCTTCATCTCGCTTGAAAAGGTTGTCCCGACCGTGCTCGGGTTTCTGAAGCAGGGAGGTGAGCTGGTGGCGCTCATCAAGCCGCAGTTTGAGGTAGGCAAGGGAGAGGTGGGCAAGGGCGGCATCGTGAAAGATGACGAAAAACGGAGAGCTGCCGTTGAACGAGTGAAGCAGACGCTTGAGACGCTTGCTCTTCAGACTGTC
>JBBIQQ010000083.1:0-9612 GCA_037442225.1 Nitrospirota bacterium
GCCACCAGAGAATCATCATTTACTATCTTGAACTCCAGAATCGCCGTCGTCTTCATAAGATCAAGCGCGCGCTTAGGGTCTTTTACTCCCGGAAGCTGGACAACGATCTCATTGTCGCTCTGCCGGTGAATCGTGGGCTCCGCAACGCCAAACTGATCGATACGGTTGCGGAAAACCTCAAGCACCTGATCGGTCGCCGTATCCCGTATGCGCTGTGTTTCCTTGTCAGAAATCCTGAATTTCAGAACTCCCTTGTCTTCAGCAAGCGTAAGCGCCGGAAATGTCTCTTCGACAACCTTCCGCACGTCCGGATTCCCGGGAGTTACGGATATGAAGCGGCCATCGCGCTTTGCGGCAGCCTGAATTTTTTTTCTCTCGAATTCGCCCGCAAGAGTTGACACCATTCGTTCCGTCGCAATCTCGACAGCTTTGTCTCCCTCAACTTCAAAGACAAGATGCAGCCCGCCCTGCAAATCAAGACCGAGCACTATGCCTTTGTCCGGCATGTTCTTTTTCCACCAGTCCGGCATCTGCTGATACGCCGGAGTGTTCGGCAGGAAAAAGACTGAAGCAAGCACTAACGTCGCAACGATTAACGCTACGCGAAAAGCTACTCCTGTTTTCATTTTTTGTCTGACCTGTCCTTATTCTATATTCTATTCTTCTTCCGTTTCGCCGCGAATAAAGGAGACCGAATTCTTGTTCAGCTTTACTTTTGTATTTTCGGCAATCTTGATAATTACTGTGTTGATGCCGACCTTCTCAATCACACCGTAAACGCCGCCTGCGGTGACGATTTTGTCGCCGACCTTCAGGCTCTCAAGCAGTTTTTTATACTCCTGAGCCTTTTTCTTCTGCGGACGTATCAGAAGAAAATAAAAAATCACGAAAATAATAATCAGCGGAGCCATGCTGCCGAGCATCTGCTCCCATCCGCCCTGCTGCGCGCCGCCCTGCGGTGAAGGACCCATTGCATAAGCTTCGCCTACCAGATAGTTAAGAAACTGCATTGAACACCTCCGACTATAGTTATTGCCAAATTATCTGCTTTAGAAACAGAACTTTTTGATTAAAATTTAACTTATATAGTAGCAGGCGATCAGAAAAAATCGCAAGACAATCGGGCAATGCCGCTACTAAAATATGAACGTGACGCACTCAAGCCGATCGAGTCGTCTGTTCAGTTCTATCATGCCGATAATCGAAGAGACAAGCAGTTCAGTCGTTGACCTTCTCCCCGAAAACTGTACCGTCGGAAAGTGAGAAAAGGTCATGTCAATAGGTGTGTAAAAAGTCATCAGGCGGCTATCCTTTCAGGTCAAGTCCCGAAAGTGCTGTAAAAACGATTCGGCATGACGGCGCTCAAAGAGAGCCGACAACAGACAGAGAATCGTGCCTTACAGAATTCCTGTGTTCCAGATAATCCTGCATATCGAGATACCGACGTTCCTGCCACGTTTCATGTGTCCTGCGCAGTAAAAGTGTTTACAGGAGGCCTTCCGGTTAAGAGAACTAACTAGGCGGCCTCCTTTCTTTCAGAAGTATCATAAACATACTGGTCATACAGAGCAAGTCCATCCAGAAACGTCTGCATCGGAGTTCTTCCCTTGCAGTAGCGACCCAGATTCGTCCGGTCATTGTTGTACCAATCCATGACCTCGTCCATAGCTCTTTTTTCCGCTCTGAGCCACTACCTGTAAACACTTTTAGTTACTACTACATAAAATATTGGGCAGCAGGCTACGCAAACAACTTCCTCCGGAACAGAGAAAGCCCCTTCAAATGCTCATCGCCAAGCTCGTAATCGATCTTCTTCCAGTAAGAGAGCAGCTCACCGGCGGACAATTTCTCAGCAAGCGGCGAAGCTGGGGTTATTTTTGCCAGCCGTGCGAGCGACTCACGTTTTGCCACATGAAGGTTGGCGGAGAATTGACGGAGTTGATCGCGGCCTGCGGCATCGCTCATCAAATCTTTGCGAACGATCCAGAGCGCGAAAACAAACGGAAGCGCGTGCTGCTGATACCACATCTCGCCAAGATCGTACGCGAACCGTTCACTGCCAGCGCCGGTTCTCAGGTGGTAGAGCAGCGCATCGTCACCGATAAGCAGAAAGGCATCAGCCGTGGTGAGTTCAGCCTGTTTTGAGTTTATATACCGGACGTTTTCGATGCCGGCTTCCCGCAAAAGCACTTCAAGCAGGGCAACAGACGTTGCCGACTGAGCGGTAACCGCTATGACCTGCCCCGATAGCTTCTGAATCGGTCTTTTCGAAAAAAGAAACACGCTGCCGACCGGTCCCCGACTGCTGATGGAAATGCCGTCAATGTATGTATATATCTCCGGGTGCCTCAGATATTCAACGGACGACGACGGGCTGATATCAAGCGCTCCAGCCCGGAGCATCGCATTCAGCTCAGACGGAACTCCCTCAATAATCTCGAAGCCTGAACAGTCGCAAACACGCTCCAGCATGTAAAAAAGTGGAAAAATATTCGCGTAGGAGATTTTTCCGATTCGCAGTTTTTTCTTTAGCATTACCCTTTAATCACTCCGAGCGGCCTGAGCCGCGCCACTTTCTTCGAAATGCCGGCATCATGCACCACATCGACAACATTTGAAATGTTTTTATACGCTTCCGGCATCTCTTCGGCAAGCGTCTCACGGCCTGCCGCCCGGACAACAACCCCCCGGTCCTCCATTTCGCGCCGGATAGCACGGCCTTTCGCCTGACGAACGGCCTGATGGCGTGAGAGCAACCGTCCCGCTCCATGACAGGTAGATCCGAACGTTTCATCCATGGCTTTCTGCGTACCGAGCAATATATAAGACGCCCGTCCCATATCTCCCGGAATCAGCACCGGCTGGCCGATTGCACGGTATCGATCGGGCAGATCCGGATGGTCCGGAGGAAATGCGCGAGTACAGCCTTTGCGATGAACGACAAGCTTTTGCCGCACTCCACCTATCAAATGCTCTTCAATCTTCGCAATGTTGTGCGCAACATCATAGATAAGTGACATGCCAGCTTCCCTCGGCGAAACGCGAAAAAATGCATAAAAAGCCTCGCGCGTCCAGTGTGTCAGGCATTGACGATTCGCCCACGCATAGTTTGCTGATGCATTCATTGCTCCAAAATAGTCCTGAGCTTCCGGGCTCGAAAATGGGGCACACGCAAGCTCACGATCCAAAAGCTGGATGTTATATTTTTCGGCAGCTCTGCCCATGACTTCAAGATAATCGGTGCAGACCTGATGGCCAAAGCCGCGCGAACCGGTATGGATCATTACGGTTATCTGATGCTGAAAAATACCCATCACGCCGGCAGCGGCTTCATCATAAATCTCATCGACATATTGCACTTCAAGAAAGTGATTGCCGGAACCGAGCGTGCCCTGCTGAGCAAGGCCGCGCTCATAAGCCTTGGCGCTGATGCTGGATGGGTCTGCCCCAGTCATGCAACCGCCGGACTCCGCATTCTCGAGGTCGGTCTGTGAGCCATATGCCTGTTCAACCGCCCAGCGCGCGCCCTTCAGCAGAATCCGTTCACGGTCCCGCTCGTTCAGGCGGATGCGGCCTTTTGATCCAACCCCTGAAGGAATCGCTTTATAGAGCGCGTCAACCAGCTCGGACATTTTCGGCATCACCTCAGCCTTTATCAGATTGCTTCTGATTAGGCGAACGCCGCAGTTGATATCGTATCCAACACCTCCCGGCGATAGCACTCCATCTTTCATATCAAAAGCAGCAACCCCGCCGATGGGGAACCCATAGCCGGTATGAATATCAGGCATAGCCATCGAACGCCCGACGATACCCGGAAGCGTGGCGACATTGGCGACCTGATCAATAGCCCCTTTTTCAAGGTCCTTTTGGAGGTGCTCATCAACAAAAATAATGCCGTCCGTGCGCATGCCTTCCTTATAGTCTCTGGGTACCAGCAAACGATATGCGTCAATCCGCTTCAGCTCGGCCATTGGCATCTCCTCAATCTTCCGCTAAATGTCAAAAATGACCTCGGCATACCACCCGTCCTTCTGCTGCTCCAGCCGCAACTTGTGGTAAGTGGCGGCCTTGAGTAATAACCGCCGCTCATGCCGATCGGGAGAAAACTCCTCGCCCTGAATCCTGGCGGACAGAACCGCCGGCTTGCCCCCCTGCAGATCGCATTGCATCGCGCCAATCTCAATGCGATGTCCGACAAACCATTCAGACTCAAGCAGAAATATCAGTTCATTCAAAAAACGGATCAGCAGCACATCGCAGGTGTCTGCTTCCACATGCACTTCACGCGCAAATTGCTCTTGTACAGCGTCGACATCGGTCGACAGACTGTACAGTGCCATGCCCGCATTCACAAACACATCCGGAAGTGTTGCTCCGGCAGTAGAAATGCCAATGTCCCCGGAGATGTCGAGAATGCTGAATCGCGCTTTATTCATTTTCTATTGTGGCGCATGTATGAAGGAGAGTCAAGAAACATATGGATTGTCATCAACCTAAGATTGGAAAGGCTCCAGGCTGATCAATCGGCCTGAAGCATCATTGAACATTCTTTATTACTTCCTCAAATGGGGCAAGCTCAACCATTTGCGAACTATTTTCTGGCAAAACAAAAACTGCCTGAAGATGCCAACAGGTTGATTTTTAATCACTTTGATAGACGTTTCTTCTAATGGCATGCTGTTTGCTATTAAGACAACCAAGAGGTTCATCCTCAAAGAAAATTAACCACAGATGGAGGTCTCACCATGAAGAAGATTATCACCGCAATCGTAGCAGCAGGTATCACCTTCTCATTCGCCGTTGCACCGGCACTCGCGGCGGGAACCGACAGCCCGGTTATCGATCAGCGCCAGATCAATCAGCAGAAGCGCATTGATCAGGGAGTTCAGAGCGGACAATTGACCGAAAAGGAAGCGAAAAAACTCAATAAGCAGCAGGAACGTATCAGCAAGAAAGAAGCAAAAATGAAGGAGGACGGCAAGCTGACGAAAAAAGAGCGCGCAAAACTCCATAAGAAACAGGATAAGGCCAGCAAAAAGATTTACAAGGAAAAGCACGACAACCAGACGACTGCACCGGCGGCTATCAGGTAGGGGCTGCTTCTCCGCAATAAAAAGGGGCTGCAGAACATACGGCAGCCCCTCGTTTTTTCATCCAGACGCACCCTCAGGAAACAACGTAACCAACGATAATAAGAATGATGCAGATTGCCGGCAGCCAGCTCATGAATACGGAACGGAGATATTCACCGCGTTCATAGCGCTGCTTTGCAATCGTTCGGCCAACAGCAAAAACGAGAGGATAACTCAGCAGTCCGCTACCGATGAGCATCATTCCGAGTGACTTCTCCGTATTCCGCGCAATAATTGGATTGTCCGGAAAGAGCAGAAAAAAAACCGCCAGCAGCGGCAGGGAAAGGACAAATTTGTTGATTACCAGGCTGAGCTTGGCAAACCTCTGCCGGGATGGCTCTTCCTGATCGCAACGTGTCTGGTTCATACAGCACCTCCACGAAAATCTATCAATATAGATCTTACATTAGCATTTTTTCTTTCGGCGGCGCTTTCCGGTATCACTCTTCGCGCTGTCTCAGTTATAATTTTTCATGACTGCCGGTCTTCTGCACTGCCTGACAGTCAGCACAATTTTTGCGGAGAGCACCATGCTGACTTTTGCCGTAAGTGATGAAAAAAACCGCTGGCTACGCGCGCAGATGGAAACTCTGAACATCAAAGATGCTGATATCGAGGAAAAATTCGTCCGCTCTTCAGGCAAGGGAGGCCAGAAGGTAAACAAGACATCTTCATGCGTATACCTGTTGCACAAACCAACCGGACTTGAGGTTAAGTGCATGAAAGACCGGAGCCAGTCGATCAACCGTTTTCTCGCGCGGCGTGAATTGGTTGAAAGAATAAAAAAACTTCGAGGGCTTCCGACTGCTGAAGATGCTGCGCGCGATCAAATCCGCAAGAAAAAACAGAAAAGGAGGCAACGGCAGCGTGCAGGTCAGACGACCGCCACTGAATGAGCCTCACTATTTTTCAAGCTGACTTCTGAATTTGCAGGACAGATAGGATGAAGTCAGGCTGATTCTCGCAGTGCCGCAATATGAGCCTGACAGCGTGATGCTCGGTTTTTCTTTCTGTCAGCTCCATGATACAATCAGCAGATTTTGCGAATGCACCAAAGAGACTGTTTCCTCGAGGAGTCTATGAACTGGTACTACCGGTCAAACAAGCAGCGAATCGGCCCGATTACCGAGGCAGAATTCCGCGATCTTGCACAAAAGGGTGTCATTGCCGGAGATACGCTGGTATGGAATGAGATTGTCGGAAAATGGGTGCCCTATCGGGATTTGCCGGGATGTGCCAGTCTAAAACTAGTGGCTATTCAGAATTCTGCGCCACATACTGACGCTTACAGTCCCGGAACCGCAGTATCGAAGAGCAATGAATCATATAGCGCGGACCTTCTTACGGATTGTCCCGAATGCAGCCGGGAAGTTTCAAACAGTTCTCTAAAGCATACAATCAACGGCCTTATCTGTCCAGACTGCATGGACAAATTCAAAAAGAAGGCTGAAGAGTACGCTGCTCGGCCTTCGAAAATCCCCCTTCAGTCACCGAACGGCACACAAACACATTCCTTTGAGTTTACGGGAGCAGGCGGGGAGTATTTCCGTATCTGGATAGTCAACTTGCTTCTCTCAGTGCTCACGCTCGGCATTTACTCGGCATGGGCCAAAGTACGGAAAAACCAGTACTTTTATCGCCACATGCGCATTGCGGGATCAAGCTTCGATTACCACGGCAATCCGATTGCAATTCTCAAGGGGAGAATCATTGCCGTCATTCTGCTGATTGGTTTGCAATACACGCCAAATTTCAATATGTATCTGTACTATTTTATCCTGATTCTGTTCATCACAGTCTTCCCCTTTTTGCTGACCCGCTCTTTCGCGTTTCGCCTGCACAACACGAGCTGGAGAAATATCCGCTTCAGGTTTCATGGCAGGGCAAAAGATACAGCCTTGACTCTTTACGGGTACGGTCTGCTCATTCCGCTTTCCTTGGGACTCTGCTACCCGCTTTTCTACCACCGTATCAGAGCTTTTCTTTACAACCATGCATCGTTCGGAAAAACTTGCGCGCGCTTTGACATCGGCGCAGGAGGAGTCTATAGAGTATTTCTCAAAACAGCCGGTTTCGGTCTTGTCGCAGGCATGGTCGCTGGAATTGTCGGCGCTGCTCTTGGCGGCGTCCTTGGCAGTTCCGGGCCTCTGGAAGCGCATGTGCTCAAAACCGCGATGATCATGGCCACCTTATATGTGCTGTTCTTTTTTATGGCATATCCGTTTTTTCAGGCTTCCATGACAAATCTTATCTGGGACAACATGCGCCTCGGCGCTGCACGCTTTTCATCAACGCAGAGAACCGGCAGTCTGGCATTTCTGCTGCTGAGCAATGCTTTTCTGACGCTTATTACGCTCGGGCTTTACTGGCCATGGGCGGCTGTCCGTATGGCACGGTATCGCGCTGAAACGCTTTCACTCAGCACTGAACTCGGCGTAGATCATTTTGTCGCCGATGCTGAACCCGATATGGCAGCAACCGGCGAGGAGGTGACGGATGTTTTTGACTTTGACATCTCATTCTGAGACCACCGCCGGCGGAATGACCGGTTTGTTTTACGACGGCGCCAGCAGCCGTGCTCATCAGGTCAGAATACTTTTCCGGGGAGGCCAATGCACCATCAGAGGGAACAGTATTGAGCGCTGTTTCTCCATTGAATCCATCACTGTCTCGGAGCCGCTGGATGGCGCTAACCGGGTGTTCAATTTTCCTGATGGTTCATCATGTGAAGTACCGGATTCCCCGGCTCTCTCTGTTGTGCTCGCGCAGGGCGGACATCAGGAACCGCTGGTCGTCAGGATACAAAGAAAATGGCGTTTGGTAGCGCTGTCTGTCGTCCTGCTCGCAACCGCCCTTGCTGCAGCATATCAGTGGGTGTTGCCGTTTGCGGCGGAGAAGCTCGCGTACCAACTTCCTGACAAGGCACTCACGCTCATTAGCCAGCAGGCCATGGCAAGCCTTGACGGAAAACTTCTTCAGCCCTCGGCGCTTGCTGCTGATCGTCAGCACCAATTGCGCGAACGCTTTGCCGGGATTTCCTTTCCTCCGGGGCCTCATGTTATATCGAACATACAATTCCGAACAAATGCCTTTTCCGGAGCAAACGCGTTCGCACTTCCCGACGGGACGATAGTGTTCTTTGACAAGCTTGTCGAACTTGCGCAAAGTGATGACGAACTGGTCGCAGTTTTTGCCCACGAAGCGGGCCATGCAGCGCATCGGCACGGCGTGCGCCAGATAATTCAGAGTTCCGTTGTAGGATTGGTTCTCGCGGCCTACCTTGGCGATGTGAGTGCCCTTGCGGGTGCTCTTTCCGGTTGGCTGCTGGAGGCAAAATATTCCCGCGACTTTGAGCGCGAGGCCGACCGCTATGCGATAGCCGTTCTTAAACAGAACCATCTCTCACCGATGCTCCTTGGAACATTTCTGATGAAACTGGAGGAAGACTACCATAGGCAAAAAAAAGGCTCCGGCTTGAACAAGCTTTTTGATTACTTATCATCTCATCCTGCAACCGAGGAACGCATGAAAGCGATAAAAGCGGCTGCCGAATAAATCCGGATTTGTCATTTGGAATCCGCCAAAACTTACACAGTGAGACAGGACATGCGGGCCAGACGAATACCTCAAAGGACGGTCGGATGCTGTCCGAAAATGAACGCCCCCCTGTCCTGCCTTGTCTAATGACAATTTTCGGACAAACCATCGCATGAGTCATTGCAAAAAAACTGGAAGTTCCCGCAGTATGCGGGAACTTCCAGTTTTTTAACTACAAGACTTTAACGCTTGCCTGAAAGCTGAATGCGAATCGTTGAGCGCTCGAGAGCAGCGGTTGCACGGGCAAAATCAATCTTTTCCGCCTGCTTGAGACGCTCTTCCGCACGCTGCATTGCTGCCTTTGCTCGTTCTATATCAATATCTTCCGACTTCTCTGCGCTGTCAGCAAGGACTATGACCTTATCCGGTGAAACCTCAGCATATCCGGAGTTCACAAAAACATACCGGGAGTCGGACCCTTTTCGGTAAGTCAGCATGCCTACCTTCAGCGTCGTAATGAACGGCACATGACCGGGAAACACTCCAAAATCACCTTCACTTCCCTGCGCTGAAACTTCTTCAATATCCTCACTCACCACTGAACCGTGAGGAGTTACAACTTCAAGCCTGAGCTTCGTCTCCATCGTCATTTACCCCGCTGTTAGGATTCTCTGGACCAGCCAAGCTTCCGTGCTTTTTCCTCAACTTCTTCAATGCTGCCGACCATATAGAATGCCTGTTCCATCATATCATCATACTTTCCGTCAGCAATGGCATCAAAGCCCTTGAGCGTATCCTCGAGCTTGACATATTTGCCCGGCGTCCCGGTGAAAGTCTCAGCAACATAGAACGGCTGGCTGAGAAATCTCTGGAGTTTGCGAGCACGCGCAACAACAAGCTTGTCATCTTCAGAAAGTTCTTCCATCCCCAGAATCGCGAT
>JBBIQQ010000084.1:0-9480 GCA_037442225.1 Nitrospirota bacterium
AAAGGGCACTATCTTTGAACCTCTCGGAAAATATGTACCGGAAGATGTCTCAGCTCAGCATTGCAGAAATTTTGTCTGCTATGATAAAATTTAAAAATTTTGGTGTTCAAGAAGGAAAATATGGCAACTACAAGTGTATTGTTTTCTGGTGTTGGTGGGCAGGGTATTATCCTTGCAAGTCAAGTGGTCGGTCGTTGTGCTTTTATGGCAGGACTCGATGTCAAGGAAAGTGAATTGCACGGAATGGCGCAACGCGGCGGGAGTGTCATTAGTCATGTGCGCTTTGGTGATGTTGTCCACTCCCCGCTGATTCCGGCCGGTAAGGCTGATTTTTATCTGGCGCTTGAAGAACTGGAGGCACTGAGGTATCTCCCGTTTCTGAGTCCCGGAGCCCGCATTGTGCTGAACCGCAAGCAGATTGTTCCTGCTTCGGTCACGGAGGAATCTCCCTACCCTGAGGATGTGCAGGCGCAACTTGAAGCGGAGGGCTTTTCAGTTCTCTGCATTGACGCCTCAGAAGTAGCAAAGCAGGTTGGCAACATGCAAGTTGAGAATCTGGTGCTTGTCGGCGCTCTTTCACGATATCTGGATTTCCCCCTCGCTATGTGGGAAGACGTGATCAAAAAAATGGTTCCCGAGAAGTTCATTGTGGTCAATCTGCAGGCTTTCCGTGCGGGCCGTGAGTACCCTGGCTGATAAATGAGCAAGTCTTCATGAGAAAGCGTTTCTGGCGGAAAGATATCGAGACTATAAGCCGCCGTGCGCTTGAAGAACTTCAGCTGGAGCGACTTCGTTCCGACTTTTCCCGTCTGTACCGGACGGTTCCGAGCTTTCAGCAAAAATGCCGCGTGGCGGGCGTGAAGCCGGCCAATATCAACTCCCTCAAAGACATTACAAAAATACCGTTTACAACATCAGATGACCTGCGATCCGGCTATCCTGCAGGACTTCTTGCGGTTTCACGGGACAAAGCAGTTAGGCTGCATACCTCCAGCGGCACGACCGGAAAACCAAAAGCGCTTTTTTTTACCAAAAAAGATATTGATCAGTCCGCAGATATTATGGCGCGGTGTCTGACGATGACCGGGACGGGCAGCGGTGACGTCCTGCAGAACATGATGACCTATGGTCTTTTTACCGGGGCAATGGTCATGCATTACGGAGCTGAGCGGGTTGGCGCGCTGGTCATTCCTGCCGGTCCTGGCAACACCGAACGTCAGGTCTCTCTTATGAGGGATTTCGGCACAACGGCTGTGCATATCCTGCCGAGCTATGCCCTCTATGTGGCCACTTTCATGGCTCAAAAGGGAATGGATCCCCTTAAAGATCTCTCACTGAAGCGCGCATACATGGGCGCCGAACCGTATTCGGAAAAGACGCGTCAGAAGATTGAGCAGCTTTTTGGAATAGATGTTTTCAATTGTTATGGGTTGACCGAAATGAACGGACCTGGTGTGGCCTTTGATTGCATGGAAAGAACCGGCCTTCACCTCTGGGAAGACAACTACATCATGGAGATAATCGACCCCGACACCGGCGAACCGCTTTCGGAAGGCGAACAGGGAGAACTGGTGCTGACAACCCTGTGCCGTGAGGCAATGCCCATTCTGCGGTATCGTACGCGTGATATTACCAGGATAAAGCCCGGCAAATGCGCCTGTGGCCGGACGCATCGCCGCATATCAAGAATTCTGGGGCGCACGGACGACATGTTCATTGTGCATGGGGTCAATATATTCCCGCAGCAGATAGAGCAGGTACTCATGGGTATCCGCGGCGTTGCCCAGAATTACCAGATAGTCCTTGAATTGCTTGACGAGTTTATCATTCGAGTTGAAATCGCGCGTGATATGTTCGATGGTAATATTGAGCGGCTTCTCGCGATAAAGAACGAGATTGTTGAAAAAATCCGCTCATCGGTCCTGGTCAGGCCGAAGGTTGAACTGCTTGAGCCCGGCACGCTTCCGGTAACGGAAGGCAAGGCCAAGCGGGTTATCGACAAACGCACACTCTAACCCCGGGAGGTCTCTCCATGGATCATGTGCAGCAGCTTTCAATTTTTGCTGAAAACAGGCCCGGACGCCTCGAAAAGATAACGAGAGTTTTGGGCGATAACAGCGTCAACATCCTTGCGACCGCCATTGTCAGCACCAACGGCTTTGGCGTTATCAAGTTCATGGTGGACAAGTGTGAACTTGCCCTCGAAAAACTCCGGGAGGCCGGATTTACGGTGACGTTGAACGAAGTGCTGGCCATCGAGATGAAAGATAAGCCGGGCGGCCTGCACGACGTGGTGAAGATTCTTTCTGAAAAAGGCGTCAATATTGAAAATGCTTCGGTTTACGTTGCGGAATCTCGAAAACGCGCGTATCTGCTGGTCGAAGTCAAAGACATTGCGAAGGCAAAACAGCTATTGAAAAATTCTGGCCTTTCGTTTTTAAGTACAAAGCGACAGGGGTCTGTATGAAAAAAACAGGAAAGGAGAGTCCGATGATCTGGAATAAACATGCCGAATGCATGCCGGCCGGAGAGCGCCGGCGTCTGCAACTGGAGCGGCTTCGCGCAGTCGTCAGGCGTGCGTATGATGCCGTGCCATACTACCACAAGCGATTTATTGCGGCAAAGTTCAAGCCGGAGCATATCAAAACGCTGGATGATATCCGCCGCATTCCCTTCATCGCAAAGACGGAACTTCGCGCAGACTACCCATTCGGAATGTTCGCGGTGCCGATGCAGAATATTGTCGAGGTGCATACATCCTCCGGCACCACCGGCAAGCCGGTAGTTGCAGGGTATACGCGCAATGACATAGACATCTGGAGCGAAGTGACCGCCCGTGCGTTGACCATGGCGGGAGCCACAGAACAATCCATCATTCAAAACTGTTACGGATACGGGCTCTTTACCGGCGGTCTTGGTCTGCATTACGGTTGCCACCGCATTGGCGCGACCGTGGTTCCGATTTCTGCAGGCAACACCAAAAGGCAGATCGACATTATGCTTGATTTTCAGACGACGATTATCACCTGCACCCCTTCCTATGCGCTTTATCTTGCCGAGGTAGCGGAAGATGAGGGCGTCAACCTCAAACAACTTTCGCTGAAGGCCGGCTGCTTCGGCGCTGAGATATGGACCGAGCAGATCCGTGATGAGATTGAGAAGCGGTTTAGCATTCTTGCGCTGAATATTTATGGTCTGACAGAGATTATCGGTCCGGGAGTTGCGCACGAATGTCCTGAAAAGTGCGGACTGCATATCTTTGAAGATCATTTCTATCCAGAAATCATCTCGCCGGAAACGCTTGAGATTTTGCCGGAAGGTGAGCGGGGAGAACTCGTCCTCACAACGCTGACCCGTGAAGGTATGCCGATGCTCCGCTTCCGCACGCGGGATATCACCGCGCTGCATCGCGAGCCTTGCAAATGCGGGCGCACTCTGGTTCGCATGGAGCGCATCACGGGCCGAAGTGACGATATGCTGAAGATTCGGGGCGTGATAGTATTCCCCTCCCAGATCGAAAAAGCGCTGCTTGAAATAAAGGGAATCGAACCTCACTATCAGATTGTGGTCACCCGTGAACACCATCTTGATGAGATTGAAGTGCAGGTGGAAATGTCGAAAAGGCTTTTCTCCGATGAGATTCGCAAGATAGAGGAACTGCGCAGGAAAATAGAAAAAAATATCGAAAAGGCAATCGGCCTTCGGGTGAAAGTCTCGCTCGTGGAGCCGAAGAGCCTTCCTCGCAGCGAAGGCAAGGCAAAACGTGTTATTGACAAGCGCAAGCTGTAAAGGAGAGAACCATGAAAGTTAAGCAGATATCCGTGTTTCTGGAAAACCGCAAGGGCCGTCTCTATGAAGTGCTGAACGTGCTGGCGAATGAAAAAGTCAATATCCGTGCGCTCTCGATTGCCGACACTGCCGATTTTGGTATTCTGCGCCTTATTGTGCCCGATCCTGACGCGGCAAAGAAAGCGCTTGAAAAGAGCGGCTTCACTGTCAAAGAGAACAATGTTGTCGCCATCGAAGTGCCCGACCGTCCGGGCGGTCTCGCCTTTGTACTGAAGGCACTGCAGGATGCTGACATCAATGTCGAGTATCTTTACGCATTTGTCGCCAAAAGCCATGAAGATGCAATTGTCGTTATTCGGACCGAAAACAACGATGGCGCTCTGAAGGCGCTCAGAAAGGGCGATGTGAAAGTGTTGACTCCTGAGGAGTTATATGGTCTGTAGTTATTGACGAATGCGCCGTAAAAAAGAGCTCTTCGAAAGTTGAAGAGCTCTTTTTCTGTCTCTTTAAATTATAGCGCAAGCGTTATTTCTTGGTTTTTCTTGCGGCCAAAATACACGGCTTTTTGGCAATGACAACGTTGACGCCCGGAGCGTCAATTTTTTCTCTTAAAACGGCTTCCGTCTCGTCATGCTTGCCTGGATCGACAACAGTTACTGATGTTGCGCCGCATGCTGCGCAGAGTGCCTCTAAATTGATCTGTACCGCCAAGTCGCCTTTTGCATTAATGCCGGTGAGCGGCGTCGGCTGGTGGCCGGTCATGGCAGTCGAAGAATTGTCAAGGATACAGATAAGGATATTCGCCTGATTATAAACGGCGTTAATCAGGCCGGTGATGCCGGAATGCATGAATGTTGAGTCACCGATAATGGCGACAACTCGCTTTACTCCCTGATTTGCGATGCCTGCGGCCTTGGGGATGCTCGCACCCATGCAGAGACAGGTATCCATTGCGCTGAGCGGCGGCGCGGCGCCGAGAGTATAGCAACCGATATCTCCGGTCGTAAATGTTGGCTTAACCGCCTTGAGCGACTTGTAAAATTCGCGGTGCGAGCAGCCGGGGCAGAGCACCGGGGGGCGCATCGGCAGGGGTTTTGCGGCTTTCGGTTTTTCTTTTGCTGCAGGCGCTTTGAAATAGCTTGCCAGAACATCTGGTCCGAGCTCGCCTTCGCGCTTGATCTCGCCGGAAAGTTTGCCTCTTACGTTCTTGCAATATCTGCGGGCGATCTCTTCAACGATCGGTTCGCCTTCTTCGAGTACCCATACTTCTTCGAGATCTGCAACGAAGCGCTCAATCAATGCTTTATGAAACGGGTAGGCGGATATTTTCAGAATCGAACAGTCGGCACCGTATTCGCCGGCATAGACGGCGGCGAAGCCGCAGGCGATGATGCCCTTCTTTTTGCCTTTGTTCATAACCACGTTCAGCCCCGACGCCTCAACCCAGTCCTTCAATTCTCCCTGCTTCTTGTTCAGAGCCGCGTGAAGGCGCGTAACATTTTTTGGAATGGCAAGCATCTGATCAGGGTTTTTTTCTATCGAAACCGGATTCTCCGGACGCGGATCCTCAATAATCACGGGCGATGATGAATGCATGATGCGGGTCAGTCCGCGCAGCATGACCGGCAGTCTGAATTGCTCTGAAAGGTCGAATCCGAGCTTTGTGAAGTCCTTTGCCTCCTGCGCGTTGGAAGGCTCCAGACACGGTATATTCGCGAAGCTGGCAAAGATGCGGGAGTCCTGCTCATTCTGGGAAGAGTAGGCACCAGGATCGTCTCCGACAGCCAGAACAAGACCGCCGCGAACCCCGAGATACGCAGCCGTCATAAGCGGATCAGCCGCGACGTTAACGCCGACATGCTTCATTGAGCAGAGAACGCGTCTGCCAGTATAGGAAGCTCCCATCGCAGTCTCCAGTGCAACTTTTTCGTTGATTGCCCACTCGGCAAGCACCGAGCTGTTCCGTGCTGTATACTCAAGAATCTGAGTTGCCGGTGTTCCTGCATAGCTTGTGGCGAATGAAATGCCGGCTTCAATTGCACCGCGACTGATCGCCTCATTTCCGATAAGCAATTTTCGTGTGGGTTTTTTTTGCATAAATCTCTCCTTGTGTTTTTAGTTGATATTTGCAATGATTCCGTCTCGCATACGGATAATGCGTTTTGCGTATGACGCGATGTTTTCATCATGAGTTATCACGACAACCGTGGTTCCCTGTTTGTGCATCTGCGCCATAAGATGCATGATCTCGGAGGCAGTCTGGGAATCGAGAGCGCCGGTCGGTTCGTCCGCCAAAAGGAGTTCCGGCTTGTTTATGAGGGCGCGCGCAATGGCAACACGCTGCTGCTGGCCGCCGGAAAGCTGATTCGGGCGGAAATCAGTGCGATCAGACAACCCCACGAGCGCGAGGAGCTCCCGAGCACGCTGCCGGAAACCCTTTATCTGCTCATCCATGTAGAGCGAAGGAAGCAGAACATTTTCGATAACAGTCGCGTACGGCAGCAGGTAAAAGCTCTGAAACACGAAGCCGATATGTTCATTCCGGACGACAGACAACTCGTCATCAGACATGTTTGAAACTTCACGATCGGCAAGCATGTAGCGGCCTGATGTCGGCGTATCAAGGCAGCCGATCAGATTCATCAATGTTGTTTTGCCCGAACCGGATGTTCCCATGATTGCCACGAATTCTTTTCGATCTATTGAGAGATTGATGCCTCTCAACACTTCGACATCGTTGTCGCCGATACGATAGGTCTTGCGGATATTATCAAGCAGACAGAGCGGCATGCTATTTTCGGGGAGCGCCTTGTTGTGGTTGCTGCGCAGGCTGCTGCTCCTGCGTTTTGGCAAAGGGCAGAATAAGTTTTGTAGCTATTGTATCACCGTCATTCAGACCGGCAAGAATCTCCGTTCTTTCTTCGCCACGCACTCCCGTTTTGATCTCTATCTTTTCGACCTTCTTGTCGCTTCCGATGCGATAGGCGACCTGCTGTCCCTTTTCGAACTTAACGGCGGCATTTGGCACGGTAAGGACGTTTGTTTTTTCAGAGAAAATGATCTTCACATGCGTCGTCATTTCAGGTTTCAGCACTGCGGCATCTTCAGCGCCGATTTTGACGATCGCGAGATAGTAGACGATGTTTTCCTTTACGACCGGTTGCGGATAGATCTGGCTGACTGTACCCCGGAATATCCGCGCCGGAAAGGTATCGACAGAATACTCGGCGTTCTGTCCGACGGTGACGCGGGAGATATCGGTTTCATCGACGTAGATCCACATCTCAAGAAGCGTCGCATCGAGGACTGTTACAAGATTGGCAACCTGCAGACCCGCGACTACCGTCTCTCCTTCCTGAGCCGTTACCTCGGAGACGATGCCGCTGATAGGCGTAAAGATGCGCGTATATGAGAGCCTGGTTTCCTGCTGCTTCATCAGGGCGGCAATCTCGGCAATTCGCGCAGTCGTGGCTTCATATTGGCTCTTTGCCCGATCCACGGAGTCTTTTGTCGTGTATTCCTCCTTGAGCAGTTCTCTCTCACGTTCATAGGTAAGTTTCGAGTAGTGATGATTTGCCCGCGCCTCGGCAAGAGCGGCACGCTGTTGCTCGAGGGATTTCGAGAGTTCGCGGTCGTCTATCAGCGCGATAAGTTGATCTTTCCTCACGCGGTCACCGACCTTCACCTTCATCTTCATGATTGTGCCGGTCGCGCGGGCTCCGATTTTCACGACCGCGCCGACCTGGGGCTTGATGATGCCGGTCTCAACAATAATGCCCCGGAGGCTCCCTTTTCCAGCCGTTGCTGTCTCAAGAATTTGGATGTCCTCTTTCTGAAAGAATATGAAGTAGGAGGCTGCGCCAATGCCGACAAGCGCAATCACCGCAAGCACCAGAAAGACGGTTTTTTTTCTGTTCATTGGGAGGTCCCGGATATTTCTGAAACTGCCGCCCGCGGCAGAGACTCCAGACGAGGGACTGCGGCAACCCGTTCCATAACAGCTATCGCCACCTGAACATCAAGCCTGGTCAGAATCAATTGGTCGCGGGCATCAGCCAGAAGGCTCTCAGCCTGCACGAGAGAGAGAATATCGGCCTTGCCGACCTTGTATTCGCCAAATGCCTGCTTATAGTTCTGCTCTGCCTGTTTCAGCTGCTCCCGGGCCACATTCAGCTTACCCAGAGCGGTGAACATATCCTCATAGGATTTCTGAACTGCCAGCAGCAGTTCCCGTTTGATGTCCTGGAGACGCTCTGCCGCAACGCCTGTTTCGATGGCTGCAGCTTTTGTCCGGAAAAATTTTCCAAGCTCGAAGATATTCCATTTCACAGAAAGGCTGACAATACGATCTTCGGTGCGAGGGGGGGATGTCAAACCGTTTTTACCCCATGAATATGTTGCATTAGCGTTCAGTGCCGGCCAAAAGGTGCTCATTTCGATTTTTCTGGCATTATTTGCGATTGAAATTTCGTTCTCAGCCTGCTTGATTTCCGGCTTTTCAATGACTGAGGCATGCAGCGCGGAAAGAGATGGAACGGATGCGGGAGCTTCAAGAGATCCCTCAAGGGTCAGTTTTGCGTTGAGGCGTTCGCCGATAAGAGAGTTCAGTTCCGCTGTTGCTTTCCGGAATGCTCCTTCAGCGCTGATGACATTGAATTTCGCCTGTTCATGCCGAACCGATGCCTGCAGGGTGTCGGAAAGCTTCGCAACGCCATACTTGTACCGGCCTTGCGCAATCTCAAAATCTTTCATGGCATCCTGGAGCTGAAGTCTCTTTTGATCAAGCGAATCGCGGCGTGCCAAGGCGGAATAAAAGGCAATCTTTACGGAGAATTCGAGTTCGATGAGCTGCCTGCGCGTCTCTTCGGTGGTGGATTCAAAATTCAGACGCGCAATGCTCCGATTGGCATACCGCTTTCCGCCGTCAAAGAGCAGATAGGAGAGCGTGAGGTTGTATCCCCGTGAAGTATAATCACGGCCGGCGAGGGTGCTGTCATAGTGGCGATCATAAAATGCCACGGCATCAAGAGATGGAAAAAAGGGGCCGAGCGACGCGTCATATAAAGATTTAGTCGATTTCATTTTGAGGAGCGACGCCTTATACGCAGGAAGCGTTTCGCGGGCGCGGGAAAGCGCCTCATCAAGGGTGAGCGCCTGTGCGGCACTGACCAGCAATACAGAAGTAAGCATGTAAGCGGTTATTAACGTTCGAATCATCGGAATCCTGTCCAGGCGCGTTCTTATTTCTAAAATAAATATAAGTTATATGATAGCATATTAAGAAAATATTGAAGACAACAACATCAAAGAAAAGGCGTGCTTTTATTCAGCTTTTTTTGAGAGGGATCGAACGCTTCGGAAGAACTCGATACGCCTCTGCTGTGAGCTGCTTTATCGGAGTGCCTGTTTTTTGCGACAATTCCTTGAGATCTGCATACTCAAACGACGTGTTCATAACTGTATCAGCGAGTCGCCCGATCTTGACCCGGATGCTGCCTTGGCGAAGTTTGATGCTGGTAACGGTGCGTTCAAGAACAATACGGTGTACTGGATGTATGCGAATACCCAGCGTCGTCGAGTTGGCAAAAAAAATCTCCGCGAGAGCGGTGATCAGATGCTTTTCGGCAAGAACGCAGACTTTTGTGCCCGGCCTGCTTTTCTTCATGATTACCTGTTCCAGCCATACATCGA
>JBBIQQ010000085.1:0-9426 GCA_037442225.1 Nitrospirota bacterium
AGGCATAAAGGTGCGCGTGAGGATGTCATCCGGGAGAGCACCTTTACGGCTGATTCCGGTGAAATCACAACGATCCTCGTCCCGAACGGTTCCGGCAAGACGACGCTTTTCCGCTGCATTTCCGGGTTGTGGGCTCCGCAGCGCGGGCATATACGCTTCGCGGGGCGGGACATGACCGGCCTCCCGGCGCACGCCCGGGCGCGGATGCTTGCGGTCGTGCCGCAGGAGCATGAACCCCCGTTTCCGTATTCGGTGTTTGATATCGTGCTTATGGGGCGGGCAAGTCATGTTGCGATGTTTTCCGCTCCGTCAGCACATGATCTTGAGGCGGCGCGGGAGGCCATAGCGAATGTCGGCATCGAATATCTTGCCGAACGTCCCTATACTAAAATCAGCGGAGGCGAGCGTCAGCTGGTGCTGATTGCCCGGGCTCTGGCTCAGCAGTCGCCTGTGCTGATTCTTGATGAGCCGACGTCGCATCTCGACTTCCGCAACCAGATACTGGTGCTTGAAAAAGTGCGTTCGATTGTTATTGAAAGGAAGCTCACGGCATTGATGACGCTGCATGACCCGAATCTCGCGCTGCTCTTTTCGCATCAGGTGATTCTGATCAGCGAAGGGCGGATTCTTGATGCGGGAAGCCCGAAGTCAGTAATCACAGCGGATAATCTCCGTTCAATGTATGGAATTGAGGTTAGCGTCATCAGCGGCAACGGCGCCGGGTTCATCTGTCCGGTCGTTGCCCATCATGCGGAACAGGCGGCACTGTGATTCGAATCGAAAACCTTTCGAAAAACTACGGAGCAATTCAGGCTGTCAACAATCTGACCCTGAGCATCGGCGCGGGTGAGGTCTTCGGTCTGCTCGGGCCGAACGGTGCCGGCAAGACGACGACCATCAAGATGCTGACACTGCTGACTTGTCCGACCTCCGGAAGCGCCAGAATCAACGGATTGAGCACGGCAACCGATCAGCAAGCCATAAAACGATGCATCAGCGTTGTTCCGCAGGAGAACAATCTGGATCGCGAGCTGACGGCGTATGAGAATCTGAGGATATACAGCATGCTGCATGGCATAGCCGATTCCAGCAGAAGAATTCAGGAATGCCTTGAGCTTGTGGATCTCTGGGATCGGCGGGACGGCCTCATCAACCGTTTTTCAGGAGGCATGCAGCGCCGGCTTCTGATTGCCCGGGCATTGCTTTCCGAGCCGACAGTGCTTTTTCTTGATGAACCATCAATCGGACTTGATCCTCAAATCAGGCGGCAGATGTGGGATGTGATCCGGAAGACCAGAATAGACGGCCGCACCGTCGTTCTGACGACCCATTATATCGAGGAGGCTGAAGCGCTCTGCGACCGTGTCGGCATTCTCGCAAAGGGCGAGCTGATCGCTCTTGATAAGCCGGTGAGCCTTCTTGCGATGGTCGGCGAATATGTTGTCGAATATGTCAACGGCGAAGGAAAGCTCATCCAGCGGATATGCAGAACGCGTGACGAGGCTCACCTTGCGGCACAGGGGCGTGAATGCTGTGTCACGATTCGGAGATCGAACCTTGAAGATGTGTTCATCCTGCTTACGGGAGACAGAATCGAATGATGCGCGCCGAGTGGTATCCGGTATTCCTGCGGGAGATGCTGATGTTCCGGCGGAAACTTATGAAACTGGGCTACCTGTTTTCCGCCATGGTTGTGCCGATCATCTATCTGGTCACCTTCGGTCTCGGCCTCGGGCGCAATGTCCCGATACAGGGGGGCGACTACCTGAATTACCTTATTCCCGGTCTTGTCGCGATGAGCTCTATGAACAACTCATACACATGGGTAGCGAGCGCGCTCAACCTGAACCGTCTCTACTTCAAGACGTTTCAGGTATTTGTTCAGTCACCGATCCGTTCATCGTCCATCATGATCGGCGAAGTCCTTGCCGGTATGGTAAAGGGACTCTTCGCATCGGGACTGATCGTGATTGTCGGGTTTGTCATGTCGCGGGATCTTTCGATAACCCCGCTTTTTGTCGTGACGCTCCTGCTGAACTGTTTTCTGTTCGCATGTCTCGGAGTAATTGTCGGCATGATTACGAAATCGCATGAGGACACATCGACCTACAACAATTTCTTTATCCTTCCGATGGCGTTTTTCAGCGGCACTTTTTTCCCGGTGGATCGCATGCCGGACCTGCTGAAATGGTTTGTCTATATATTTCCGCTGACGCATACGAATATTGTCATCAGGAAGCCGGCGCTCGATGGCGAAGGTGTCGCTTCGATTGTAATTCTGGCAATCTATGCCGCGCTCTTTTTTATTGCGGGTTCACGCCTGATCAAAAACTACAGTGAATAGCCGGGGGGGGGTATCATGAAAATATTCACCATCATGTGGTCCAACTATCTGCCGCTGGTGAAGGAGGCCGCGGATGAACTGAACATAACGCTCGCCTCGTTTTCAACCAAACAGCTCAATACGACTCCTGCTCTGATTGACGAGGCCGGAGCGCGGCTGCGAGACGCTGACTTCATTCTGCTTTACAGGACGACCGATACCTTCTGGGATGAGATTGAGCCGGCGATCCGTGAGGTACGCGGCCGGATTCCCGTCGTGACGATCGGGAGCGATCCTTCATTCTGGGCGCTTTCGACGGTAGCGCCCGAGCTTGTCGCAACGGCGTACCGTTATGTTCTTTATAGCGGACAGAACAACGTAAGCAATATGCTGAGGTTTCTCATACACCACCTTTTTGATCGATCCGTTGTGTTTTCGGAACCCCAAGAGATGCCATGGCAAGGGATATATCATCCGGCAGTTGATCAAGCGGTATTTTATGATACGGAATCATACCTGACATGGTACAAAAGCCATCTGCAGAAATTTCCCTCCGTATTTGCCGGAATCCTCTATTCCAGGTCCGCATGGGCTACGAAAAACATTGATATTGAACGGTTGCTGATTTCAGCTCTGGAGGCCCGAGGGCTCGGCGTAATCCCCGTTTTTCTCTATCCGCTCAAGGATCCCGGTATCGGCAACCTGAGCGGTATCGAAGTGGTTGAACGCTTTCTGGTTCGTGAAGGGAAGTCTTTGGTGGGAGGCGTTATCAAGCTGACAAGCTTTTTTCTCGGCAACTCGCGCGGCGAGATAAAGGCTTCAGATGCGCCGTCTGGTGTCGCAATCATGAAACGGCTGAATGTGCCGCTCTTCTGCCCGGTTACCTCGTACTACAAGAACGCCGAGCAGTGGCTCAATGACCCGAGCGGACTCGGGCAGCAGGTCGCATGGAGCGTTGCAATGCCTGAATTTGAAGGCGTAATCGAACCTATGGTTATCGGAGCGTCGCGTGGCATTGAAAATCCGGAAGAGGAATCCTACCAGGCGATTCCTGACCGGGTCCTCTGTCTTGCCGACCGCGTGCGGCGCTGGATGGAGTTGCGGGGCAAGCCGAACCGCGGCAAGCGGGTGGCGTTTATTCTTCATAACAATCCCTGTGTTTCGGTCGAGGCTTCGGTAGGCGGCGGGGCGCATCTCGATACGCTCGAAAGCGTTGCCGACATTCTGAAGCGATTGCAGAAGGAAGGGTATGCTGTCGATCCGCCTGCAGACGGCAAGGAGCTGATCGAGACCATTATGAACCGCAAGGCGATCTCTGAGTTCCGCTGGACCACGACTGATGAGATTGTGAGCAAGGGCGGCGTTCTGGCAAAGATTCCGAAGGAGCGGTACGAACTCTGGTTCTACGAATTGCCGGAGGCGGTCAGGACGAGAATTTCAGGGGCGTGGGGCGATCCTCCGGGCGAGGAAAAGGACGGCATTCCCGCTGCCATGGTGCATGAAGGAGAGATACTTATTACCGGCGTGCAGTACGGTGATGCGGTTGTCTGCGCCCAGCCGAAACGCGGCTGTGCCGGTGCCCGGTGCGATGGTCAGGTGTGCAAGATCCTCCATGATCCCGATGTGCCGCCGCCGCACCAGTATATCGCCACATACAAATGGCTTTCGCGCGATTTCGGCGTCGATGCCGTCATCCATGTCGGCACGCACGGCAATGTCGAGTTTCTGCCGGGCAAGGCGGCCGGGCTGTCAGCTTCCTGCCTGCCGGACATCTGTCTCGACTCAATGCCGCACCTATATATATATAATGCCGACAATCCGCCGGAGGGCGCCATTGCGAAGCGCCGGAGCAAGGCGGTTCTGGTTGACCACATGCAGACGGTGATGGTGAAGGGGGAGCTGTACGGCGATCTTGATCAGGCGGCGAAACTCATTGACGAATACGAACGCTATCGCAAAATTGAGCCGGCGCGTGCCCACACAATCCAGCACATGATCATGGAGCAGGCCAAAACGCTGAACCTGCTCGACGGCAGAGAGCTTACGCACGACAATTTCGATGATCATGTCGGCGATCTGCATGATGCGCTTCAGATGCTGAAGGAGATGCATATTCCAAAGGGCATGCATACATTCGGCAGACTCCCGCAGAGTGAAAAGCTCGGCGACTTTGTGCACGCGATAGTACGTTTCGATACTTCGGAAGGTTCACTCCGCTGGCTGATGGTCCGACTTGTCGGGCAGCACGAAACATTGGGCGAGGATCTCCTGAGGGAACGCGCTGATGATGAGTGCAACCGCATCTGCCGCGATATGGCGGTCAGCGGCGCAGGGCTCAAGGATGCCATCGAGTCGCAGTATGCGATCAGCAAGGATTTGCTGGAGTATCTGCCGAAACTTGAGCAGGACATAAGCGACATCATCAGAAATGTGCAGCGCACCGATGAAGTTGGCTCTCTTCTGAACGGCTTCGACGGTGGATATATCGAACCGGGACCATCAGGTCTCATTACGCGCGGGCGTCCCGACATCCTGCCGACCGGCAGAAACTTCTATTCGCTCGATCCGAACCGCATCCCGACGCCGTCTGCGTGGGAGATCGGCAAGATGCTTGCACAGAAAACCCTTGAAAAATATCTTTCTGATGAAGGCCGGTATCCCGAAACAATCGCTTTCTACTGGCAATGCACTGATATCATGTGGTCGGACGGTGAAGGCATGGCGCAGATGATGCATCTGCTTGGGGCGAAGCCGGCGTGGAGCGGCAACGGGCGGCTGAAGGGGTTTGAGGTGATCCCGCTTGCAGATCTCGGACGGCCACGCATTGACATCGCCATTCGCGTTTCAGGTATTACCCGCGACAACTTCCCTTCGGCCATCGATGTTGTGGATGAGGTCGTGCAGACCGTCGCAATGTTGGATGAGCCGCTTGAGCAGAACTTTGTTCGCCAGCATACGCTTGAGCGGCTGAATGGCGCATCGCCGGATGACGTCGAAGCGGTGAGGGCGGCGACCTATCGTTTGTTCGCGAGCATGCCCGGAACATATCAGGCCGGCACCCAGCTTGCCGTATATGCATCGGCGTGGAAGACCGAGAAGGATCTGTCGGATGTCTTTCTCTATTGGAACGGGTATGCGTATGGAAAGAACGTATTTGGGGCGCCTGCTCACAGGAGCCTGCAGGAGAACCTGAAGACGGTCGACGTTACGTTCAATAAAACGGTGACCGACGAATACGACCTGACCGGATGCTGCTGCTATTTCGGCACGCACGGCGGCATGATTAACGCCGCCCGAGTGCTGTCGGGCAAGGAGATTAAGAATTATTACGGCGACACCCGTGAACAGGATCGCGTTTCGGTCAGGACGCTCACCGAAGAGATGCGGCGCATCAGCCGCGGGAAAATCCTGAATCCGAAATGGATTGAAGGAATGAAAGAGCACGGTTACAAGGGCGCCGGCGAGATCAGCAAGCGGATAGGCCGCGTGTACGGGTGGCAGGCGACTGCCAAGGCTGTCGATGATTCGGTATTTGACGACATAACGAGAACATTTATGATGAATGAAGCGAACCGGAAGTTCTTTCAGGAAAACAACCCGTGGGCGCTGGAGGAGATCGCCCGCCGGCTTATCGAGGCGGTCGAACGCAACCTCTGGAATCCTTCGCCAGATGTGCGCGACGCGCTGCGCGATCTGTATGTCGAGATCGAGGGATGGATTGAGGAGCGCACGGGGGACATCAAGGGCGAGTTTCAGGGCGGCGCAATCGATATCATCTCAAAGGACGAAGTCGCAGGATGGAAGAAACGCATGGAGGAGGTTCTGGGATGATATTGCCGTTTACTGCTTTGGTGAATCAGGACGAGATGAAAACGGCGCTCATCCTGAATGTTGTCGATCCGTCGATCGGCGGGCTGTTGGTCATGGGAGAAAAGGGTACCGGCAAAAGCACGGCGGTCAGAGCGCTTGCAGAGCTTCTGCCCGAAATGGACGCGGTGAAGGGCTGCCTGTTTGCCTGCGATGCGGACGGTATGCTCTGCACCGATTGCCGGGATTTGCTCGCGCGGGAGGGGCATCTGCACCGAGAGGCTCGAAAGATGCGGGTGGTTGAGCTTCCATTGGGCGTTACGGAAGACCGGCTGGTCGGCACGCTTGACATAGAACATGCTATCCGCCGTGGCGAGAAACGCTTTGAACCTGGAATACTCGCCGACGCAAACCGCAATTTTCTCTATGTTGATGAGGTGAACCTGCTGGAAGATCACATCGTCGATCTGCTGCTCGATTCAGCGGCTATGGGAGTGAATACCGTCGAGCGGGAAGGCATCTCGTTCGTGCATCCGGCGCGCTTCATGCTGGTCGGCACCATGAATCCTGAGGAGGGAGATCTGCGCCCCCAGTTGCTCGATCGCTTCGGGCTCTGTGTCTCGGTCGTCTCGTTGCGTGATAAAAAGCAGCGGATCGAGATTCTCAAGCGCAAGGCGGCATTCGATGCCGATCCCGAGTCATTTTATGCTGCATGGGAGGATGAGCAGCAGAAGCTTGCTGCAAAGATCGTCGCTGCGCGACAGTCGGTCGCCTCAATTCCAGTTGATGGCGCCGTGCTCGAAAAGATCGTAACGATTACTTCGGCGCTCAGCCTTGACGGCCACCGCGCCGATATTGTGATTATGAAGACATCCCGCGCCCTCGCCGCGTTCCGGGGGCTGACGGCAATCGGTTCTGAAGAAATCAAGGATGCATCGTGGTTTGCCCTCAGCCACCGGCTTAAGCGACTCCCCTTCGAAGATGTCGGCGCAGAGCGGGAAAAGGTAATGGCGGCGCTGGCGCAGGTATGAGCTGTTCGTCGTTTATCGGCCATGATGAGGCCAAGCGTGCGCTTTTTCTGAACGCGGTCGATCCCCGGTGTGGAGGCGTCCTGTTTGTCGGCGAAAAAGGGTGCGGAAAATCGACGCTTGCTCGTGCGCTTCGCTCGATTCTTCCGGCTACTGCGCCGTTTGTCGAACTCCCGTTGAATGTTACCGAAGATGCCCTGCTCGGAACCATCGCCATCGACGAGACTCTCCGGACCGGCAAACGCGCGTTTCAGGAGGGCATCCTGTCCCGCTCGCATGGAGGGGTACTGTTTGTTGATGATGTGAACCTTCTCTCCCCCGAGAGCGTTTCGCTGGTGCTCGAAGTGCAGGGAAGGGGCGAGAATATTGTTGAACGTGAGGGCATGACTGTCCGCCATCCCGCATCGTTTATCCTCATGGCGACGATGTATCCGGGCGAAGGAGACATATCGTCACATCTTCTCGACCGGTTTGGCATGTGCGTAGGGTTTGCGCCTTTGGAAGATGCGGCGGAGCGCATTGCGGTCATGAAATCGGCTGACGGATCGGCGAAGAGCGCCGAAGACCGGGGGCTTATGGAAAAGATAGAGGAAGCGCGCGCTTTGCTCCCGTTCGTGACGGTGCGCGAACGCCTGCTTGAATATATTGCCGACATCTGCCTGACCTATCATGTTGCCGGACATCGCGCTGACCTCTGCCTATATGCTGCTGCACGGGCACAGGCTGCGTTGCACGGCAGAAAAGAGGTTTCGCGCGAAGAGATCGATCTGGTAGCCCCGCTTGTTTTGATGCATAGACGGCGCGAACTTCAGCCCCTCCCGCCGTCTGAAGATCGGGCAGACCCGGAGGAGCATGAACCGGAGCAGGCGCCGCCGGAGACTCAGCAGGAGCAAATCCCTCAGAACAGCGATGACGACCGGAAAGAGGATCGGCCGCCGCGACCCCAGGAGATGCCTCCGCAGAACGATGAGATCTTTTCGGTAGGGCAGCCATTCCGGATGAAGCGGCTTTTTTTCAGAAAAGACCGCATAGATCGCGCGACTGCGGGGCGCAGGACACGCACCCGCGCCAGAAACCGCGGAGGCAGATATGTTAAGAGTGTATTCAGGAAGAGCCAATACATCGCCATCGACGCCACGCTGAGAGCCGCCGCCCCGTTTCAGGCAGCGCGCAGCCGCACTGATATTCTCGTAATCGACGATGAAGATTTCCGGTATAAGCGGAAAGAACGCAAGATGGGGCATCTCGCCCTCTTTGTTGTTGACGGTTCAGGTTCGATGGGCGCGCAAAAACGTATGATTGCCGCCAAAGGCGCAGTGCAGTCGTTGCTCATGGATTGCTACCAGAAACGCGATCTGGTTTCAATGATCGTTTTCCGCAAAGACCACGCTGAGGTTGTTCTGGAGCCGACCGCGAGCGTGGAGCGCGCGGCGCGTTGCCTTCGGGAAATTCCGGTGGGCGGCAAGACCCCGCTTGGCGCCGGTCTGTTCGAAGCATACCGTCTGCTTGAAAGAGTTGGCAGAAAACGGCCGGAGACACGTTTTCTTGTTGTGCTTGTCACGGATGGCCGCGCCAACCAGACAATGACCGGCATGCCGCCTGATGAAGAAATTGCACGCATTGCAGCACTGTTGCGTCATCGACCCGGAGTCGACATCATTGTCGTTGATACCGAAGAAAAAAGACGATTTATCACTACCGACCGCGCCGCATCGACAGCAGCGCTTCTTGAGGCGGACTACTACACAATCGATGATCTGAAAGCCGATACGCTGGCAGACCTCGTGATTTCCCGGAAGGAAGCCGCGGAAAGAATATAACCCGAAGAATTTACGGAAATATCATCCCGCACAAAGCCTTCTTATGCGTAGACAATTTTAAGATCAGAGCCGCCGCGTCAGATATCCTGAAAAAAGAATCATACCCCCGCCGATAATCGTCGCCAATCCTGCCGGCTCGCCGAGGATGACGGCTCCGAGCAGGATCGCGGCAACCGGTTCGAGGTAGCCGAGTATGGCGGCCTTGTTCGCGCTGACCTGTTGCATGCCCCTGAAATACAGCGCGGGCGCTATGGTTGAGTATAGTATTCCCATGAGCAGAAACAGCCATCCGGCGGGAAGAAACGGGTCCGGTGCCTGCGCGGCAGGCAGGAGAATCGCGGAGATAATCAGATTCTGCCCGAAGGTCATGACTATTGCATCGATTCGCTGCGCCGCCTTGCGGGTGATAATGATTGCAAAGGCATAGGCGAGGCCGGAAAGAAGCCCC
>JBBIQQ010000086.1:0-9329 GCA_037442225.1 Nitrospirota bacterium
AGTACATCGGCAGGTTGCCGTAATTGAAGAAGTGCGGGTTGAGCGGGCTGTCCGGACGGAGCAGTCGCTGCGTATCGAGCGGGAACGGCAGCGAGATGTTGGCGATCGCCGAGTAGACGAGAGCGCGCTCGTCGGGGTGGAATCCTATGTGCTGCGATACTGGGAAGGTGAATTTCCTTCACTTCAGCCGAGGAAAAGCAGATCCGGTCAGCGTATTTATACAAAAAAAGACATTGATCTCATTCTGCTGATCCGCCGCCTTCTTCATGAAGAACGCTATACCATCGACGGTGTCAGGCGAAAGTTGGGTGGAGTGCGGCATGAAGAAACGCCGCCTGAGCTTTCCAATCTTGAAAATACAGGAGCAGAAATCCGGGAGTCCGGAATTCCGCCAGATGCGGATCGTGTTCTCCGGAAGATTCGGGAACGGCTTATGAAGATTCTTGCAAGCATGTCGTAAAGTTTGAGTTGTTTTTTATCGGGGCGTAGCGCAGCCTGGTTAGCGCACTCGCTTGGGGTGCGAGAGGTCGGCCGTTCGAATCGGCTCGCCCCGACCATTACCCCTTGAAAACTAATCATTTTCAAGGGGTGATTTTTCTTTATGAACATGCCCAGAATAATTGTTTTGCATGGCACAATTTCGATAAGAATCACCGTTCACCCTCATCGGAATACGCGGAGAAAAGAAACGGTCAAAAGGAACATGCGCTTAGGCAGGCTTTCAGAGAGCGCAAGAAAGCATGCGGAACTCACGATGTTCAGGTTGTGCTGCCCTCAATCGGCGGCTCAATCGAATTGTTGGAGAGGGCAACCGGAATGCTGGATATCGTTTATGCTCAGGACCCTGTCGGAGCGGCATCGGCGTTCTGCCTGATCGGGAAAGATTTTCTGCAGATCGGTCGCAACAATGAAGCTGAGTTGCTGTTGACGGTGGTGCTCCGCTTCCTGCCGAAGTATCTGGAGCGCCATAACAAACGCTTCATGGTCACCGCAGCAGCGCATGGGGACATGCATCGTCCTTTACCCAAGCGAATCGACCTGAACAGGATTCTCTGCATCAAAACGGAACGAACCGTGAGAAACGACAACACCATCAGTCTTGACGGCAAACTCTATCAGCTGGATGAAGCCTTGGCTGGCTATAAGGTAAGCGTTGAAGAACGGGTAGATGGCACAATGCGGATCATGAACCAGGACAAATCAATACGACACCATGCCATAACAGAGAGGCCCCAGAAGGTTCAGCTCCAGACATCCCAGATTTACAAGAGCAAAGCCCATAAACCAGCGGCTGATCACCCGTGGATCGGGACGTTCTTCGGCAAAAAACGTTCCCATAAAAAACCGGCTTTGTCGGTTGCCATATAATCTTGGACATTTCTACTTTGCCTTGACATGGTCGAAAAAAACACTTGACAGACCCTCAAAATGATGCTATAAATTAGTCAAGGAAAGACTTCCAGAAAAGTGGTGGTCTTGCTCCTCGAAAAGCTCGGCAGAAAGGTTGTAAAGTCTCAAGACGTAGGGTTTCAGACGTTAGAGTCTCAAGTCGTATGTCCCAAGATGTGCAGACCGCCGAGCGAAAGAATCACAGAGAGAGCAAGCCCCACTTTTTTTATGCCTTTTTTCATTCTTTTGCACTCAGGCTCCTTTCTCACTCTCCTGAAGCATATGTGGCAGTCATGGTATAATGTCAAAACAGTTTTTTCATATATGAAATAGCAGGCATAAAGAAAAGGGGGCATTTTGGCGAAAAGACCGGCCTATAAGCAGGAAAAGCGCAAAAAAGAACTGAACCGATTGAAAAAACAGGAAGAAAAGCGGCAGAAGCGTTTGAGTAAAATCGCTTCCGGCGGAGCTGAAGGAGATATCTCTGAAACTGGTGAGGCAGATACGTTACCCGCAGAGCAGGCAGAAAGCACATCAGAGGCTCAGAAGCCTTCCTGATGAAGCAGGAGGGTCTATACCTCCTGCTTGACAATTTCCAGACATGCAGTTGTTTGTGTGTGCGGCATGATTGGAAATTCCGGGCCTATTCGACAAATGAGCTGCAAGCCACCGACGTTGCCGGATTTCTTTTTCACCAAGCGTCCAGCCTTCGTAAAAATATTCCTTTTTTTCAATCTGGTGAATCAGTCTCACGCAGTTGCAGAACTGCGAACCGCCAGATAAGAATGCAGATGAGGCCTATCAGGCACAAAATGAGAATGGCGTCTTGAGCGGCTTCAATGTCAGTTTTTATTCTTTCGATGAAGCTGCCTCCCCAATAACCTGCGCTCATCATTAAAGCAATAGTAACCAATGAGGAGATTCCGTCCGCCATAATAAATTTCGGACGGGGCATTTTCAGAATACCGGCAACCAGAAAAATCTGCGCTCTCAGCCCGACCAGATGCCGCCCGAGGAATATAACAAGGATGCCCCATTTCGCAAATGACCGCTCAAGTTTTTGGATGCGGCGAGGGGAAATGAACCTGCTGAAACGCTTATGCGCCACGACCATTCTGCCATATTTCCGGCCCATGTGGTAGAGAAAAAAGTCTGTAGAGATCATTCCGGCAAAAAGGATGAGAATTGCCGGACCCGGCTTTACGACGTCGTGAGCGATCATGAAGCCGCAGAGAATGAGAATTGCATCTTCCGGAAACGGCAAGCCGAGCGTGCCGAGCACGAGCATGACAAAAAGCCCCAGATAGGGGAAATTCTGAATAAAGGATATATCCATCGCATGCCTCGTGCCCTGAATAATCACATGCTGCAGAAAGAGCGCTCTGCAGTATTGTTATTGTTTCAGCCGTATTGTTGCCTGTGCCTGCCGAAAGAGTCAACGATGATAAAGGCCGCGCAAGAGCCGGAATTCTTCATGCAGAGGCTTTCTTTGCCGGGAATTCAAGCGCCTTTTTCGGACAGGCTGCAACACAGGAGCCGCACTTGATGCAATCGTTGTCCTGCATGACTCCGATGGCCTTGTCCTTGTACGGCGCAAGCTGCATGGGACAGACTTTTGCGCAGAGGGTACAGTCAATGCAGGTGTCAGCAATGGTCAGCGGCTTTTTGCCTGTGGACATCCAGTTTGCGATAGTGCCCATGGGGCAGACGTTGCACCATGTGCGGGGATGGATGCCGATGCCGAGCACGATGCCTATCGACGTTGTCACGGTAAGCACTATGACGAATGCCTTACCGATGGCGTCAACGCCCGGCCAGGCAAAATAGATCTGAACACCCAACACCGTAAAAAGAAACAGAATCATGCCGATGCGGGTTCCGGTGTTTCGGAAAAATCCGGGTATCTGTCTCTTGCCGCTGATTTTGTCCAGGAAAAGGTCATAAAAACTGCCGCGCGGACAGAGCCAGTCACACCACTGGCGGCCGTGAAAAGCCGCTATGCCAAGTGCGCCGACAATGCAGCCCATGAGAAGAAATCCGAGCTTCGGATAAAACCAGCCTCCTATGACTACCAGCGGCAGCCCAAGCCAAGTGTATGATTGCAGGCGCCGTCTCCGTTTTGTGAACTCTCTCAGATTCATAGTTTGATTCCTTCCTTCTTCAGTCGCATATAAGCCAGGTACGTTTCCATATCGCACTTGCCAGATTTTTTCTGATAATCATTACACTCCTTCAGGGAGAGAAGATCGTCTTTTGCCTGAGTGTCCGAGCACAGCTCTTTCCTGAGCAGCGCCATCAGGGTTCGCTGCGGCTCAGGCAGACTTTTTTTCAGAGAATAAAACATCATTTTCCCCTCGCGCCGATCATCCAGAAAGCCGCCCTTGTGCAAGAGCAAAACATTCCTCGAAACGAGCGGCTGCGACATCCCGAGCGCGCCCATTATCTGGCACACACACAGTTCTTTCCTGTTCAGCAGCATGAGAATTCGCACGCGTGATGTGTCCGCAAGCAGCTTGAAATAATCTACCGTTTTTCTCATAAATATATCTAATTTCATTTATATGAAAAATGTCAAGTCCTGCGCTTTACGTGCAGAAGGTCATGCGCAGCGGAGATGTCAGCATAATTGCTGAAAAAACGGAATTAAAGATGAACAGGGATTTGCGGAAGCAGAGGTCGTCTGTATAGGGTGCCGATTAGTCGCTTGCTTCGGCGGGTTTCTATCTGCCATAATGAGCATATGCAAAAAACAAGGGGGGGTGTTTGTGAAGATATGTTTTCCGGTTGAGCAGTCAGAAGGGTTGAACAGCAAGGTATTCGGACATTTCGGATCCGCACCGTTTTTTCTTGTGGTGAATACAGAGGATCGGTCCGTATCAGAAATCATGAACCGCGACCGGCATCACCAGCATGGTGCCTGCCGTCCGCTCACTGCGCTTGGTGGAGCAGCCGTCGATTCTATTGTTGTCGGCGGAATTGGGGCGGGAGCGCTCACGCGACTTCTAGATGCGGGCATAACGGTCTATCGTGCCGGGGCTTCGAGCGTGGCAGAGAATCTTGCGCTTATCCGTCAGGGGCGGCTTGCAGTGCTGCAACCGCATCAAGTCTGCGGCGGACATTCCCATGGCGGCGGCTGCTCTCATTAAGCCGGCAGTGTTGAGGAGGGTTTATCCATGAAGTTTTGTATTCCGATTGCATCTGATAGCGGGTTTGATAGTTTTGTCGCGGATCATTTCGGGTCGGCGCCGTCTTTTATGATAGTGGACACCGAAACAAGGTCATTTTCCATTATACCCAATGCCGATATCGATCATGCTCAAGGCGGATGCAATCCCCTGCGGGCTCTGAATGCGAACGTCGTGGATATCGTAATCACCGGCAGTCTCGGAGGCAGTGCCCTTAAAAAGATGAATGCTGTGGGCATCAGAGTATTCAGAGCAGAGGCAAAAACAGTGATCGTGAATCTTGACCTGATGGCTGATAACCTGCTGAGCGAGTTTGTGCTTGTTGAGGCGACTCCTGAGCAGCAAGGCTCATGCTGCCATCACGAAAAACTGTCTCGGAACTGAAGACCACTCCGATCGAAATTCTGAAGGCGCTATCCGACGAATAGGCATTCCGGACAAGAAACACTATACTGTTTGCAGGAGGATATGCCATGCAGAAATATGTGCTGTTCGCGTTTAATGGTGAAATGATGTGTTTTGTCCATGTGCTTTTGAATGCTTTCCGTATGCATGAGCAGGGATACGAAGCAAAGATAGTTATTGAAGGCGCGGCGACGCATCTTATTCCCGAACTCGTGAAGGTGGACAACCCATTGGCAAGCCTTTATACCAAGGCGAAAAACCTCGGACTCGTAGATGGTGCGTGCAGGGCATGTTCACAGAAGATGGGCACTCTGGCTGAAGCTGAAGCGCAGGGGCTCCGCCTGCTGGATGACATGTATGGGCATCCCGGCATGGCAGGATATACTGCGCAGGGGTTTGTCGTACTCACGTTTTGATGCTGCAAGGAGGGGCGAGGATGTCGAGAGAGCAGGGCAAGAGCTGGAGTCCTTATGTTGCGGGGGCGCTGAGCGGACTGGTTTCTATTGGGTCAGTCTACTTCGCGGACAAATATCTCGGCGCGTCGACGACATTTGTCCGTACTGCTGGCATTATCGAGCAGCAGTTTGCTCCGGAGAAGGTCAAAACGATGGAGTATTTTATCAAGGAAAAGCCGATAGTCGACTGGCAGACGCTCTTTGTCGCGGGAATTTTCGTTGGGGCATTTTTTGCTGCACTTATGTTCAACGATTTCAAAAAACAGGCTGTTCCTCCCATGTGGGAGAAGCGCTTTGGTCCGAGCATCGGGAAGCGAGCCGTCTTTGCGTTTCTGGGCGGCGCGGTTGCCATGTTCGGCGCACGACTTGCCGATGGCTGACCGAGCGGCCACGGGCTGAGCGGTTCGCTCCAGCTGGCAGTCAGCGGTTTTGTGGCGCTTGTATGCTTTTTTATCGGCGGGATGGTTTCCGCCCGCGCGATGTATGGAGGGGGTGAGCGGCGATGAATCCTCTTATCTACGGATTGATAACCGGCATTCTCTTCGGATTTCTGCTTCAGCGCGGCGGTGTGTTGCGATATGAACGCCAGATTGGCGCGCTTCGACTGATGGACATGACCATTCTCAAGTTCATGCTTTCTTCAATAGTGGTCGCAATGATCGGCATTTATCTTCTCAAGGACATGGGGCTGGTCAAGCTGAACCTGAAGCCGACTATCCTTGGCGCCCAGATTGTCGGCGGACTCATTTTTGGCCTCGGGTGGGGAGTGCTCGGCTACTGCCCCGGCACGCAGATGGGCGCGCTTGGTGAGGGCCGGTGGGATGCACTATGGGGCATCTTCGGGATGCTGCTTGGCGCGGCAATTTACGCGGAAGCTTTTCCTCTGATGAAGGCAACTGTCTTGACATGGGGCGTCTACGGCAAGATAACACTGCCGCAGGTCCTGGGCGTCAACCACTGGTTCGTCATCATGCCATTCGTTATTGGCACCATCGGACTCTTTTTCTGGTTCGAGAAGAAAGGCTTGTAGGAGCTGTTTTCAGCCGGTTCGGCCGTTATTTTTCAGAGGAGCAGATATGTCACGACCAAAATGTCAGAGACAAGTATCTGGTCTGCCGGCTTCGACATACTTCAAGCCGCGCGGCATTCCGATGTCTGATCTTGAAGAGGTGGTACTTACCATTGACGAGGTAGAGGCGATCCGTCTTGCTGACTTTGAAGGAATGTATCAGGAACAAGCTGCCGAAAAGATGAAGATCTCGCGACAGACATTCGGCAGGGTTATTGCTGCGGCGCACCGGAAAATCGCCGAGGCCCTTGTAGCTGGCAAGGCGCTCCGCATTGAGGGCGGCGTTATAGCTTTTTCGGAGGCAGCTGGCTATCAGTGCGGCGCGTGCAGGAAAACATGGATGCCGGCGGCAAGCGGAACAGGCGGTCCTGACACCTGTCCGTCTTGCGAAAGCTCTTCGATTCACGCAATGCCGGGCCCGCTGATCGGTCGCGACCGGGGAAAGCGGGGAGAGCGTTAGTTATTGCCTACAGTTCGGTCGTGTCAATAATTTTGTGGTAAATGCTTTTTTGGCCCCCCCCTCCCGGTTTGACAGACAAGTTTAAAGGTACAATCTGGAAGCAAATCGGGTGGTGTTCATGTCAAACCGGAAGTACACTGCGGAGTTCAAAGTTCAGGCGATCAAACAGGTAACAGAGCGGGGGACAACAAGCTGCAGCCGAGCATGAGCAGGAGAGGCAACTGTTGCGACAATGCGGCGATGGAGTCCTTCTTCAGCAGCTTGAAAAAGGAACGTATCAAACGTAGAATCTATCAAACACGGCAAGAAGCCCGGTCAGTCATCTTTGACTGCATCGAGGTGTTTTACAACCGAAGCCGGCGTCACAGCGCCTTGGGACAGATAAGCTCTTATGAGTTTGAAAAGGCTTTTATGTGGAAACGGGTAGATGTCTACAAAACCAGGGAAAGTCCAAACAGCACTTGAAAGTGCATTCCAGAAAGGAGGAAAGGTCTATGCCTTACGTCAATATCAAAATTACAAGAGAAGGCGCAACGCAGCAGCAAAAAGCGGAACTCATTCGCGGAGCAACCCAATTGCTTGTAGATGTCTTAGGCAAAAACCCAAATACAACCGTTGTTGTTATCGATGAGGTCGAAACAGACAATTGGGGTATCGGTGGAGAACTGGTTACTGTGAGAAGACAACGTGGACAATGACCTTCATGGGTTGCCGGCAACGAGGTTTCGTTTGTGAACGCGGTCAACAACCATTCCATGCCGATCGATGAGACGATCGTGTATACATGGTCGCAAACCAAATCAGGCTGGACCGGGCTTTTTATCTTTGTTGCGATGGTTGTCATCGGAGCCGCGCTCTCGGCGGTTGGCGGGTGGGCGCTGGCGGCTCAAGGAATTTATATAAACACGGGTTTAGCGGTGGGCGGGGCGGCCATCGGCTGGCTTGGCGGTCTTATTGCCTCTGGATTCAGCCCGACCACGAGTGTCACGGCGCGATTTTCCCCTTATGTCCATTCAACGTACAATTTGGCGGCGCCTCCGCCGGGCGATGCAACGCAGGCGGGGGCGCTGTCGGGGACAGAGATGGTCCCCATCGTTCGGACAGTTTTGGGGCTGAAATAAGGTGGAAACCACCGTCACTCATGCCGCCAGTGTTGCTGCCGCATAACCTGGGCGCGGCAGATTGAAGTATGCCTCATAGGGAGTCCGGTCGTCCAGGGCAGAATGCGGCCGCTCTTTGTCGTATCTCTCAAACCATTTGTGCAGTCCTGACCGCACTTCACTTCCTGTTTCATACGCATGCAGAAAGATGCACTCATACTTCATAGAACGCCACAGGCGCTCAATCATGACGTTATCCATCCAGCAGCCTTTGCCGTCCATCGAGATCTTTATGCCGGATTCTCTCAGCGTCTCGGTAAAAGACAGACTTGTAAACTGGCTGCCCTGATCGGTGTTGAAGACATCAGGCTTGCCGAAGCGGCAAAGTGCTTCTTCCAGTGCCGCTACACAGAAGTCTGCATCCAGCGTATTGCTTAATCTCCAGCTCAATACTTTCCGACTATACCAGTCCATGATGGCGACGAGATACAGGAATCCTTTGCGCATCGGAATGTAGCATATGTCTGCACACCAGACCTGATTGGGCCGCGTTACGGAAACGCCTCTCAGGAGATAGGGATAGATCTTGTGCTCAGGATGAGGTGCGCTGGTGTTCGGCTTCTGGTAGATGGCCATCAGTCCCATCTTCTGCATCAGCCGTCGTGTCCGTTTCCGGCCCACGCAATAACCCTGCCGTCGAAGATGGCTTGCCATCTGACGGGCTCCATAGTACGGAGTTTCCAGAAACTGCTCATCGATTAGTCGCATGAGCTTCAGGTTCAATTCGTTCTCTCCTGTCGGCGCGTAATACACAGAGGAGCGGCTTATCCGCAGAAGATTACACTGCTGGCTGATGCTGAGCCGAGGATGATCGACTTCGACCATCTCCTTCCTCCGGGCGTGGCTCATCGTCCGAAGGCTTTCGCTAAAAAATCCCGCTCCACTGTTAATTGACCAATCTTGGCGTGCAGATCCTTCAGCTGTGTTTCCTGCATTGCTCCGCTACGTTCTGTCTTACTCGAAAATATGTCCGTCAGTCCCTCAGTTGCCTGTTTCTTCCAGTCACTTACCTGATTGGGGTGTATGCCATATCGGGCTGCTATCGCTGCTATCGTTTCGTCGCCACGCATTGCTGCCAATGCTACCTTTGCCTTGAATTCTGCCGAATACCTCGTCCGTTTCGTCTTGCTCATCGTTCTGTGTCCCTCCGGTTCAATCGTATATTTTACACCCTATACGACTGTCCGAATTCCGGGGTCCATCTCT
>JBBIQQ010000087.1:0-9250 GCA_037442225.1 Nitrospirota bacterium
AACACGGGCTGGCCTCGGATGGGTAGGCAGGCACTGCCAGCTTGTCACCCGTCCTTTTGGCTCATGGGTTCGCCTGGGTACTGTTTTCACCAACCTGCCTGTTGCCGCCTCGGTGCCGATGACGCGCCATTTCTGCGGAACCTGCATGCGGTGTGTCGATGCCTGCCCGGCAAAGGCTTTGCGAGGAAGTTCCTGGTATCCGGGCATTCCGAGGGAGCAAATGCTGAATGTGAACGCCTGCGATGACTGGAAAAAGAAGCATTATTTTCAATTTCACAACGGGCAGAACTGCGGCATATGTTCCGCAGCGTGCCCTTACGGAACGAGGCTGCTACAGGCTGTTTTGCGTTGACAGCCTTCATTGCGCAATCTTGTTTCTGGCGTATAACGAGTATAAGCTAATCCAGAAACTTCACCCGCATATCGACCGGCTGCTTCTGAGGACCGGCGGTTTCGCGCTGGGCATAGCCGACCGGAATAACCGCCATGAATTCACCTTCCGGCTCGCCGAGCAAGTGCAGGACTTCGTCCTTTATCAGATAAAGAATCCCGAGCCAGACGGCAGCAAGTCCGGTCGCTGCCGCCGCAAGCAGCAGGTTCTGAACCGCTGCGGCTGAGCTCTGAATTTCCATGGTACGAAAGAAATCGAAGGCCATCTCTTTTTCAACCTTAAACAGGTCGGTGCCGTGGTTCATGAGTTCACCGGTATTGGCAACCGCAATGACGACCGGGGCGCTCATGATGCTCCGTGCCGCCATGCGAAGCAGTGCGGATGACGGGCGGGGGAAGTCATTAGCGCGCGTGCTTACGCGGTCGGCAAGTTCCTGTTTTTTGCGGTTCCTGAGCACAATAAAGCGCCAGGACTGCTGGTTATGGGCAGAGGGCGCGTCATTTGCGGCTGTGAGGAGCACCCGTATCTGCTCGTCCGTGACGAGCTGATCGCTGAATGACCTTATGCTACGGCGGCGGCGTATAGTCTGCAGGGTCTCGTTGCCGACAGTGACCTGATTCTGTCCAGTCATTAACTTCCTCCAAAAACTTATAATCCTTATTATTCAAGTATACCACTTAACCAAGATCATTCAAGAATTCTTCGTGATAGATGCGAAGCATTTTGCCGGGCGTAACCCTGTTTCTGGCTGGTAACAGTTTTGGGATATAGGCGGAGAAGAGCTGCAGTTCCTCAGGTATGCTTCATCCGGCACTTTTTCTTTGCGGTTTTGCAAAGGGTCAGAGGGGTTTTCGCAGAAATGCAAAAGATAAAACCAATAAAAACAATGAAAAAAGCATGGCACGGAACGTGCAATATTTAAGATACATTCAAAAACAATCGGGGGAGGGTCACCATGAAAAACCAGAATAGCAGAGCAAGAAAGGCAGCCTGCTGGGGAGCTGTTGCAGGTCTGGGGATCTTCGCGATAGTCGGGTTGCTGCCCAGCTCATTTATCGGCGGCGTGCTCGGGCTGAAGCTCGTGGGGGTTCTTTTTGGAGGAACGCTTGAGTCTGGAATTGCTTCACGGGCAGTCGTTGGCGCTAGCATGGTGCTCGGCGTGCTTGTAACCGGTCTTGTCTTTGTCATAGGGACTGCGCTCATTGCCTGGATGACGGCTCAGCTCACCATGCTGGTGCATCGTCGCCATGCGCATGAAAACATATAAGACACAAGGGAAAAAGGAAGGAGGTCTGGTCATGAAAACGAAGAATGCATTAGCAAAGAGAGGGTTGTACATCGGAGCCGGAATCGGGCTGGTGCTGTTTGCCATCGTAGGGCTGCTGCCGAGCTCATTCATTGGTGGAGTTCTTGGTCTGAAGATTGCCGGCCATATTTTCGGGTTGCCGCTCGGAACGGCGGTTGCCCCTCGTTTTGTCGTCGGCGTATTTATGGTGCTTGGCGTGCTGGTAACTGGTCTTGTTTTTGTGGTAGGTCTCTCCCTTATCGGATGGGCCGGCGGGACGGTCGCTCAGGCTCTACGTGAGCGGAAGTATGTTGAAGTTGAACATCATGACGCGGAACATAAGAAGGCATAGCCTTCTTCGCACGAAATACTCATAACAACGAAAGGGGAGGGCTCTCATGTCTGACAATCTTACAAAAACGACTCATGCAACTACAGAAATGCGCCTGCTTTGGACATGGCAGGCCATCGTAAGCCGACTGACAGGCGTAGGAAAAGGTTATTATGTATGGCTCGCCATTAGTACCGCCTTGCTGACTGCGGGCATAGCTGCCGGCTTGCATGCATTTGTAGTCGGATACGGGCATATCTATAATGTGACGAGGGAAGTCCCGTGGGGCATCCTGATCTCGACCTATGTATTTTTTGTCGTTACATCGACCGGACTGTGCCTAGTGTCGTCAATAGGGCATGTTTTCGGGTCAAAGGATTTCATGCCGATTGCAAAACGGTCGGTATACCTGTCGATTCTGACCATTGTCGCCGGTTTTCTGGTCATGTTCTTCGAGACGGAAAATGTTATGAACATGGTTATTTATAACGTGCTTTCACCGAATCTTCACTCCAACATCTGGTGGATGGGAACCCTGTACGGAGCATATCTCTTTTTCATGGCCATTGAGTTCGCCTGTCTGCAGTTCGATCGCCACAGACTGGCTATGTATGCGGGATTCCTCGGCGTCGTCTCGGGTATCGCGGCGCACAGCAACCTTGGCGCGGTATTCGGCATGCTGACTGCGCGACCGTTCTGGTACGGCCCCTATATGCCGATATACTTCATCGCCTCTGCCATGATGTCCGGCTGCGCGGCCATCATCCTCTTTACCTGGCTGGCGGCGAAGATCAACCGTGAACCGATTCAGGGAAGCATGGCGCGGGCGGTTGACGTAACCCGGCAGGTGGGCATTCTGATGATCTGCACGATTATGTTTTTCCAGACATGGAAGATTCTCGCTGGTCTGGTCGGCGGCGACGCGGAGCGCGAGGCATTCCTTGCCCTCCTGACAGGTTCCTATGCGTTCAACTTCTGGACGCTCGAGGTTCTTGCGGGCATGGTTATCCCGCTCGCACTCTATATTCTTTCACGCGGCACGAACATGAAAATGCTGTTCTGGGGTTCAGTATCGATGATAATCGGCATCTTCTTCATGCGCTATGATCTGGTTGTCGTAGGACAGATAGTCCCCGCGCATTATGAGATGGCGGTCAATGAGTACCAGACGCTGCTCAGCTATACGCCTTCCGCGCATGAAATCCTGATTGTTTTGGGCGGCATCGGTCTGGTAGGAACACTCTTTATGCTCGGAGAGAAGATATTTGCTGCTCACCGCGTTGAGGACCACGCCGAAGAAACACATGCGGAGACGCTGCCAGCGCTGGAAACAGCCGAAAGAACTGAATAATTTATTATGCCGGGCGGCATGAAGGATTCTCCTTCTGCCGTCCGTGGTGTGCTCAAGGAAAGGGAGGAGCGATATGAAGATAAACGGTATCGATTTTGACGAAAACAGTGCGGATAGATCCGGCATGATTTCGTTTATGGAGCGCAGGGCATTTCTGAAGCTCGGCCTTGCGGTAACCGGTATTTTTGCCGGCGGTGCGATACTGTCGCTCACGTCGGCGGTGGAAAGAGCGTTCGCATCGGGCGGGCATGTCCAGAAATATCCTTACAAGCCGCATTACAGTATGCTCATCTACCAGAATCGCTGCATCGACTGCGAACTCTGCCTGGAAGCCTGCGTGCAGGCGAATCAGGTTCCGAAATATGGTTATCGCACCGCTATTCTCGAACGTGAGGCGCCGAAATCAACTGGTACAAAGCGGGAGTTCATCCCGGTGCTCTGTAATCAGTGCAATCGACCGCCGTGCGTCAGGGCGTGCCCGACAACCGCCACGTACAAGAACGAGAAGAACGGCATCGTCATAATGGAGAGCAAAAAATGCGTCGGCTGCAAGACCTGTGTTGCTGCATGCCCGTATAATGCCCGTTATTTCAATGAAGAGCGGAAGGCAGTTGACAAGTGCGACTTCTGCTTTGCCTCGCGCCTCTCCAAAGGAATGAAGACTACGGCATGTGCTGAAGCATGCCCGGCAAAGGCGCGAGTCTTCGGAGATCTCTCAGATCCGGCGAGTGAAGTCTATCGAATGGTCCATCAGATCGAGAAGACCGTCTGGGTGCTCCGCCCCGAAACCGGCGTGGCTCCGAATGTCTTTTATTCGCGTGGATAGAGAAGGAGGGAATATCATGAACAGCACAGAGAAAAAAGCCAGTTCACGCCTCATTATCAGCACCTTCTTTGTTCTCGCGATTCTGATTGGCGCCGTCCTCGTTCTGCATGGCATGCCAGCGGGAGCCGAACAGAGCGGTCTCGGCGGCGACGTACTCTTTGTCAAGCCGGTCAAGACAGTCATCTTCAGCCACAAAAGCCATGTCGAGGGCCTGAGCATGAGTTGCAATGCCTGTCACGACAAGCTTTTCAGCATGGATGGCGGCTCAACCGAAAAGCTTGCTGATTTCAATCACAAGGCTTTCGATAAGGGCAAGTACTGCGGAGCGTGCCACGGAAAAACCGCTTCACCCATGAACGCGCAATGCACGAATTGTCATATAGGCGTGAAGGGGCACGCAAAGCTGATGAAGCCTGCCAGGAAATAGCTGGACAACCAGCAACCAGAGGCCTGAGCGGAAATATCTGCTTCAGGCCTCTTTTTTTCCGGGTAATACCTAAGCAAAACGGACCAAAATATCTTGCAACTCGTTCATAATTAGTGGCTTTGAGCCGTTTTAATAATGTAAGGGGAAATATCCTCGCGTTTATGGTTGAATAGACATCTGATTTTTCCCAGATACAAATAGAAGAATTTCTTCGGCACTTTCCGGTACGGATAGAGCCAATGTTTTGCATAACTCCAGAATCCTTCGATCCAGTTAATATGGTTTCTGTCCTTGGGACATTCCCGTTCTTTGCGAATAACTATGCGCTCTTCGCGAACTCTCAGCGAAGCATAGGCCTGCCACTCATCCGTACAGTACAGACTCCCTGGATTCGTATGCTTTTGCACCAAAGAAACTGCCGCTCGGCGTGTCCGGCCCTGCACCGGAAATACCTTGATGGTACCGTTGTGTTTGAGAATGCCAATTTGTTTATGCATTACCTTGTTTTTTTGAGCTTTGACTCTAATCTTTATACGTTGTTTGAAAAAAAAACGCCAGCCCGCTCTTTCGCTTCAACTACACTGAGGCTGCTCTGCACCCGCGTTGCAAGAAGGTGGCCGAACTTATAGTTTCTGGCAAAATAGTGGGTAAATTCCTTCAGCCTGCCGAGCCGTCGCTCCGGAGGGAAAAACTCAGTCAGTAGATCGATAAAGCGCCAATACATTTCAGGGAGGACAACCACCGGCTTTTCGATAGGGCAGCCGCAGACCTCCCGCGCAATTTCGGCAAAGAGCCACGGTTTTATCACAGCCCCCCGGCCAAGCATGAGACCATCGGCACTGGTAGTGTTCAGGCAGTTTTCCGCATCTTCGACCGAGAAGATACCGCCGTTGACGACAACCGGAATTCTGACCCATTGTTTCACTTTCGCAATCAACTCCCAGCGAGGCTTCCGCGCAAAAGACTCGTCCCTGAGCCGCGCATGGACCGAAATCATATCGATCCCCTCGTCTGCGAGCATGATGCAGAAAGCGCGCAATTTTGTGTCATCGAGCTCGCTGCCGAGCCGGATTTTTGCGGTCAGGGGAAGATGGGTGAGCTTCCGCGCTTCGGCCACAATACTGCGGACCAGTTCGGGCTGTTCCATCAGCTTGGCGCCGGCTCCGGATTTGCTCACAGTGGGAGCCGGGCAGCCCATGTTCAGGTCAATCGCATCAGCCTTCAGCTTATAGAGCGCATTTATGGCCAGCCGCAGCTCTTCTACTGAAGAAAGCAGGAGCTGATACGAGAGTGGAGTTTCCGCTTCAGTCCTGATCAGCCATGGCGAAAGCCGGGGATTTTCGGTCGGCAGCCGCCTTGCCGCAAGCATCTCTGTTGACAAAAGACCGACTCCGCCGAAGCCGGCCATAATCTGCCGGAGCGCGCTATGGGTAAGCCCAGCCATAGGTGCCAGAAGCAAAGGCGGATTGATTACGAGATTGCGTATATAAATAGGTTGCGGAGGATTTCGCATTATTCTGACAGCAGGATTCTGAAAAACCGGCGGACAATGCGGACAAACACCACGCCGGCCCCCGCGCCGACGGCCACGATACTCAGCACCATAAGAGCCGCTCCCAACAGAGCAGGAGTGCTGTCAGCGGCAATGCGCGTATTCAGCAACGCGTTCAGATCGCGCGCAACCGCTTCCCGCCAGCTGGAGCCCGCTGCCTCGCTCAGGAGCAGGTCCATGCCGAGAGCAATCGCCAGGCCGACAAGTCCTCCGCAGGCTGCTCCGAGAGAATCCCAGCGGGTCATGTGTTTTCAATGCCGTATTTTTTCAATTTCCGATAGAGCGTCGCGAGGTCGATCCCCAGGGCTTTCGCAGTGGCTTCCTTGTCGGAGCCGTGCGCCTTGAAGGTTGACAGCAGGAGATGGTGCTCATAATTGTTCAGACAGACTTTCAATGATGAACAGCTGGCCATGTTTCGGCTTCCGCCGATTTTGTCGGGGAGATCCGTCGTCATGAGAATCTGGTTGTCGGTAAGCACAACGGCCCGTTCAATAACATTTTTCAACTCGCGTACATTTCCGGGCCAGCGATATTCGAGCAGGGCCGCGAGCGTATCCGGATCGATTCCGGTCACCTTCTTCTGATGTTCTTCAGCAAATGATCGGACAAAATGTTTCGCCATCATTTCTATGTCCTCAGGCCGCTCACGCAACGAGGGAACCCTGATTTCAATGACATTGAGGCGCCAGTAGAGATCTTCGCGGAACCGCCCGCTTTTGCGTCGGGCATCAATGTCGGCATTTGTCGCGGAGACTATCCGCACATCAACTATGCGCGGACGGGTGTCGCCGAGAGCGAGGACTTCGCCGGTTTCCAGGACTTTCAGCAGCTTTGCCTGCAGTGTCGGGGGCATATCGCCGATTTCATCAAGAAACAGCGTGCCCTGATGAGCCATTGCGATAAGGCCGAGCTTGTCGGCTACCGCGCCGGTAAAAGCGCCTTTTTTAAAACCGAACAGTTCCGACTCAAGCAGACCTTCCGGTATTGCCGAGCAGTTGATGGAGATAAACGGTCTGTCTCGCCGCGGGCTGTTGCAGTGAATGAGTTCAGCGATAAGTCCTTTGCCGGTGCCGCTTTCGCCGAGGATGATGATATTGCTCTTCGTGGGAATGACTTTTTCGAGAGTCTCGACAATGCGTATCATTGATTCGGCGTTTGCGACGAAATCGCGGCAGGCTATGCGCTGGCTGATCTGTTGCCGAAGGGCGCTGTTTTCCTGCATAATTCTTCGCTGTTCGAGGACGCGCCGCACGGTGATCTTGATCTCCTCATTCAAAAAGGGCTTCATGATGTATTCAGCCGCGCCATGCTTCATCGCCTCAACCGCCGATTCTATCGTTCCAAAAGCCGTCATGATGACGACAGGCATGTCTGCCGCAAGAGAACGCGCCCGCTTCAGAACGCCCATCCCGTCAATTTTGCCCATTTTCAGGTCAGTGATCACCATCTCGTACTGATGCTTTTCGAGCATCGCGATCCCCTCTTCGCCGCTGCTTGCGCAGGTTAGCTGATAGCCCTGCCGGTTGAGCAGAAACGAAAGCGCCTTGCAGATGTCCGCCTCGTCGTCAATAATCAAAATGCGTGGTTGCATATCGTTTAACTCCTCCTCGCCGGAAGCCGGATGGTAAAGGTTGTGCCGTGGCCAACCTCGCTCTCGACCGTCATCGCCCCGTTCATTTTTCTGAGCATGGTATAGCTGACCGAAAGACCAAGACCCGTGCCTTTTTCCTTTGTGGTGTAAAAGGGGTCAAAGATGCGGGAAATGTCTTCAGGTGGGATGCCGATGCCGGTATCCCGGAACTTAACGCGGATTTCGTCTCCTCTAAGAACACTGCTTACGCTCAGTGTGCCTCCTTCGGGCATCGCATCTATCGCGTTAAGGATCAGGTTGACAAAGACCTGTGAGAGCTGGTTGCCGTCGACCAGGATGCAGGGCAGTTCGGGCGCGAGGTTGCTGACAATCGCAATGTCTTTCGCCCGTTTGTCATATTGAATGAGGTTGATTGAGGTTTCGATGATGTCGTTTATCTGGCACTCCTTCGGCTCGCCGACCGGCATCTTTGAAAATCCCGACAGCTGCTTGAGTGTTTCAGTAATACGGTTAACATGGAAACAGATGGTCCGCAGGCTGTCCTTTTTGAAGTCATCCTCTTCGATTTCCTGAAGAATCTGTACAAAGGAGAAGATGGAGGTGAGCGGATTGCCGATTTCGTGAGCAATGCCTGCGGCAAGGCGGCCAACCGCAGCAAGCTTCTCCGAGTTGCTCAACTGCTCTTCCATGCGACGTATCTCGGTGACATCGTGGATCAGCCTGATATAGCCGATGATCTCCCCGAGATCATCGCGGATCGGTGCTGTGGTGACCTGGAAATGGTGACCTTTCTTCCCGAACATATCGGACATTATGACGGTCTGGATATTCTTGTCTTCATGCGAACCTGAAACCTGGCAATCGGCGCAGAGTTCCTCGCACGACTTGCCGATAATGCTCACCCCCGCCATTTCTTCCATGAACTGGTTTGTCCACTGTACTATCCCCTTTCGGTCAAGAAGCATAATTCCCGAGCCGATAGCGCTCACGATGCTGTTCAGTTTTTCTTTCTCGCTGAAGAGTTCTGATGTGCGCATCCGCACTTTATCCTCAAGCTCATGCGCGTATACCTCCATCTGTTTCTGCCGTTTCTCGACTTCTTCTGCCTGCACGCGCTTGCGGTTGAAATAAATGAGCGCTGTTGAAACTGTTATCGTAGTGGCCAGTATCGAAATAATTAGATAGGAATAAAAAGTCATGCTTTTCCGGGTGGTTGCGGTAATTTCCGACACCGGAGCAGATACAAATACAATCCATGAGTCAGCTACTGTCGGTTTTGAGAACGCTATGATGCGATCTTCGCCGGAGGGAGCGACAAACCGGCCCTGCGGCCCGAACTTGCCGCGCACGATATCCTGCCAAAGATTGAAGCTGAGATGACAGCTTGTGCAGGAGAACTCAGTTTTATGGATATTTTTGCCCACCATCGTCGGCTGGGACGGATGAAAGATCAGGGTGCCGCTACTGTCGAGCAGGTACAGGTTCCCCTTCCCGTG
>JBBIQQ010000088.1:0-6761 GCA_037442225.1 Nitrospirota bacterium
GCCACCGGAATGTCCATCTTCACCGTCGGCGGCAACTTTGGGTTTGCCCTCGGCCCGACTCTCGCTATTATAGTCATGACAGTGTTCGGTGGAATCGAGTACCTGCCTCTCATGGCTCTGCCCGCAATTATCTTTATCGCTCTGGTACTCTCCTCATGGAAAACGCTGTCTCGCCATACCGAGGCACGTGCTGCACGGCAACAGGAAAAAACACCTCCGGTGCCGGGTGCCGTCACCGGACTTGCACTGCTAATAGCTAGCGTCGTGGCACGCTCATCGACACAGTTCGGACTCATGACGTATATCCCTTTTTATTATATTGATCACATCAAAGGGGATCCGCTCTATGCGGGCACATTGGTTACAACGTTTCTGCTTGGCGGAGTGGCCGGCACCCTGAGCGGAGCACCACTGGCCGACCGATGGGGGCACAAAAAAGCCCTTGTGCTCTCGCTCGGACTGACATCGCTCATTTTTCCGCTCATCTTCTTTACCGAAGGAATGTACGCAATCTTTTTCATCTTTGCCATCCTCGGCATGGTGCTCATCTCCTCGTTCACCAGCGCGATTGTTATGGCGCAACGCTTTCTCCCGAACAATCTGGGAATGGCTTCTGGGCTCACAGTGGGCTTCGCTATTGGAATGGGAGGCGTCGGCGTAACCCTGCTCGGCATGGTTGCGGATGCTTACGGGGTTCCCTTCGCCCTGCAGTGCATCGGGGTTCTCCCGGTTGTTGGATTTCTGATCAGTCTCTGCATCCCTTATCCGTGGGGACAGCGCTGAACAAACCTCATCAGGAGCAGTTCAGGATTGCCTCTATTTATGGTATGCTCTTACCAGAAACCACACTGGAGGTGTCCTTATGCCGACGAAACAGAGAACCGTTGCCATCCTGATCTTCGAGGATGTCGAGGATCTCGACTTCTGTGGGCCGCTTACGGTTTTTTCAATTGCGAACCGCGGAATGGATCCTGACCCCTTTTTACTTTATACGGTGTCACAGAAGAAAAAAGCGTTCATGACCCGCCATGGGGTAACGGTTACGCCGTCATACTCATTTGATGACCATCCCGCAGTTGACATTCTTGTCATTCCCGGAGGACTCGGAGCCCGCCGTGAGATGTATAATGATGCCGTCAAGTCATGGATTGTCAAAACCACCGCTTCCGCGGAATATGTGCTTTCGGTATGTACCGGAGCGCTTCTCATGGGGGCAGCCGGGCTGCTGAATGGTTTGCAGGCGACCACGCACTATTCCTCATTCGACAAGCTTCAGGAGCTTGTTCCAACGGCTACAATTGTGAAAAACAAACGGTTTGTCGACAACGGCAAAATTGTCGTTGCAGCCGGGATAACAGCCGGAATTGATGCGTCGCTGTACCTTGTCGGGAAACTGGTGAATCAACAATGCGCGGACAAGGTGAAAACCATCATGGAATATAAGCCCTTCATCTGATTGTTTCTGCCTTTTCCTTCGCTGCCTCCAAAACAGAGGGGGGGGAACAGGAGCTTATGGCTTAGCTTCCGCATTTCACCTGAGCGAGACAATCCTGGTAATTCTTTTCATCTGCAGATCGAAAGTCAATAAGGATGAACAGAACCATGCGTTGCCACAATACCGGTTTCTTGGCACTATGCAGGATATCGTTGCTTTAAGTATTTTTATGATTATGGACCGCAAGTCCCTATTTAACACAAACCCCTAATGAGTTGCCTGTTTTTCTTCACATAATCCTATTAGCCGTGCTTATCGTTCTACAATTATTTTTAATTTGCTTCCCGAAGCGGTAATCAGTAGAGTTATGAGAGAGATAGCTGAAACGTCTGATGTTTGATTTTGCGTCAGTCGGTACTTGCGGAAGACACTTGGCGCTTCATTTCCGGGGCAAAGCCCCCTTTTGCTCCGGATATCAGAAAGCCCTCCTACCCCATGGAGGGCTTTTCTTTTTTCGTGGCGAAAGATTTAGCACTGTACTGCAGGCGGAAGGTTATTCTTCCTCAACGGTAATTGCGTGAACCGGACAGTTTTCCGCCGCTGCTTCGCAGCAACCGGCATAATCACAAGCATCCTCGTCGAGCACGACAGATTTCCCGAGCGTTTCGTCGAGGAAAAAGACCGCCGGACAGATTTCGACGCATCTGCCGCAGCCGATACACGCATCCTGGTCAATAAAAAGGCTCATTGCGCGCGTTCCTCAAGCACCATTGCAGCCAAAAGCGGGAACATGATTTCATGATGGCCCGTCAGGGCAAAATTCCGCCCCTTAACGGCGGTCGGCCGGCGAAGAACATTCTCACGGGGCCGGTAGTGCTGGATAAAGTCCATATTCACCGTGGTAAAGGCATCCACCCGGTTGCCAAGGTTTCTGGCAACTGTCAGCGCCTTTAAAAAAACCTCGGGGAGAATAACAGCGGACCCGAGATTGATATACACGCCACCCTCAAGGTCGGCAACCACCGAAGTCAGCAGCCGGAAATCCCGCATGCTCCCCTCCCCGATTGCGGCACCGTCTGCCTCCGGATGCATATGGATAATGTCCGCGCCAATGGCGACATGCACCGTTGCCGGAATATCAAGCTTCGCGGCCGTACCGAAGATGCTCTTGTCCCGGCAGTTGAATTCCGACTCGGCTACAAATGAACCGACCGCGCGGCCGATGCCCATCCCGGCCGCAACACCATTCGTGATGGCGTGGTTCAGCTTCTGCCCCGTTTCGAGCGCCATGCCGAAGGTTCCTGCGTTAAGTTCCTGCGCAACATCCTCGGAAGTCCACCCGGCATAGGAAAGCTCGAAATCATGGATAATACAGGCGCCGTTGCCGGCAAATGCGGTTATTATACCTCGCTTCATAAGATCGGCAATAATAGGGGACAGGCCGACCTTGATGGGATGTGCGCCCATGCCGAGAACCACGGGGCGGCTGTTTTTTCGAGCCTCGACGACAGCCCGGGCAACAGCCCGCAGGTCATCTGCAGCAAGGAATCCGGGGAGATTTCGCACAAAATCCGCAAAGCTCTGCCCCGCTGTGTGCGGCAGGCCGAGCCCGGCAACCGAAACCTTGCTGGAGCGGGTTGCCAGAGAGTAGCGTCTGAGCGCCTCGACGGAGATAGGTTTGTAATTCATTCGCGGTACCGGAAGAAATTGTACCACACTCATTGATTTTCTGTTAAGAATTATGCTAATTTAGTAACTCATTCTGAGCTGAAACGGAGGCAATACATGGCAGCAAAGGCACCGGTAAAGAAGAATAAGTCCGCATTGAAGCGCGTGCGTCAGGACGAGAAGCGTGAACTGCGCAACCAGTCCAAGGCGAATGAGATAAAGACGTATATCAAGAAGCTCGAGACTGCGCTGACATCCAAGGACAAAGACGGCATCGGCGTTGCGCTCAAGACCGCGGTAAAGACGTTGGCCAGTGCGGCATCCAAAGGCATTATCCACAAGAATGCCGCTTCGAGAAAAATCTCCCGCCTGACAAAGAAAGCGAACACGGCAATCGCGTAACTTTTCAGTTGAATCTGACAAAGGGGAAATCGCAAGCGCGATTTCCCCTTTGCTGTTTGGCTTTTTACTTTTGGCTCCGCATTGACTATCGATTCCTGGCAAGCCGGTACAGAAGGTTTTCAAGAACATGCTGATGCGATGTCTTGATGGCAAAATCCGCCTCATGAAGCAGCTGCATCACGGAAACGCCTGAGCTGCCACCGAGCTTGGCATAGTGCCAGTTGAATGCGCCGAGAATCTTATGTGGCTCTGCCGTTCTCTTCACGCTTTCGTATCTGCGGAAGGTTTCTCTCATATCACCGGAGTTGAGCGCATTGATGATATCAAATGCCCCATATTCAGCGCCGGCAAATACCACCTCGCGCATCGTCTTTTCATCAACCTTTCCGCCCACCCCAGCATACTGAAACTTGTCGAGTTCCGCCTGCAGCAGGCCGAAGTCCTTGCCGACTGCGCCGATAAGCTCGTCAACGGCCTGCTTCGTCAGATCCACGGCTCTGGCACGTGCACGCTCATGCACCAATGCTGGAATTTCGTGCTCCGGTATGCTGATCGATATGGACTTCACGTTCTTCAGCGCTGCCGGAGCAAGCATTTTTTGGCTTTTCCCCTCGTGCAGCATGACAAGAAGCGTGCTCGACGCAGGAGACCGCAGATAGTCCTCAATTCTCGGCACATCTTTTTTCGAGAGCTTCTGAAGATTTCGGAGCACCACTGTCTTGCGGGATACAAAAAAAGGGACAGTTCTCATAATATCGACAACCTCCGGCAAGGGCGGACAGTCCTCCGGGAACCCAAGGTCGAAAACCTCGACCGCAAACGGATCGGCCGCTCCGAAAACACTTCTGATCATGCTCAGCGCGTCGTAGAGCAAAAATTCGTTATTAGCCGACAACAGGTAGAGACCGTGTGGAAGCCTCTTGCCGATCTCCTGCTGAAACTGTTTCTGGCTCATTTTGCCGGTTGCGGCTGTTCTTCGCCCGCAGGCGGCTGCGCCGGAGCAAACAGATACTTCTTGTAGATCAACTCCTGCGCGGCGCGCTGCGCCACATCGCGCATTGCCCGGTCTGTTGCAAGCTCTTTCTGCGCCATAACCGACTCGAGTCGTCCCGTTGAGCGGAAGAAGGTTACAAATGGGCTTACTGGCTTTATCACGGTTATTTCCCCGCTACCCGTGTCCACGAGGCGGATTGTTACAACGGTCGCTATCTGGTATTCGGCAGCGGTCAGCCCAACTTCAGAAAGCACCGACATGGTAAATGCGTTAATGTCGCATTCAAGCCGGTAGCGGGAATTCGGAGAAATATCAAAGCCGTATTCAGGAAAGACCGAGCCAATTGCCCGTGCGAGACGGTCTTCAAGCTTCGGTTCGTGGGTCTTGTTTTCTACCCTGCCGAGATCAATCTCATGAAACGGCAGATTTGAGCGCGACTGCATCGTATAGCCGCAACCGTTCATCAGGAAGAGGCAGGCGATCAGGCTGAGCAGGATTAATTTATTCACGAAGCTCTCCTTGCTATTATTTCACGACAATGTTTACCAGCCGGCCCTGAATGACAACAACCTTGACGATCTGTCTGCCGGCTGTATGCTCGGCGACTTTCCCATCCGCGAGAGCCATCTCTCGCGCCGCATCATCAGAAAGACCTGCGGGTACAAGAATCTTTGCCCGCAATTTGCCGTTGACCTGCACGACCAGTTCTATTTCCGCATCTTTCGCCAGAACGGCATCCCATTCAGGCCAGGGCTGCTCAAAAACGCTTCCCCGCTCTCCTGTCGATTCCCAGAGATCTTCCGCGACATGGGGCGCAAACGGAGATACCAGCAGCACCACTGTGCGAATCGCTGCGCTCAGTGCGTTGCGGTCCGCGTCGTCCCTCGGCAAAAAGCCGCTTATCTCATTGACCATCTCCATCAGCGCAGCAATGGCCGTATTGAAATGGTAATCTTTTTCGATATCATCCGTCACCTTGCGGATGGTCTGATGCGTCTTGCGGAGCAATGCCGTTGCGGCAGCATTCTGAAGCGGCGCGGCACCGGCCCGCGCCGCGCGCACCTCGCGGCTATTCCTGCGAACCGCTGTCCAGAGTTTATTGATGAACCGGGACGCACCTTCGACCCCCTTGTCCGACCATTCAAGATCGCGTTCAGGCGGTGCCGCGAAAAGCGAAAAGAGACGCAGCGTGTCTGCGCCGAACCGCTGAATGAGCGCGTCAGGGTCGACAATGTTTTTCTTCGATTTCGACATCTTTTCGACACGGCCCCGGTCGACCGGCTTGTTGCAGTGTGAACAAACGCCGCTTGCGGCTTCCTCCGGAAAAAGCCAGCCATGTTCCTCACATTTCCAGGTCTCCTTGCAGACCATCCCCTGCGTAAGAAGATTCCTGAATGGTTCTCCCATGCCGATGATCCCAATGTCACGCAATATCAGCGTGAAAAAACGGGAGTAGAGCAGATGCAGAACCGCATGCTCAATGCCGCCGATGTATTGATCCACCGGCATCCAGTAGTCGGTGTTCCCGCGCGCGAATGAGTCTTCATTTTTTTTTGAGCAGTAGCGGATAAAGTACCAAGATGAATCGACAAACGTGTCCATAGTGTCAGTCTCTCGCCGGGCCGGCGCCCCGCACCCGGGACACGACACATTCACAAACGCGGAAGATTCCGCCAAAGGGGAGGCTCCGGTGCCGGTAAGCGGGGCGTCTTCAGGCAGTATGACCGGAAGCTGATCTTCAGGCACCGGAACTATGCCGCACGCAACGCAATATACGACCGGAATCGGCGTCCCCCAGTATCGCTGACGCGAAATGCCCCAATCGCGCAACTTGTAGTTGATTCGGCCTGCGCCGTAACCCTGCGCTTCGATGAACTCAATAATCTTCCGGCGCGCGTCAGCGCCACTGAGGCCGCTGAACCGACCGGATGCGACCAGAATGCCGTCGCCTTCAAACGCCTCTGTCAGTTCTTTAACTTCTACGCTTTCGGTCTTCCGCGCTTCCGCGCTGTCCTCAGAAATAATGACGACTTTCACAGGCAATCCGTATCTGCCGGCAAACTCAAAGTCGCGCTGGTCATGCGCCGGAACCGACATGATGGCGCCGGTCCCGTATTCCATCAGAACAAAATTCGCGATAAATATGGGGATTTTGTCGCCTGTAAGCGGGTTGACCGCATAGCGGCCGGTATTGAGGCCCTCTTTTTCGTCTTCCTTGCCGTACTTAGCCTTCACGGCGTCAAGGCCCGCCACGTCATCCGT
>JBBIQQ010000088.1:6771-9212 GCA_037442225.1 Nitrospirota bacterium
TGTCGGCTTCGGCAACGTCCGCGGCCTTCAGCGCCGTCAGGAGCGCGGCCATGGGATGCGTTGGCGCTATGCACATGAACGTTACACCGAACAGCGTATCAGGCCGGGTTGTGTAAATGCGGAGCGCTTGATCGCTGCCTTCGACCGGAAAATCGACCTCAACACCTTCACTCCTGCCAATCCAGTTCTTCTGCATCGCGACAACGCGCTCCGGCCATCCGGACAGTTCGTCGCAGCCCTGCAGCAACTCCTCGGCATACTCCGTGATGCGGAAGAACCACTGTTCAAGCTCTTTCTGCACAACAACGGTATCGCACCGCCAGCATCCTCCGTCAACTACCTGCTCATTTGCCAGAACCGTTGCGCAGTCAGGACACCAGTTCACGAATGACGATTTCTTGTACGCGAGCCCGCGCTCCAGCATTTTTAAAAAAATCCACTGGTTCCAGCGGTAATATTCCGGCGAGCAGGTCGTCACTTCACGATCCCAGTCGTAGCTGAGCCCCATGCGGTTAAGTTGTTTTTTCATGGACTCAATATTCTCGTAAGTCCATTGCGCGGGGTGAAGGTTGTTCTTGATTGCAGCATTTTCCGCGGGCAGGCCGAAGGCGTCCCAGCCCATCGGGTGGAGCACGCTGAAGCCCCGCATCTTCTTGTACCGCGCGATGACGTCGCCTATCGCATAATTCCGCACATGCCCCATATGGATTTTGCCTGAAGGATACGGAAACATTTCGAGGCAATAAAATTTCTTCTTCGCCGTATCGGTATCGGTCCGGTGAATCTGACGTTCAGCCCAATACCGCTGCCACTTCTCTTCAATAGATTGAAATTCGTATCGCTCTTTCATGACACCTCACAGTTTTATGCCGAAATCAGGAAAGTACCCAGCAAAAGTCCCCAAGGAATTCGTCAGAAGCAGAATCCCGAAGCCGATAAGCACAAGGCCGCTCAGAACGGTTACTGCCCGCATGAAGGCCTGAAGCCTTCTCGTGTATGAGAAAAACACATTCAGAGCAAGCGTTGCAAGCACAAACGGCACGCCAAGTCCGAGCGAATACACAGCCAGAAGCGCGAGGCCGTAGCCGGCAGATCCCTGCGTACCGGCATATACCAGAATCGTGCCGAGAATCGGACCGATACAGGGCGTCCAGCCTGCCGCAAAGCTCACTCCGAAGAGGAAGGCGCCAGCGAGGCCGGTCCGATTGGATACCTGAAACCGCCGCTCCCGCATCAGCGCGTCGAACTTCACAAACCCGATAACGAAGAGTCCGAAAATGATGGTCAAAATACCACCCCCGACGCGAGCCACATCCTGATACTGCAGAAACAAACGACCAACAAGGGACGACGACGCCCCAAGCGCGAGAAAGACCGACGAAAAGCCTGCTACGAAAGCAAAGGTTTTGCCGAGCGCCTGCTTCATCCGCCGATGCTCCTTCAGCTCGCTGACCGACAGGCCGGTAATCAGCGAAATATATGCCGGAACCAGCGGAAGCACGCAGGGCGAAAGAAACGAAAGGACTCCCGCAAGAAACGCGAGCGGAAACGAAATTTCATTCATCGGGCGCACTCCGAGGCGCTGCCTTTAATTTTCTCTACCGCATGCGGAAGAACATCGAGAATGACTGCCAGATTTTCGCGTACCGCCTTCGGACTCCCCGGCAGGTTCACGATAAGGGTCTGCCCGCGGACTCCGGCAACAGCGCGAGAGAGCATGGAGCGATTGGTCTTTTTGAGTCCTTCCAGCCGCATCGCCTCGGCGATGCCCGGCACTTCACGCTGGATAACAGCCTGTGTCGCCTCAGGGGTGACATCTCGGGGCGAAAGCCCGGTTCCGCCGGTTGTAAGAATCAGATCAACCGCACCCACATACTGCAAAAGCTTTTGTTTTATCTGTTCCTGTTCATCCGGGAGAATGTCATAATGCCTCACTTGGGCAATCCCGGCAAGCATCTCAGCTATCAGCGGGCCGCTTTCATCCGAGCGCCGCCCGGCCGCACCCTTGTCGCTGAGAGTTATGACGGCAACCGTAATCATTGCTGCGGCGGCTGGATGGTGTCCACGTCGTGATATTCGAGCGGCTGCCGGAAAGAGACAAGAATCTCATCTCCAACTTTAATCGTACCGTTCGTAAAAATCCGGACAAAAATACCTTCTTTCGGCATGACGCAATCACCCGCCTGTCGATAAATGGCGCAGGGGGTGTGGCACTCTTTGCCTATCTGGCTAACTTCGGCGAGTACAGACTGGCCGATTCTGAGACGCGTGCCGACCGGAAGCGCAAGCAGATCAAGCCCTTCGGTCGTGATGTTCTCGGCAAAGTCGCCGGGCTTCACATCAAGACCCATCTGCTGCATTTTCCGCACGCTTTCAATCCCGAGCAGACTCACCTGCCGGTGCGTGGCAGACGACGCATGGCCATCGCCGTCAATGCCTGC
>JBBIQQ010000089.1:0-3070 GCA_037442225.1 Nitrospirota bacterium
GGACATCGCCCTTTCAAGGCGGTAACGCGGGTTCGAATCCCGCTGGGGACGCCAAAAACCCATAAAGGATCGCAGAAATGCGGTCCTTTTTTTCTGCCTTCCGACACAAAAATGCAGATCCTGCATTGTTATGGGCCATTTTTTCCGTCTCTCCCGCGCCGTCCTGACCCGGATGCCGGGTTCTTTCCGGCTGTTTTCAGATAAACAGACATATGACACTATTTGGGAGAGGTCTTCAGGCATAATAAAACTACCGGGGAGGAAACAGTGCTGAGACTGACGTATTCCAACGATCTCGGGAAGTTGGTGGGCGCTTTGGTGAAAAGCAGCCGGGCTTTTTGCGCGGGCGGCCCGGGCCTGCTTTTTTCTTCCCCTACAATCATTGTGCCGAATCGGAACCTAAGAACCTGGCTGAATTTTGAGATTGCTCGCACAACCGGCATCGCCGCGAACATATCGTTTCTTTATCTGGAGGAGTTTCTCCAGGCAGTCCTCACGGATAACGGCAGGGCAGGTGTCATCATAACCAGGGACGTGATACACAGCGCGCTCGTTTCTCTTTTTCGGAGCGGCGTGAAACACGATCGGGAATGCAGGCTCCCAGTGGAGATTTCAACTTATATTTTGGCGGGCAAAAGCGCGGATGAACGTGACCTCAGGACATTTCATCTGGCTTCTGAACTTTCCCGGGTGTTTGAGGAATATTCCCTGTCACGGGAAAGCATGCTGCGAAAATGGCGTCAGGGCAATTTCGTCGCAGCAAAGGAACCATTCTTTTCGAATGAGCGCTGGCAGCGTTCACTCTGGGATATGCTGTTCGGCGCTGACGGGAGTCTCGCGCATGCTGCTGACGGGGAGGGCAGACCATATCGTGCCTATGCCGAGGCACTGTCGCAGCTTTCGGAACGAGCCATCACCCTGCCGCACGACCTGCATCTTTTCGGTTTTTCCTATATGTCGCGCGCGTATCTGAGAATTCTTTCCACGATAGCGTTCACTCACGACATCAGAATGTATGCGCTGAATCCGTGCCGGGAGTTTTGGGAGGATGTCCGCTCCATGTCCGAGGAACTGCGCGAGAAGGCTAAAAGAATCCGGCGGAGCCGGAAACTCAAGGATGATGAGCTTGAGGCGAGCGAAGATCCATTTCATCTTGACGACGCAGCGGAGACGCCGGCCTTGCGCCTCTGGGGGCGTCCCGGCAGAGAACATATTCATATCCTGAATTCCATAACCGACTGCGATTTCACGGAAGATTTTATGGATCCGCTTGATCGCGGAGTCTCGGTGCTTCATCTTCTTCAGCATGATATTTTGTTCCGGGAAGAGGAGCGCGCTGAACCGCCCGCCGGATATGATTTCAGTGCCGATGAGAGCATTCGCATTCTTGCCTGCCCGGGTATTCAGCGAGAGGTTGAAGTGGTCGCGAATGAAATCTGGTCACTCGTCATTCAGAATGATGCAGCTGGCGGCTCCGATAATGCGCGGCTGCGCTTTCATGACATTGCGGTCATTATCGCGGACAGCGCGGAGTATGACACGTATCGCACCCATATCGCGTCAGTTTTCCGGGAAATACATGAAATTCCTCACTCCATAAGCGATGCCGCTCTTGTGAAAGATTCGCGAGTTCTCGATGCGGTGCGGCTCCTGCTGGCGCTGCCGCTGAGCTCGTTTCTGCGGGGGGACGTGTTAAGGCTTATTACCCATCCGTCTGTCGTGGCCCGCTTCCCCGGGGCGGACGTTGATGAATGGATCGCATGGGCGGAAAAAACCGGGATTTTTCATGGGCAGGATCACGCGGCTCATGCTGGCACATACATTGAAAAAGACCTTTACAATTGGCAGCAAGGCATGCGGCGGCTTGCGCTCGGGGCTTTCATGGGTGGGCTCAGAAGCGGCTGCAGTATGACATTCCCAGATGTTTTGCGGAGCGGGGAGTATCTGCCCGAAGAGTTCGGGCTTGGGAGCCTGCCGAACGCAGGTCTTGCCTTGGCCATATTGAAGTCTCTGTTTGCGGATGTCCGGTTCGCTCTGGAGCGGCAGATGACCTTTTCTGACTGGGCAACGTTCCTTCAGGGATTCATCACATCCTATATCGGTACTGACTCGGAAGATGATGAACAGGGGCTCGCGAAATGCCTGCAGGTTGTCGCATCTTTGCGGCAGTGCCAGATAGATGATGCGCGGATTTCCTACCGGATAGCGGGGGAGTTTGTTCTCGCCGGACTTTCCGGACTAACCGGGGTTCGCGGTCACTATCTGGCCGGCGGGGTGTGCGTCTCGTCATTTCTGCCGATGCGGCCCATTCCGTTTCAGGTGGTTTTTGTGCTTGGAATGGGGGAGGGGAGGTTTCCCTCGCGCGACATGCGGAATCCGCTCGACCTGCGCGGGTGGCGCAGAATGCCGGGAGATGTGACAGCGCGCGAACGGGACCAGTACATGTTTCTGGAGACGATGGTTTCAACGCGTGACAGGCTTTATCTGTCCTACGTCTCCCGCGACAGCCAGACTGGCGAGACGATAGAGCCGTCATCGGTTGTGAAAGAATTGCAGTTCATGCTTGAGCGCGGGTATGTGGGAGCGGCAGGCATGCGGCGTATTCTTGTCGAACATCCCCTCCGCCGATTTGACGCCGCCTACTTCCCTTCACTTTACGGTTCCGGCGATGCCGCAATGCCCAACTTTTCTCCCAATGCGCGGGCTGAAGCAGCCGCGGCGGCGCTCAGCCTGTCACTGAGGAAAGCAGGCGGCGGGAGAATTCCCGACAGAGATGTGGTCGAGAAAAAGCTTCCGCAGCAGGCAAAGTCACTTCTGGGAATGATTGGGTCGCCCAAGTCGGCACGGTGTGAATATGAAGATAACGGCAGAATTCCGCTCGGGACGATCCGGAAGTTCCTGGAGTGCCCGTTGCAGGGATGGTCCTTGTTTCAGCTGGGGCTGAGGGAAGAAGATTTCGATGATCCCGTTGTCCGCAATGAAGAATCGTTTGAGACGCCATATCTGCGATCACTTCTCAATCAGCGCGACACGTTTGTGCAAGCATGGAACAGCAGTGCCTCGGAAGACT
>JBBIQQ010000089.1:3084-9023 GCA_037442225.1 Nitrospirota bacterium
TGTTGCCGATGTATACGCCGAGCGGGTGCGTGTCAGTGAAATGCAAGGGCAGACACCGACCGGATTTTTCAAGCAGGCCGAGATGCGCAGACAACTCAAAACAATACAGGCATGGCGTAGTAAATATCTATCGGCGGACGACGCCCCCCCGGAGGCTCTCATTCAGGCGTTTTTCGGCAGGGGGCATGACAGCGGAGCTGCGAGCGTGGCGATGCCGCCCGTACTCTTGAATCTCAAGCCCAATAAACAGATAGAGAAACAGATAGAGTTGTCCGGCAGAAGCGGCATTCTGTCGAAGGATATGCTCCACGGAATTGTTTGTCAGCCTAAGAATGAAAAATCGTTTAAATACACTTATCTGCTCCAGCCGTTTCTCGATTGCGTTTGCCTGTCTCTGCTCGGCATGATTGCAGACGGCTTTTTTACCGTGCATGTGCTCTTTACCGACGGCATTAAGAAAGTGATATTCAGAATCCCCAATCCGGAAGAAGGCCGGAAGTTTCTCATGACCGCCGCGCAGGATATGCTCATGATTTCTCACGCCTATACGCTGCCTCTGGACGCTATCATGAACTGGAAGCTTCAGAAAAAGAGCAGTAGCCTTGAAGATATGATAACCAGAGTGCTTGAGAATGCGAGGCAGAGCAACAGCTGCTCATTCGGGCCGGTGCGCGCGGAGGATTACGCCCCGCCGAAGGATGCTGAGATGCTGGCGGAGCGGCGTCTCGGCCTGTTCTTCGAGTGCATGTTTGGTGGAGGCCGGGAGAAGAAACCATGACCCGCCGGGTTTATTACGAGCGACCTGTCATTCTTGAGGCGATTCCGAAAGATCGTCACGCCGTTATCGAAGCATCAGCAGGCACCGGCAAGACCTATACGATTGAGCACCTGTTTGTTGAGCTGCTCCTGACGGAGAAGGTGAATATCGACAACATTCTGGTTCTTACGTATACGGAGCGGGCCGCAGGAGAACTCCGTAGCCGGGTCAGAAGCATGATCGAAAAAGTCATGGCAGCAACCCCCTGTTCCGGAAGGCCATGGCATTTCTGGGAAATTGGTCCTAAGGAAAAAGTGCGTCTCGATCGTGCGCTCTTCAGCTTCGATATGGCGCCCATCCATACCATTCACAGCTTCTTTCAGCGTGTCATGAGTGAACACGCATTCAGCAGCGGCAGGCTGTTCAAGCAGTCGCTGGTGGACGGAGAGATCTCATTTCGAGACGCGTTTGTACAGGTTCTCAGGACCGACATCAGTTGCAGGGACGATCTCTCCGCATGTCTGGACTCTTGGCTGACAAGCGGACATACGATTGACGAACTCAGGAAGATTCTTTACTCCTGCCACACCAGAAAGCGGCTCATTTTGCCGGTGTTTGATGAGAAACCGCTGACGGCGGCATTTAAGACCCTTGCCGGGATTGTTTGTGCGGAAGGATTTAAGGAGCGCATCGCGGCGGAGGCAAAGGCGCGCGGGGTCTATTCCCAGACAGTAAAAGCGCTGGCAAAGCGAGTTGATTTTTTCAGCAGCGTGCTGGAGGACTGGAGCAACCCCTTACGCTTGACTTATGTAGTTTCGGACCTGAACCCCGAATGGGTTCAGTATACCGAAGAGGCACTTGTGCCGAAAAAACCGTGGGATCCTGAAATCGAGAAATATCTCGACGCTCTCGCCGATGTGAAGCGGCATTTCATGCCCCTTAGGGGCATAGCGGTGCAGCTTTTTCTTCCATTGGTTCAGCAGCGGCTCGATCAGGAAAAGCGGGCTGCCGGGCTGTATGATTACGATGATATGATTGGTCACCTGCTGGAAGCGCTCAATGGATCGCAGTCGGCGTCGTTGCTGGCAGCGCTCCGCTCCCGGTACCGGTTTGCATTGATCGATGAGTCCCAGGATACCGACGAACGGCAGTGGAAGATATTTGAGCGGATTTTTCTGGAGAGCGGGAATGAGAACATCCTCTACCTTGTCGGGGATCCCAAGCAGGCAATTTACGGATTCCGGGGAGCTGACGTGTATACCTACCTTGCGGCGCGCAGGGCCATTTGTCTGAAAAGCGCGCCCGTTCCCCTTCTGAGCAACTATCGTTCTACCGCCCAGCTGGTGGGAGCGTATAACGAGCTTTTCCGTCAGGATTGCGCGCAGCCGTTTTTCATGGGAGACATTACCTACGACGCGCCGCTGGCATGCGGCAAGCCCGATTTTCTGGCTCTCGACACAAAGGGCAAGGATATAGCTCCTGTCGTTATCTGGGATCTCGACACTGACAGAAAGTCTGTTTCCGCCGGATATTATCTGAATGTGCTTGGCCGTGCCATCTCCGCCGAAATTGCTTCACTCCTCAAGGGGACTATCGTATTGTCCGAGAGCGCCGGAGGCAATCGAAAGGCATTGAAGCCAAGCGACATTTTCATTCTCACGAGAAAAGAGGCGGAAGGCAGACGTGTCTCAGAGTTTTTGCGGGATGCCGGACTGCCCTTCGCCTTTTACAAACTGGACGGTCTTTTCAAGACGCCGCAGGCCGAACATATCCGGGATCTGCTGCTCGCCATCGAAAGCCCCTTTGATGAATCGCGGCGCCTGCGAGCCTGGAGGACGCCGTTCTTCGGCATCCCCCTGGATCGCCTGCTGGAATGCAGGAACCTGCCGGAAACAGAGCCGCTGGTAAAGAGGCTTCTTGAGTGGAATGCCCTCGCGCGCCGCCGCAAATTCGCGGAACTCTTTTCGGGGCTGATCAACGAAAGCGGTCTTGTGCGGAGAGCCATCTTTTTTGAAGATTCAGAGCGTGAGCTGACGGACTATCTGCATATTCTGGAGATGATGCTGGAAGAGGCGAGCGGCGGAGGGAAAGAACTTGCAGACATAAACCAGATGATTGCCGATTTTATCAGAGAAGCGCGAACGCCTGCCAGGGAGGACGGAACCGTCCGGCGGCTGGAGACCGACAAGGAAGCTGTCCAGATCATGACCATGCACAAGAGCAAAGGGCTTGAGGCTGCGGTGGTCTTCCTGTACGGAGGGTATACTGCTGGGGCCGGCGATTCGTTTTACCTGTATCATGACGCAGAAGGCAAGGCAGTTCTCCATCTCGGCGGAGGGGATGAGCAGAAACAACGCGCCGTGAAGGAAAGCGATGATGAAGACAGGCGGCTCCTGTATGTATCGGCGACTCGCGCAAAAGCACGGCTGTATCTGCCGTTTATCTCCCCTGATAAATTTACAACGAAGCCCGGCATGTACAAGATCATGAATAATCGGCTTAAAGATATTCTGGCGGATCAGGGCGCACTGAAACGTGGCGGATTCGTCTTTGCAAAACTTCCTTTCGGCGCTGTCTCAGATGCAGACAGAGCAGAAGATGCATATGAGGCAATGAAGCCATGGTCGCCTCCTCCTCAGCTTCTGGATCTGCCCGATGAGACGGAGCGATTCGGCGAAGCGCGGAAGCGGCATGCCGGCTTTGAAGTAACCTCATATTCCCGGATGAAGAGATCTCATGGCGGATACGCCGCGCCAGCAGGAGACGAAGAGAGCATTTTTGACGACCGCGTTGCTGAGGGAGGCAAAGGGGGAGGGCTGGATGATACGCCAAGCGGCCCGCAGTTCGGTAAGGCGCTGCATCACGTTATGGAGATCGTCCCGCTTGAGAGCCTCCCCGGCAACGCATTGGGATATGCTGAGTGGGCCAAGACAGAAGATATCCGGGCAGTGGCGTTTCAGGCGGCCGTCCGTGCGGGTGTCGATACAATACATGCAGACTACCTGCTGTCGCTTGTCTTCAATGCGCTCATGAGCAGAGTCCTTCTGGCCGACAGCAGCGAACTGCCCCGGATTTCAGCGGTGCAGCGGACCGCCCGCGAGCTTGAATTCCTCTATCCGTACCCTGAAGAGAACCATCCTCGCCTGACATCAGCGCAGTGGGCCGATGTTCGGATAGAGCGCGGCTTTGTAAAAGGCTTCATCGATATGGTGTTCGAATATGGCGGAAAACTGCACCTGCTCGACTGGAAGACCGATGTTCTTTCCGATTACGAGCAACCGGCGCTGCGGGTGCATTATGACGCCAACTATGCGCTGCAGTCCAGGCTTTATCTGACAGCACTGTGCAGGATGCTCAGGGTGCATACGGAGCCGGAATACGATGAGCGCATCGGTTCCGTGGTGTATTGCTTTGTCCGCGGGATGCACCCGGAGGGCGCTCAGGGCACCGGGCAGGTCGTGACGCGCCTTTCCTGGCAGGAACTGCTGGCATTTGAGGAAGATCTTATTGCCGGCCGATTATTTGAAGAGCGCAGCCATGAATAATGCACGGCGTTTGTCTGCCTGCGGGGCGGCTCGGCTCGCGTTTGAAGGCTTGTCGGGACTCGACCCTGACAGTGCCGGCTATGAACAGTTCCTTGATCGGGTGAGGAATGGGGTCAGAATTTTTCGTTTGGAAGAAGAGACAGTGCAGCTTGCGGCTGAGCTTGCTTCGTTTGCCCCGTCTCTCATGCCCGATGAAAAAAAGGCGCTTACGCTTCTTGCCGTCTGTGCTCTTATTGCGGTTAAGCAGGGGGGCACATTTCTCCCCCTTGGGGGTGAGCTGGATGACATGACTATGGCTGTGCTCGGCAGCGGCGACGGCGCCACTCCGGATAAGCCGGGTACCTCGGTTGCAGTGCTTCTGCAACAGATGAAGGATCTGATCGAAAAACGCGCCGCGCCTTTTCTTATCGGCGCGGCCGGAGAGTTCAGTCCGCTTATTGTCGATGCCGGCGGGTTATATCTCCAGCGAATGCTTCATCTGGAGCTCAGTTTTTGTGACCGCATGGCGACGTTGTGCGGGCGCAGTGCCAGCGTTTTTCCGCAGGACAAAGTTAAGCGATATCTGAACGAGGTTGACGGGCAGCCGCTTTGCCTGACAGATGAACAGAAACATGCCATCAGCGTTGCGCTCACGTATCCGGTATCAATTATCTCCGGCGGTCCCGGAACAGGGAAGACTTCCATTGTCGTATCGATACTGAAGGTTCTGATGAAGCTTGACCTGAATCCGCAGGATGTGCTGCTGGCCGCGCCGACCGGCAAGGCCGCTAACCGCCTGACCGAGTCATTGCAGGGAATGATGAACGTGGGCGCATCAGACGGGGACCCGGACGGCATTCCTGAAGCCACGACAATCCACCGACTGCTGCGATACTCCCCCCAGCTCGACATGTTCCTGAAGAATGAGAACAACAGATTGCACGGACGAGCCGTGATTGTGGATGAGGCATCGATGATAGATCTCGCTCTCATGGAACGGCTGATGAGTGCCCTGCCGGAAGACGCGCTGCTTATTCTCCTCGGCGATGCCGGCCAGCTGCCCTCGGTTGATGCCGGAGCGGTGCTCGGAGAGCTGATGCAGTTTGAGGAAGTCATTCCCCCATGCTTCAAGCTTGGTATTGTCCGCCTTACCAAAAACTTCCGGATGCGGGAAGACAATCCTGAAGGAAGAAAGATATATCTGCTGGCAGATGCGATCCGGCGCGGTGCCGCAGAGGAACTCTGGAATCCGGCGTCCCCGCTTGTCACAAGCCGTTTCTCAGTGAACGACTGTAACTTTTCCGGCGCTGAGTTTCTTGATGCATCATCTTCAGACGCCATCCTCAGTAATTTTTGCGACCTGTGGTATTCTTCGGTTGTCCTCAAATTGAGCGGGTTCCGGAATCTGGTCAGTAAACACTACCACTATGGCAGGGAGGGTTTTCAAGGTCAGAACCTTCATGATTTGACCCGGTTGTTTGACCACTTTGAAAGCTTCCGCATACTCTGCGCGACGAATGTTTATGAGACCGGAACGGAAGCCGTGAATCGCTTTTTTCACACCAAGGCTATTGAGCGGGAAGGTTTCGATCGACCTGTCGAATTTGCTCCGGGAGAGCCGGTAATGGTGAAGCGGAATGACTACACACGAAACCTTT
>JBBIQQ010000090.1:0-9003 GCA_037442225.1 Nitrospirota bacterium
CGCGGGCCGAGCGCGGGAAACAAAATATAGCCGAGATAAGAAAGATAAAAACAGAGCAGAATCAAAAAGACAAAAAACTGGAACGCCGCATGCTTTCCCTGCCGCCAGAGCGAAACCCCGATGGCAATCGGGAGAAAGTAATATGTGGTATACGCAAGCTGGAGAATGTCGATCAGAAGCGGATGCGTTACCGACTCGAGCGTCACGGTCGGGTGGACTCCGAAAAGCTGATAATCGAGCCGGATGAGCAGGTGGTCAATGTCCTGCGGATGAATGAAATGGACGAGCAGTCCGAGGCTGTCAAAAACAACCAGAATGGAGACGACCGGGAAAACAATATCGCGGATAATCTGCAAACCCCGGTTCCAGTGGCATATCCGGACGAGAACTATTTGAAACCCGATGAGCGGCGCGTAGAGGAGCAAGAGCATGTTCGCCGCCGGAATCTGCTCGCGAAAGAATATCGTCAGGCAGAGCAGAAACGAGACGAACCCCACCGTAATGGTGTCGGCAGGACGCAATGTATTGAGTGGTGGCACCATGCGTTCTATTTTTCAGGCGCGGCTGTGAGTCTGGTGGGCTGACACCGGCCTTCCGCGCTTCCCGTCTGCAGAGCTTCTCACAGTTTTCTGATTGCCCGCTGCAGGGCACGATCTTTTTTTGAAAGGCGCCGCGGATTTCCGGAGCGGGGGGCATCAGAGTCTTCGTACTCCTCGTCCGGTATCTGCATTGCCGCATCTTCTTCAGCTCCACCAGATTCCCGACGCGCCAAGCCCGACACTGTCCGCTGGAGAATCGACTCAAACCGGGCGGATGAAACCGGCACGGCATCGTGCGACCACGCGTAGTGCTCTATTGCCCGGTCGGTGCTTATCACGATCCATTCGCGCCGCTCCTGCGTGATTATACGCTTGATTGCGTCGTCCGCCGATTCCCCCTGTCCTGTATAGAGAACCGCAATTCCGCCGCGAACCTCTCTGTTGCCTCGTCCAGGTCCGCCCTTGTGTCCGTCAAATACCAGGGTGATATCATGCCCTTTCGCGCGGCGGTACGCCATCAGCGCCTCGCAGAGCGTCTCGCGCGCCTTCTCAAGACTGCGATGCCCGGTGCCTGTCAGATTGTAGCCGTCAATAATAATGAATGCGATGGCATATCCTCCGGAACTGTTGTCAGCCCTGTTCATCTCATCCCGGATGAAAAATGCGGAGTCGGGCTGTTCTCAGCTTGTGGCTGCTTCATATTCATGCCCGGTTGCACGGACGCTCGCCGATGCGCCGCCACGCCTCCTCATCAATCTCATCCAGATACTCATGAACCGGAAAAATCAGCCCGCACGACGCGCAGGCCAGAAGCACGCGCGCTCAGCCGACTACCAGCCGGAGCTTCGCCTGGCAAAACCGGCATTTCACGCGGCACGCTCCTTTGCCGCAGCAATAGATCTGGCTGTATGTAGCGGATGCATATCGGTTTACTATACCATAAGGAAATGAAGCGGTTCGGCTCAATAGCATGGGATATCTCGTGGCGCGACACCGCGCAGTGGGACGCGGCAATTCAGGAATTATCCGGCTTCTTCCGCTCCGGTTCTCATAAATGCAATGCTGCCCGGGTGGCGGCTGAACGCGTGCGCGACTTGATTGACGCGGTCGATCCCTTTATTCAGCAGCAAACCGCCGTCATCTGCCCGGGCTGCGTGAATGTCTGCTGCATCGACCGCCACGGATCGTTTGATCTGCACGACCTGGTGTACGCCTTCTCCCTGAACCTGCCGATACCGCGCTACGAGCGCCACCGCGGCGAGACCGACCCCTGCCAGTTTCTGAATCCGACCGGCTGCAGGCTGCCCCGCCACGAGCGGCCGTTCCGCTGCACCTGGCACTTCTGCGAGGCGCTGATAGCCCACATGCAGACCCTCCCCGCAAAACAGGCGCGGGCGTTTCATGCCGCGTTTGCCGAGCTCCAGAGACAGAGATCCGAAATGCTGGGAAAAATCCGGCAAGAAGAAGAGGAGGAAGCTCCGGAAAATAAAAAGAGCGGAGCGGGTGAATAATACCCGCTCCGCTCTTTACTTTATTTACGCCCTGCCGGCTACTTCCGGAAGCGCTTGCGGATAAATACGAGCCCGGCCACGCCTGCCGCCATAAGCATGTAGGTAGACGGCTCGGGAACCGCGCCCGGATCCGGCGGCGGAACAGCACCAAAACCGTCCAGATACGCATAACCGCCATGTCCAGTCCATGAGCAGTCTGACGCCAGCAGGGTCAGCAGAAGATCATGGCCCTTGACACTGGACGTGTTAATTGAGACGATTTCCCAAGGGCGGTACCACCACTGTGCGCTACCATCATTCGGTCCGCCGTAAAGGCCTTTTTTCCAAGAGGGATCCAGGCCATACACTTGGTACGATTTCGAAAAAAGAACCACATTTGACGTTACATCTTTCAGGACAATCGAAAAATGAGGCGCGTCACTATCAGGATGGAGATTGCCCGGTTCTTCAAGCACTGCGGCGAAAGCAAAATAAATCATATCGTCTGTCCAATTAACCTGCTGTGCGATAGTTGAGAATCGAGCACCCCAGTCCTCAAAATTAACACGCGCCGAATACGTTCCATATCCCGGCAAAACTTTCTGCAAGTTGTGGTTTGTCAGATAGTCCGTTCCTGCCGTCATTATGGCAGAATCGCCCGAATCTGTATACCAATAATTCGTCCCGCCATAGAAATATCCACCAGCCCGCGTCCAGCCATTAAAATTGCCGTCTTCAAAGCCTCCGTTTGTAAAGCCCGCCCACGCCGGGACAGAAAAAAGCAACATCACGACACATATCACACCCATCATGCGTCTCATCTCACGCCTCCTCATATAAAATTTTGTTTTTCGGTTAATACCCGCTTCCTATCCAAAAACCAAAAACTGTTTAAATATCCTCTAACAGAAAGTTAGAGCAAAAAGCGAGCCAAAAATTATACCTATTGATTTACATCCGATATTTAAAATTGCCGGCAGTTTAAGAGCCTCTAAACTGTAAAGAAATCCGACAAAGTGCTTTACACTTTACACTCGCGTCTCACCCCCCCGCCCCCTCCTGAATCTTTAGAAAAGAGGGGAACGGGGGAGCTTGAATTACGAAAACAAACAGAAATTTGCTTAGTCGAAGCCTCAGTTTCAGACTCCAAATGAAAATCCCGGGGTTCATCAGCCCGTGCGGCTCCACAGACACACTGTCGGGTTCTTTCACAGAATTGTCGGTTTTATTTACATTTTTAAGAATACCGCTCTCGCTGGAAACAAATAAATCCTGATTATTCAGGCAGTTATGCTATGGGAATGTTTATTGCTAAATTGCATTAAGGGTTATTATGACATCTTGCGAACAACCGGCAGACTGGACGGACAAAACCGATTCGCGGCTTGACGCGCTGCAGGAACTCTCATCCGCCATGCTCTGCACCGACGACATCGCTACGCTGAGCAATCTTATGCTTGACTGCGCCACCACGATAACGCAGGCTGAGCGCGCCTCGCTCATGTTCCAGTTTCCGGGCAAGGAATTCTGCATCATCGCGGCCCGCGGGTTTGATCTTGATGCGCTTGGCGACAGGAAAGTTCAGGCCGACAAGGGAATCGCGGGTCATGTTGTCAAAACAAAAACGCCGTACTGGATACAGGACATCGAGCACAACGAAACGCTCCGCTCATTCAGGAAGGGCTATTACCAGACCAACTCCTTCATCTGCTGTCCGGTCGTTCCAAACTCCGTTGCAGCCGGCGTGCTGAACGTCGCCGACAAGCAGGATCGGACATCCTTCAGTTCTGCTGACTTCAAGCTCATCCAGATGCTCGCGAATCAGGCGGCAGCGGCGTTCGACCGGGCGTTCATCCACGGTCAGCTCAAGGCGAGATTGGCGGAACTCGAAGATGCCAATGCCTGCATCGCCCAGATGAGAAAGATGGAGACGGAGTTTGCAATCCGCTGCTCGCACGACCTCCGCACTCCGCTGAACTCCATCCGGGGAGCCGCGCTCTTTCTTCAGAAAAATCCGACACTTGCCCGGACAGAGCAGCGCGAATTCTACCAGATTATCAATCAGGACGCAGAGCGCATGCTCCAGACCGTCCAGACGCTCCTCACCTGCCTGCATCCGCAGGATTACAACCGCCCCGGCAATGCGCTGCCCGTCAACTTCCGCGAACTCATCGAAAACATCACCGGTCAGAAAGCGCTTCGCGCGCTGCTCGCGAAGTCGTCGGTGCGGCTTGCGACATCGCTGCAGGAAAATCCGGCCGTTCTTCTGGTAGATAAAAACCGGTACGCCGATCTGGTGATAAGCATCTTGGAGATGGCCATGCCGTATCTGCAGCAGGGAGACGTCATTGCGCTGAAAGCCTCCGACAATTCGCACGCCAGGCTTCAGGTAAGCGTCCCGCGTCGGCTGCCAGAACCCATTGTTTCGCTGCTGCGGGATCCGGGCAGAGACACCGGACTAGAAAATCTTAACCTTCGCATGCGCATCGGCACCATTCGAAAGATCATCGACGCGAATTGCTGGGAACTGCAGGCGGATAACAGAATGGACAGATTTGAAGCCACTATTCTGATACCACAAAATACACGCGCCACCCGTGAAAAAGTGGCGCGCCGCGTACTGAGCCGCTTTGCCGATTTTATCTGCGAACTGCTGGCCCTGAACACCTGCTCCATCATGGTTATCGATCCTCTGACCAACCAGCTCACGATTCAGGGCGAGCACGGCATTGCCCCGGAAGTTGTGCGGAAGACCCGGCTCGAACTGGGCGAACGGATTGCGGGCAAGGTTGCGCTCGAAGGATTGCCGCGGCTGGTCGAGAATGTGGAAACCGAAGAGCGGACCCTCAAGCTCAACATGCCCGTGTACAGCACCCAGTCGCTGCTCTCGGTTCCGATTGTCAGGCACGGGCGGGTATTGGGAGTGCTCAACCTGAACAACAAGCGCTCAGGAGAACCGTTCTCCGAAGCCGATCTCGCGCTTGCCATCGCCCTTGGGGAACGAATCGCCACTGTTATTGAAGGCATGCTGAGCTTTTCCCTCACCGACAGCGCATTGAAAATGCATCTGGATTCGCTCGACTACCTGATTGAGGCGGTGCAGAATTCGCCCCGCAGAACCCCGATTTTCGGTCTCATGCGCAGCCTCGCGCAGGAACTCAGGCTGCCCGAGCGCGACACGCAGGATGCGTTGTATTCGTCTCTGCTGTTCGACCTCGGACTTTCGGTCATCAACACGCGGATTACCGCAAAGAAAGAGCTTTCCGCCGCGGATATGACCGTCATCCGCGCCCACCCGTTGAGCAGTATCGGTCTGATCAGTCAGTTTGAGATTTCCGATGTCGTACGCAGCGCCATACTGCACCATCACGAGCGCTATGACGGCACCGGATACCCGGCCGGACTCCGGAGAGAGGCTATTCCGCTCATTTCGCGCATGCTCGCTGTTGTCGACGCCTATACTGCCATGACATCGGAGCGAATCTACCGCAAATCAATGTCCGCGAAGAAGGCCATGAACGAACTCATTGCGGGCGCCGGCTCGTTCTACGACCCGACGGTTGTCGCGGCTTTTCAACGGGTTGTCCAGGGCGCTCTGCGGGACAGCTCTGACCATACTCCGTCCGGCAACGCCTGAACCAGACCGACTATCCGCGCTTCGCGGCTCTTCCCCTTCGCTCTTTGATGCGGTATACTCTATCAGAACATTGAACACTTCAGGAGATGCTGATCCGGAATGGAAAAAAAACGGAGTGAACCCCTTTCCGTGGATATCGCAGACCGCCTCGTCAGCATGGCCGGTTTTATCGAGCGGCAGGAACAGGTTGATGAAGCGCTCTACGAGCTGGTCCGGCTTGCGGCAGCGGCATTGCAGGCGGGACGATGCTCCATCATGCTGCTGAAGCATAAAGAGGGAACAAAACAGTTTCGCCTCAAGGTCTCTTCCCATATCGGGCATCTGCCCGAATCAGCCGTCTCTCAGGAAACTCCTCTTGATGAGACCATCGCGGGGCATGTCGTCATGACCGGACAGGCCCTGTGCATTGAGGACATCGACTGCTCGCCTTTTGCGCCGAAAGCCCGCCGCCCCAGCGCCGGCAGCGCCTCGTTTCTGTCGGCGCCGATTCTCATGCAAGAATCAGTCGCCGGAGTCATCAACTTCAGTGAACCGCAGGGAAGGGCTGCCTTTACCGGGGCCGACCTTGTGATCGCCAAACTGACCGGCCTGCTCGTCGGCCGGTCGCTTCAGGTTGTCCAGCTCCAGAATCTTCTGAAATCGCGCTACCTGCACTTCGCCATCTCCCAGGAATCAGCGCCGTTTCAGGACGGCACCATAACGCTTGACGGGAAGAACACCGCGGAAATGGCGAAAATCCTATCCCGCACTTTCTACCGGGAAATGACAAGAGCCGGCTTCGGCGCGGATGAGATTCTGGGAGCAGCCACCGAAATCATCTCCCTGCTCAGCGAGCGCGTCTCGCGTCTGCGGACACGGCAGGACAGCGCAACCAGCCAAAGCACGTAACGCATCCGTGCAAAAGAGAGGCGGGGCGCTGATGGTTTCAGCGCCCCGCCTTGCTCTCTCTTTCAGCTTCTGTTTCAGCCGTCCGTCCTCGTCTTTGCCGTTTGGTCTGGTGTCCTCCTCTATTCGCCCGCCACGCCATGCTTTTTCATGATGTCATAGAGCGTGGGGCGGCTGATGCCCAGCATATCAGATGCTTTGGCAACATTGCCTCCGCTTTTCTCGACCGCCCACCGGACCATGTCGCGCTCGAGCTGATCGCGCGCGTCACGCAGCGACACCCCCTCGCGGACACCCCGCGGAGCTGCCGAAGCCCCGGGACTGATATTGAGATCCGCCGGCTCTATTGCGGCATGCTCGGCAAGAATAACCGCGCGCTGGATCTTGTTTTCAAGCTCCCGAACATTGCCCGGCCAGTGATAGGAAGCAAGCACGTCCTGCGCGGCAGGACTGAAGTTCCTGATTTTTTTCCCCTGACCGTCGGCAAAGCGTTTCAGAAAAACATTCGCGAGCAGATGAATATCGTCGCCCCGTTCACGCAGGGGAGCGAGCTTTAATGAGATAACGCCAATCCGGTAATACAAATCATCACGAAACTTCCCGGTCTGAATAGCCTGCTCGATATCGACATTCGTCGCGCCGAGGATCCTGGCATTCACCGGAATATCTTCCCTTCCTCCCACGCGCTGGATCGTCCTTTCCTGAAGGAAACGCAGCAGCTTCACCTGCAGATTTGTCGGAAGCTCTCCGATTTCGTCAAGAAACAGCGTGCCGCCGTCCGCATACTCGAACTTCCCCTGAACCATGCCGACAGCGCCGGTAAACGCGCCTTTCTCATGACCGAAGATCTCCGATTCCAGAAGGGTCTCCGGAATCGCCGCGCAGTTGATCGCAATGAACGGACCATCCCGCCGTGTGCTCATCGCGTGAATTGCCCGGGCGACCAGTTCCTTCCCGGTGCCGCTCTCACCCTGAATGAGCACAGAAACGTCAGAACCAGCTATCTTGCGCACGGTGGCAAAAACCTGCTGCATCTGGGGGCACTGGCCGATCATGCCGAGTTCGTCGGTCTTCGTCAGCTTCTTCTGGAGAACAGAGATTTCGTCTTCAAGCCGCGCAAGATGAAACGCCCGGCTCACAATAACTTTCAGCTCGGCAAGCTCTATCGGCTTGTGATAGAAATCGTATGCTCCGAGCTGAATGGCCCGCAACGCGTTTTCCCGGTCGGTGTTGCCGGTCACCACAATAATCTTTGCCTTCGGCTGAATCTTGAGCATCTCGCCCAGACAGCGCAGCCCTTCTTCAGCGCCATCCTCCTGCGGTGGCAGGCCGAGATCCAGCGTCACTACCCGCGGGCGGTGCTTGCTGAAGGCGGCAATGGCCTCCTCCGCGCTGCAGGCAAGCGTTACCGAGAAGTCCTTGGCAAAGCCCCACTTCAGCTGGGTTCTGATTGCATCCTGATCATCGACGATCAACAGTTTTTCCATCAAGGTTCCCTTGCGCATTTCTGTCAGAATTCTACTGGAAATCATTTACTTTGTACAGAGCGGCAGCGTCACCGTGAACGTGCTCCCCTCTCCCTCTCTGCTCTCAACGGCCATCCTCCCTCCGTGCGCCTCGACGATCTGCCCGCACTGGTACAGCCCGATGCCGAGGCCCTGCTTTTTAGTTGTGTGAAAAGGCCGGAAAAGATGGGTCTGCATGAACTCAGCGGACATGCCCGCCCCGGTGTCGCGCACGCGTATGAAGGCCTGCCCGTCCGCTTCCCCGGTCTCCACGCGCACAGGGGCGGCCTCCTCCGATGCCTCAAGCGCGTTCAGGACCAGATTCAGAACTACCTTGCTGATTTCCTCACGGTCTGCCAGGGCATTCACCGGACTCCCGCCGCAGGAAACCCGGCCGGTTTTCAGCGCCTGCGCCGTCTCGGCCGACAGCGATGAAAGCTCAACCGGCTCGAGCTTCAGCGCGCGCTTTTCCCGCAGGTCGTTCAGGCGGGCAATGAGATCCTGCATGCGCGTTACCGTGCCCGATACCGAACGCACCATGTCCTGCCGGAAATCAGGGTCGTCAAGAAAATCCGCCGCATTCTGCACGACCAGCGAAAGCCCCGAAACTTGGTTCTTGAGATCGTGAATCACAAATGTCGAAAGCTTCGCAACCGCAGCAAGCTCCCTCGACTCGGCAAGTTCGTCAGCCATTGAGCGCGTCAGGAGCGCGGAGCATGCATGCTGAGCCAGCGCCTTCATCAAATCGTAATCCTCGAAGCTGACCGGCTCTTTTTCGTTGAGCCGGCTGCGGAGCATGATGAATCCGGCAAGTTCTTCCTGACTCATCAGCGGAACAACAAACGCAATCTGATGGTCCGAGAAAAAGAAGGCCTGCTGCTGAAGCACTGCGGCATCTTCGGCGGCGTTTACCACCAGACGCTTCCCGGCCAGATGCCTCACGAGGC
>JBBIQQ010000091.1:0-7305 GCA_037442225.1 Nitrospirota bacterium
CACTTTTCACGCCAGATGCTCTGCAGCGCGACATGGAGAGGATAAGGAAGCTGCATTACCCGACCTCCTCGCCGACGATGTTGCCGGTATCGAGCCGGATCACCCGGCTGCCGGTCCGTCGGTACATATCCTGAAAATGCGTGGCTATGACGACGGTTGTTCCTTGCAGATGAATCTCGTGAAAAATTGAGATGATATCCTGGGCGATTTCTTCGTCGAGATTGCCGGTCGGCTCGTCCGCGAGGATAACCAGCGGTTTCGCGACGATTGCGCGCGCGATAACGATACGCTGCTGTTCTCCGCCGGACAACGTCTTCGGAAAGACGTCTATTTTATGGCGCAGATGCACTTTTCTCAATGCTTCAAGAACACTCGGCTTGACGTCCCGATCCCGCATGCCGCAAATTTGAAGGGGAAGCGCGACATTCTCAAAGACCGTCAGGTCGTTCTTGAGCTTGAAGTCCTGAAATACGATGCCTATGGAACGGCGCAGAGCCGGAATCTCGCGCTCCTTCATATTCGGAAAATGGAAATCACCGATCGTAATTTCCCCTTCATCCGGCATCTCTTCAGCGTAGATAAGCTTCAGCAGGGTTGTCTTGCCGGCCCCGCTGTGCCCGGTCACAAAGATCATTTCCCTCTTGTCGACCTTGAAGGAGATGTTCCGCAGCACCGACTGCCCGTCATAATACTTAGCGACGTTCTTGAACTCGATCATTATAAGATGCCTATTTCTGCGCCATGCCTGCCTGAACAGTTTCCGCTATCGCCTCCGGCGTCAGCCCGAAGATCTGCAGAAGTTCATCGGCGGGTCCTGAACAGCCGAAGGTATCCTGCACGCCAATTTTTCTGATCAGGACCGGGTGCTTTTCAGAAAGGTACTCAGCGACTGCGCCTCCGAGTCCGCCGAGCACAGAATGCTCTTCGCAGGTGACGATAAACTTTGAGGCCTTTGCAGCCTCAAGGAGCAGAGCGGTGTCAAGGGGCTTGACCGACACCATGTTGATGACCCCGGCATCAATCCCTGCCTGCGCAAGCAGTTCTTTTGCCTTGAGCGCCATGGGAAGCATAATGCCGATGGCGATGATATTCACATCCTTGCCGATGCCGAACGAGTATCCTTTGCCGATCTCGAAGCGATACTCCTGCGGCAGGCATGCCGGAACCTTTGCGCGGCCGAGGCGGACATAGACCGGGCCATTAAATGCGGCTGCCGCCTGAATGACCTGGCGGGTCTCATAGCCGTCGGACGGGACGAGAACCGTCATGCCCGGCAATACGCGCATCAGCGCGATATCTTCAAGCGCCTGATGCGAGGCGCCGTCTTCTCCGACCGTCAGGCCGCTGTGCGACGCGCAGAGTTTTACGTTCAGGTGTGAGTAGCAGATCGTCTGGCGGATTTGCTCCCATGCACGGCCTGTCTCAAAGACCGCAAAGGTCGAGGCAAAGGGGATTTTGCCCGCAAGCGCAAGCCCGGCCCCAGTGCCGACCATGTCCTGCTCGGAAATACCCATATTGAAGAAACGCCCCGGAAAGAGCTTCGAAAATTTTGCGGTCTTGGTCGATCCGGAAAGATCAGCGTCAAGAACAACGATTTTTTCGTTTGCCGCACCCAGCTCGGCCAGTGTCGCGCCGTATGCATCACGCGTCGCCACGCTCTGGCCGCAGAAATCGGTGATAGTCTGTGGTTTGGTCTCTTCTCTGCTGCCCATTTATTCTCCCAGTTCTTTTAACGCGATAGAAAGTTCATTCTGATTCGGCGTTACTCCGTGGAATTCGGCCTTGTCTTCAAAAACCGAAACGCCTTTGCCCTTGACCGTCCTTGCGAGAATGACCGTCGGCTTGCCCTTGACCGTTTCCGCCGCATCGAGCGCCGCGACAATCGCCTGCATGTCATGGCCGTCGATCTCGATCGTGTTCCAGCCGAACGCCTGCCACTTCGCGCCGACCGGATCGATGCACATGACGTCTGCACAGCGTCCGTCAATCTGGAGGCCGTTGAGATCAACAATCGCGCAGAGATTGTCGAGCCGATAGTGTCCTGCCGACATCGCCGCCTCCCAAACCTGCCCCTCCTGAATTTCGCCATCGCCGAGCATGCAATAAACCCGTGCGAAAACCTTGTCGAGCCGCAGGCCCAAAGCTATGCCGTTTGCAATTGAAAGCCCCTGCCCCAGCGAACCGGTCGAGACCTCAACGCCGTTCAGCAGTTTCGAGGACGGGTGGCCTTGGAGCGGGCAGCCGATCTTGCGGAGACTGCTAAGCAGTGCCTTGTCGAAATAACCGGCAAGCGCAAGCGCGCCGTAAAGAACCGGCGCTGCGTGTCCCTTCGAAAGAATAAAGCGATCGCGTTCCGGCCATTTCGGGTCATCGGCGCGATGGCGCATTTTGTAAAAATAGAGCGCGGCGACAACATCCGCGGCAGAGAGCGACCCTCCGGTATGGCCGGATCCTGACTCCGCCAGCATCTTCACAATTTCGACCCTGAGCTTACGAGCCTGCTCTTTGAGCTGGGTGACGTCAGCGCTTTTTCCTGCTTCAGCAGCCATGGAATCTCCCTTTCTGACGACAAAAATTTCCTAATTATAAACCATAGGGACGATAAAAATATAATTAGCCCGTTTTGGCCGGGAATTGTTTTGCTTTTGTCTACTTTCTGGCGCTTCCGCTTGTCCTGTCAAGAATGCCAGGAGCCTTGCCGGTCGGCTAAACGGGAAAACTTCCATGGATAAGCGCCGGAATCGCTGAGTGCGGAGCGGCGAACGTGCTGTCCTGGCCGGAGGCCGGTTCAAGTTCCAAGCGGACAGCTTCCGCACCTCGGCACCGGCTTGCAGAACTCTTTGCCGATTCGGATGAAAAGGGCGTGATACTCATTGAACAGGGCGACTTCATGGGGTAGTGTACGATGAAAAAGTCCCTGAAAATCATCGTATGATTTCTCATATGCCAGAACGCCGTGGCGCGAAAGAACCCGCCTAGTGTATGCATCGATCACAAATGTCGGTTTTTCTAAAGCATACAGCAGAATCGAATCGGCAGTTTCAGGACCGATGCCGTTAATGCCGAGAAGTTGGGAACGGAGCTGACGGATATCATGTCGTTTCATCTTTGCCATGCTGCCGCCGTGTGCTGCGTTGAGGTAATCGAGAAAGGCCTTCAGCCGTTTTATCTTGACGTTAAAGTATCCGGCAGGCCGTATCATCTCGGCAAGCTCGGCATCGGGCAGGGCATGCAGTACATTCTCCTGCAGCATTTTTGCCCGTTTCAGGTTTGCTATCGCCTTTTCGACGTTGGACCAACTCGTGTTCTGCGTCAGGATTGCGCCGACAGCAATTTCAAACGGGGTATCCCCAGGCCACCAGTGCTGGGGTCCGAACGCGCGAAAAAGGAACTTGTAGAGGGCCGACAGCGACCGGATACGCTTCATGTAGGAACTTTGTTCGTCATGCGGTAGACAAAAGCGAGAATTTCCGCGACAGCTTTATACAGGTCGGGAGGGATTTCCTGATTCAAGTCGAGCGTGGACAAAATCTCGACCAGCTGTTTATCTTCCTTGAGTGGAACTCTGTTCTCCCGCGCAATGCCAAGAATTTTTTCTGCAACAATGCCGCTTCCTCTGGCGATAACCCGCGGGGCCTGTTCTTTCTGTGGATTGTACCGCAGCGCCGCAGCCTTGATGCGCCGATCAGTCATCGGTTGTCACCTGGCGCATACAGCATATGCTCCGGTCTCCTGAATCCGGGATGCTGCATTCTGCATTCCGCCTGCTCACGCCTTCACGCTCACCCTTGACTCAGGCGCCTCTATCAGATTGAACTGCTCATGAATGGCATCAGGGGCATCCAGCACCTGCACGGTCTGCAACACAAGCCCATTTTGGTGAAATGATGCTTTCAATTCATCAACATGTTCAAGCATCAGTTTTTTGAGAGCCGGGCTTTCAGCCCAGAACGAAAGGGCATAGTCCTGCACGCTTTTCATGACCAGCACCGAAATGCGTCCAAGCTCTTCAAGGTTCAGGTTGATGCGGCAGGTGCTGAGTCCGCCGCGTGTGCTTCCCCATGCGTTCTGCTTGAATGCAATATCTCCGTCGCGCAGTTGCTTCCAGTCTAACGGCAAAAAAGTGTAGAACGATTCCGTTGTCTTTGAAAGGAGCTGAAAGGTCTCAATATCTTTCAGCAAGCCCTCCACCTGGTGCGATAGGGTTTGCGGAGCGGCTTTCCCCGACTCTCCATGTATTTTGGCCGAGCCGTCGATCTGTCCCTCCGTGATAGCAGCCTTTAGACCGAGCAGCAACGCCTTCAGGTCGTGCCGAACCGAATCAGGAACGGCTGCGAGTTTTCCGCCCGCCGGAGTAGTCGGAAGATCCGCTTCGCCCTGCCGCGCCGTAAGCGTTTCAAGGAGGCTGCTGAGAGCTTCCGCGCGCAACTTTGCCTCAAACGCAACCCCGGTGTTCGCAAGCGAGGTCTTGAGCGCTCCCGCCATAAGTCGCTCGATATCCAGCAACAGCCCGGTTTTCGTTATCGAGTGGCCGGCGGCGTTCCCTTCTGACAAAAGAGACCGCAGTTGACCGAGCACACTGTCCAGCCGTCCGCCGATGCTCTGCCCGGTCGACTTCAGGCTGTCAGTCAGCAGGTTCTGAAGCTGTATGCGCACATCACGCGGGATATCGGCGGCATCCTGTGGAAGTGCTTTGATCAGGCTCTGGATCAGTGCTGCATCCACTTTCTCAGACCCCGAGGCAACCGCCGCTGAGAGAGATTTCATCAGCATGAAGAGTGCCTGAGATTTCGCGTCGGCAACCTGCCCTTTCTGTTCCGAGCCAAGGTACTTCAACGTGAGTTGCTCACCGTCCATGGGCAGGCTTGTCACCTTGAAATACGCAGTCGAGTCTTTTTCCATCGGAATTGAGGTCTGGGCGGTCACGACGCTGCCCTTTATTTTCAGCTCAATACTGCCCGCCGGCAGATTCTCCAGCACCTGTGCACTGACGACTTCTCCCACCTTGAACTGCATCGGCCGTCCGGCTTTTTCGAGCGAAAGAACACCGTTGTCGAAGCTGACAATCTTGAAATTAATCATATCTGCCCCTATTATATATCAAGTAATTATCGCCGTATATAGACAGAACTAAAGGTTTTTTCACAAAGATTCAGCCTGAATTCCGAAAGGAGCGCATATGCTCGACGCCCGATTTGTCCGTGAAAATATTGACACCGTTCAAGAGTCCCTCGCAAAGCGCGCGGCGGAAATGGATCTTGGCGGCTTTGTCGAAAAAGAGCAGGAGCGCCTTGGGCTTGTGCGGAAGGCTGAAGACCTGCGGAATAAACGCAACGTCGTTTCTGAAGAGATCGGCAGGCTCAAGCGGGCGAAGGAGAACGCGGAACACCTTATGGCGGAGATGAAAGTGGTGGCGGACCACATCAGAGAGATTGACGAAGCGCTGAAGCACATTGAAGAACAACAGGCATTTTTTCTGTTGACCATTCCGAACCTTCCCGACGCGTCTGTGCCGGTCGGCAGGGATGAAACCGACAACGTCGTGCTTCGCACGTGGGGAGACCTGCGGCAATTTGATTTTGAACCCCTCAACCACTGGGACATTGCGGAGCCGCTCGACATCATCGACTTTGAGCGCGGCGCAAAAATAGCGGGAGCGCGGTTTTCGGTCATGAAGGGAGCGGGAGCGCGCCTGGAACGGGCGCTCATGAACTTTATGCTCGACCACAATACAGCGCGCGGATACACTGAAGTATTCCCTCCGCTGCTGGTGAATCGCGCCTCGATGACCGGCACCGGCCAACTGCCGAAGTTCGAGGCTGATTCATTCAAGACAGCAGATCCGGAGATGTTCCTGATACCGACTGCCGAAGTGCCCGTGACCAACCTGCACCGCGATGAAATCCTGAACGAGGAGGACCTGCCGCTCTTCTATACGGCTTTCACCCCTTGCTTTCGGAGCGAGGCGGGTTCGCACGGAAAAGATGTGCGCGGCCTTATCCGCCAGCACCAGTTCAACAAGGTCGAACTCGTCAAGTTTGTAAAACCGGAAGATTCTTTCAGCGAACTCGAAAAACTGACGGCGGACGCCGAAGATATCCTTCAACTGCTCGGATTGTCTTATCGCACTGTCGTACTCTGTACCGGAGACATGGGCTTCGGTTCCGCAAAGACTTACGATATCGAGGTTTGGCTGCCGGGACAGCAAAAATACCGGGAGATTTCATCCTGCTCAAACTTTGCCGACTTCCAGTCGCGGCGTGCCGGCATACGCTTCCGGCGGACCGGGAAAAAGGGCACTGAGTTTGTGCACACCCTCAACGGTTCGGGGCTTGCAATCGGCAGAACGCTGGTTGCCATTCTTGAGAATTATCAGCAGAAAGACGGCACTGTTGTTATCCCAGAAGCGCTTCGGTCGTATTTCGGCTCCGCTAAAATAACGTAACGCCTTCGCGGAAAAACAGGAGCCATTTCTTGTGTGTTGAGCTTCCGGTGTTTTTCCATTATAATCTGAATATGGCAAACAAAGAGCTTTATGAAATTATCGTCAACAATCTCCCGCACGGCTTCATGGCAGTGGATCGCAATGGAATAACCGTCGATTTCAACAAGGCCGCCGAACAGATTACCGGCTTCTCGCGCGATGAAGTCATTGGCAAGTCGCATATGGAGCTTTTTCACGATTCAAGCAACAATAATGATTGCCCGCTATGGCGGCACGCGTTCGAGCATCGGCAAGAAATGCTCTCTGTCGAGCATGTCATCACCAAAAAAACCGGGGAGCAGGCCATCTTGTCGGTCAGCATTGCTCCGCTGTTTGATGCCGATGGATCCTTTGCCGGAGGCATTGAGTTGCTGAGCGATGTGAGCGATCAGAAAAAACGGGAACGTGAACGAAAGAATGTTCTCTCAATGTTTGCCCATGACATGAAAAACTCCGTGCTGATTGCAAGCGGCTTTGTCTGCCGGCTGGAGGCCCTGAAATGCGGACCTCTGACGGAAAGCCAATGCTCAGCCCTCGGAACAGTGCGGCAGGAGCTTGCAGCGCTTGAGAAGATGATTTTCGACTTTCTGCAGTTTTCCCGCTTCGAGGCAAACGAGTATGTTCCGGTAAAGGCGGAGGTTTCCCTTGCCGACGCTCTCGCGCAGTGCGTGGCGGCCATCCGCGGCGAAGCAGGCGAAAAACAACAGACGCTCCGTCTGGAACTGCCGGAGGAAGCTGTTCCGATCATAGAGGCCGACGGGGAAATGATTAAACGGGTCATCGTCAATCTGCTCGATAACGCCGTGAAATATACCCATGAT
>JBBIQQ010000091.1:7315-8792 GCA_037442225.1 Nitrospirota bacterium
GGTGTCATTACTGTCCGCCTCATCATACAGCCGGACAGGATTGTCGTGGAGGTGGCAGACACCGGCATTGGCATTCCGGATAGTGTGCTGCCGTTGCTCTTCGACGCTTTTTTCCGGGCTGACAAACTGACAAAAGGCTCCGGTCTCGGGCTGTTTATCGTGAAAACGATTGTTGACGCGCACAACGGATGGGTGTCGGTGAAAAGCGAGGTCGGCAAGGGAAGCACCTTTGCGTTTTCGCTCCCCCGCTGACTGAACGGCCTGCTCACGCCGCCCGCAGAATATAATACTGCGCAAGCGCCGCAGCTATGAGAACCGCCGTCGAGATAATAATTGGACGGTACATTCGCCAAAGGTCAGCCTTGAAATATTCGCGTGTCAGGACAAGACAGAGATGCACCGGCGAGAGCAGTACGCCCGCATAGCCGGAAGCGAAAGCAAAGGTAATATCAGCCAGATTTACGCCTCCGGCGATGCTGATGAGAAGCGGAAAGGTGCTGCCGACCGGCGCCATGGTGATGCCGGTGAGAAGCCCGGTGATAAATGGCAGGATAAACAGCAGCGGCAGGAGCGGTATCTGCTGTTCTGTAAAATACTGGCTGATATGATTTACCGCGCCGGAGTTCTCAAGGGTAAACTTGAAGACCATCACCCCGGCAATGAGTACAATAACATCCTTCGAAAACCCGTAGCGAAAAGTTCTCAGCATGTCCCTCGCGCCGACACGGTAGGCAAGAAACAACCCAAAGACCGTAAACACCAGAACATGCTCAAGCCGCAGGTGCAGAACGATGACCATAAAGAGAATCGCGGCGAGCGGCGCGAAATTCAGCAGAATATGCCAATTTTTTTTCAGGTGCAGCGATTCCGCTGTCGGCATATTTCCGAAACTTCCCCTGACGCCGCGCATGCTGAGCGCCAGACCTGTTGCAAACGCCAGCACCCCATACACCGCATTAGTCAGGATAAGCTGCCTGAGTTCGATGCCTGACAATGCCGCAGCAAACACCAGCGCCGGATAGAGCGGCAGAAAAGGCTCCCACACATGACGAAACCAGTAGTTGACAAAGCTCTTCTCTTCAGCGCAGAGCTTTAAGCCGCGGGTTGACTCCTCAACCATCGGAGCTGAAAAATATGCCCCGCCCAAAGAGGGCAGCATGCCGATAAGAAGCGGCATCGATATGATAACCGCTTTTTTGTTCTTCAGGTACATGCGCGCCGCGTCCATCATGCGCGCCAGAATCTGATGCTCCCGAAGGACCATTTCGACCATGCGGATAAATGTCAGGGCGATAAAAAACTGGATTGTTACGGCGTCGGTGAGTGCCGAGGAAACGGTCGCGGCAACTGACGGAAGCGGCATAAGGTAAAGCGCAGCAAGCAAAGTTGATGCGAGCAGGAGTACATATCCGATATTCCATTTCATCCTGACGAAGACAAGAATGAGGGCGAAAATGAGGGCGAGGCGGAGAATATC
>JBBIQQ010000092.1:0-8760 GCA_037442225.1 Nitrospirota bacterium
CTGGTAGGCGACAAAGAAACTTCCGGTATTCACAAGAGACATAACTCCCATCAGGGAAAGCAGCTTCAGGTCGTCACGGTCAGGCGTCTGCCAGTGAGGGCGCCGAAGCGCGAGCATCACGCCGAGCGGCAGCAGGGAAACGACGCATGGGAAAAAAATGAGCGACAACGCGGGCAACCCGGATAAGCGGATGATCACTCCCAGAGAGCTCCAGAGAAGAATGGCGGCGACAATGTAGAACATGAATATGGTATCGTTTTTTAGCGCCCGCCGGATTCGCCGGGGAGCGAAGATGTTATAATAACAAATATGCAGGCAGTGTTAATGCTGTGTTTACTTTAGCGGTTCAGTGCTAAAAAAGCAAACTTCCCGTATAATTCACCGGGGAGATCTCTGGCGGACAGGTTTCGGGGTGGCTGCGTGTCTACAAAGTACCGGGAGATTGACGGACAGCCAGTATCGCTGAGTGTTGACAAGCTGCAGGTCGGCATGCGTCTGCCGTTTGATGTCTGCATCAGGGATGGCGGGGTTTTCAAACCACTCTTTAACAAGGGTATGGTTTTTTCCCGCATTGCGCAATCGGTGCTGCAGGAAAAGGGAGTCTCCGAAATATTTATCCAGCCGGCGCAGAGCTCATCAATCGAGGGCTATGTTGCCCAGTTGTCTGTCAGAGAGGTGTCGGTGCTTGAAGACCCGGTCGCCTTCACGAATTATTCTCACACAAAAGAAAAATATTTCCAGATAGAACGCGGACTGCTTGTAACCGGCTCGCTGATTCCCTTTTCAGTTTATACGCAGGAACGCATGAGTTTCCGTGAGATTGCCGATGCCAGCGAGACTTCCCCGGTAAAGATCGATGCCGGGATTCTTCAGGCGGTTGGCGACCTTTGCATCATGAGTGCCGATGTGCCGAAATATCAAGAGTATCTCAAGTCCATTTCCGAGGCGAAGAATCTTTCAGGCAAAGATGCATCGCGGCTGAAAACGCTCGCTGTCAAGGAAAATGCCAAGGTTATCATGAAGCAGTTGCTTGAAGATCCGCGAAGCGGCGATGCAATAAAGAAGACCGGCGAAGTCGTCAACAAAATGATCGAATCCATTCTCGAAAACCGCGACACCATTTATGATCTTGTTTCTCTGGAGCAGTACGATTATTACACGTATAGCCATTCGGTCAATGTCGGGGTGCTCTCGATAGGTCTCGGCATCGCGGTCAGCCTCGATCGCGCAAAGATTGCCGCTCTCGGTCTTGGCGCATTGCTGCACGATGTCGGCAAGAGCGCAATCCCCGCCGAGATTCTGAACAAGCAGGGGAAACTGGATGACACGGAATATCTGATGATCAGAAATCATGTTGCCGAGGGTGAAAAAATTCTTAAATCGACCCCTGAATTCCCTTCTGAAGCGCTTCCTGCCGCTCTCCAGCATCATGAGAAGCTGACGGGGCGCGGGTATCCGCTGGGGCTCAGAGGAAAGGATATCAAGCTTTTCGGACGCATCGCGTCGATTGCGGACTGTTACGACGCCTTGACAACCCGGCGCCCGTATAAGCCGCCGATGACGCCGTTCTACTCGCTTTCGATTATCGCGAAGGAAACCGGCGATTACGACCCGGAGCTGCTGAGGGTTTTTATCAGGATGCTCGGCAAAATCAAGTAATGGATCTTTTTTCATCCGTTGATTCTCCTGAAGAACCTGAAACCGCGAACGTCTTGCCGCCGCTCGCCCATCGCATGTCGCCGAGGACTCTTGCCGAATACGTCGGCCAGGAGCATATCATCGGCGAGGGCAAGTTGCTCCGCCGCGCCATCGAAGCAGACCGTATTTCCTCGATTATTCTGTACGGCCCTCCCGGCACCGGCAAGACCGGCCTTTCCCGCGTAATCTCGCATCAAACCAAGTCGCGTTTTCAGTGGCTGAATGCCGCGACTGCCGGACTCGACGACCTTCGCAAGGTGATGCAGCAGGCGAAGACCTTCAGAAAACAGGGCGTCAGAACAGTGCTGTTTCTCGACGAAATCCACCGCTTCAATAAATTGCAGCAGGATGCGCTCCTGCCGGATGTCGAGGAGGGCAATCTGATTCTTATTGCTGCAACAGTCGAAAATCCGTTCTTTTATGTGAACGCCGCACTGTTGTCCCGCAGTCAGGTTTTCGAGCTGAAGGCGCTCAATGAGGAACATCTCTATTGTATTGTCAACCGGGCGCTGCAAGACGCGGAGCGGGGGCTTGGCGCCATGCCGCTGCGGGTTGATGAAGCAGCACTGCGCCATCTTGCAAGGATTGCGGACGGCGATGCCCGCAAGGCATTGTCAGCACTCGAAATCGCCTGCCTGACAACGCCGCAGGGCGAAGACGGCACGATTCACGTGACCTTGCCGATAGCCGAGGAGTCTATCCAGAAAAAGGTGGTGGTATACGACCGCGACGGCGATCAGCACTACGACACGATTTCTGCCTTCATCAAAAGCATGCGCGGCTCTGACCCCGACGCAACGATTTATTATCTCGCGAAGATGATCTATGCTGGAGAAGATCCGCGTTTCATTGCGCGGCGCATCGTCATCTGCGCGTCGGAGGACGTCGGCAATGCAGATCCGATGGCTCTCGTGCTTGCCGCCTCAGCTCTCCGTGCCGTGGAGTTCGTCGGCATGCCGGAAGGCCGTATCCCGCTCGCGCAGGCTGCCATATACGTAGCCAATGCGCCGAAGAGCAACGCCTGCTATAAGGCCATAGACGCCGCGCTTGCCGATATTGAAAGGAACCCGACGCTCGAAGTGCCGATACAGCTCAAGGACACGAGTTATTCCGGGGCAGTGAAACTCGGCCGCGGCGAAGGGTATAAGTATCCGCACGCTCATGGCGGCCGTGTTGAACAGGAGTATTTGCCGCAGAAGAAGAAATATTACAAGCCGGATAAAAAATAAGCCCGGGAAAGCAGCATAAACAAGCGGGGAGCCGCTTGACCGCCCCGCTTGTTTTTCGATCTGAAACCCTTATCAGTGCCTGAACGCCCGCTGGCCGGTATATACCATGGTAACTATTGGAGCTGCCTCATTGCATGCCTGTATGGTCTCGAAGTCCCGCTCCGAGCCGCCCGGCTGGACAATGGCGCTCACCCCCTGCTGAATTCCGACGTCAGCGCCGTCGCGGAAGGGGAAAAAGGCATCCGAAACCATCGTGGAGCCGATAAGTCCACCCTTATCCCTTTTTGTCTGATCATCTATCTCTTTCAGCGCCGCGATATCGCGCCTGCCCCGGCTCGCTTCAAGTTCATACGTCTTGTACGGCACGCCGAACCGCCTGAAGCAGATGGCATCCGCGTATTTTGTATATGCCTTGAATACCGCAATCTCGGCAACGCCGACACGGTCCTGCTCGCCGGTGCCGATGCCGACCGTGCAGCCGTCCCTGACATAGATGACGGAGTTTGAGGTAATGCCCTGTTCGACGTTCCAGCCGAAGAGCATGTCAGCGTATTCAGCCTCGGTCGGCTGCCGTTCAATGCGGTATTCCTGCCCCTTGTATACTGTTCTGGCCGGAAGAAAATCGTCCCTTGTCCTGATACGGTTGACCGGCGACTGCTGCACGATGATGCCGCCGTCTATCAGGCATTTGAAGTCCACAAAGCGTGCGGCGCGGTACTTTTCGAGATCATTGATTCGGGCGATTCTGACGATGCGGAGATTTTTCCGTCTGGCGAGAATTTCAACAACGCCGTCTTCATAATCAGGCGCGCCGACGACTTCGAGGTAATTGGCGCGTATCAGCTCAGCGGCCGCCTTGTCTATCGGGCGATTGACGACAAGGCAGCCGCCGAAAGCCGCGATACGGTCCGCCATATTGGCGCGATCATACGCGTCAGCCGCGGTCGTGCCGTATGCGACGCCCGACGGATTGTTGTGCTTCATGATTGCGGCTGCCGGACGGCCGGGCAGGTATTTGAGGATATTCAGCGCATTGTCGAGGTCGGTCAGGTTTGTCTTGCCGGGGTGCTTGCCCGCCTGAATCATGTCTTCCTCGGAGATGCCGCTTACAAGGCCGTTGCCCGGATTGATGAACTGACAGTTTCCGAGCAGAAGATTGCCGTTGTTCAGTTCGTACATGGCTGCTTCCTGATCCGGGTTCTCGCCGTAGCGAAGGCCTTTTTCAACGAGGTCTCCGCTCTTTTCGTCCGGAATCTTCCATGAGCGCTTCCGGTAAACAAGCGTCTGGTCGCCGAACTGTATGGTCATCGAATCAGGAAAATGATCATCCATGATGGTTTTGTACATTTTCTTGAGATCTGACATGCTCGGCCTCCCGCGGACAAAGATTAGTGTGCGTCATTCAAGAATACCAGATTGAAAGCGGGAAGTGGAAAGAGAGTCATTCCGGGGGAGCGGGATGCGGGAAACAGAAGGAAGGCCGGCGCGAGTTCGCAATGTCCGGATAAAGTGGGCTAAAATATTCAACGCGGACGCTGCCCTGAGCCCCGGAGCCGCATCATCATGACGTGCAGGCTCTGCGGGTTTGCGCAAACTCTCCGGCAGTCTCGCTCAGGAGATATCTATGTGTGAATTTTGTACAAAGCACGGCGACGGACAGATCTGGTACAAGAATGCGAAAAACTTTTCCGGCGACCTTGTTTCTGATTTAAAGCGCCGCGGTTATATCGAACGCTTTGTGAGAGAGACAATTCAGGACGGATTCGTGAAACTCGGCAGGCTCGAGCTGCTGGTCCGGAAAAAGGGCGCATTGCCAGAGCGCGTTCGTGTCGGCATGGAAGAAAACGCCCGTCAGGAGCACTTTGGGCAGGTGCTGCCGATAGAGGAGATTCGTGAACTGGTGCGGAAGGCGGAAACCGTTGTGCGTATGCCGTGCGCCTGCCGCTGGGCGCTGGGCAGGGGGGAGGTTCGCGCCTGCTACGGGATCAGCATCGGGCCGGAGCATTGGTATCGGCATATCGATATGAGTTCATTCGGGCCGCTGCCTGATGAAGGCCTGGAGCCGGTCGACTGCGAAGAAGCTATCCGCCAGATGCAGCATCTGGAAGAGCGCGGCGCTGTCCATACCATCTGGACGATGGTGACGCCTTTTATCGGCGCCATCTGCAACTGCACGCTCCAGGACTGCCTGGCGATGCGGACACTTTCAGGCATAAAGGTCGAGACGATGGCGCGTGCGGAGTATGTCGCAGCAGTTGACGAGGAGAAATGCGTCGGCTGCGGTCTGTGCGTAGAAAAATGCCAGTTCAAAGCTATCGGCGACAAGGTGGAATCAGGAAATCACTATGCGGTAATCGACGCTCATGCCTGTTACGGGTGCGGCTTGTGCAGAACGGGCTGTCCGGTCGAAGCGGTTGCATTGGTGCGTCGGTAGACAGCTTCAGACTCCCCGCCGTTGCGGCGGCCAGATGTATTTGTGCAGCTGCAGATTCAGCCGCGCGGTCAGGCGGTCTTCCAGCATCCACTTCACGAGATCCGAGGGACGAACCATGCCGTATGCCGGAGAGAAAAGAACGGTGCAGATTGCCGCCAGTTCCTCGTTAAGGAGCAGGCGCCGCGCCCATTCATAATCCTGCCGCGAACCGATTACGCACTTAATCTCATCTTCCGGCTTCAGGAAATCCAGATTGCTCCAGAGCATCCTGCCGGTCATGCCGCTCGACGGAGCCTTGATGTCCATGATAATCTTCGCCCGCGGGTCGATGTGCTCAATGTCCTGCGAGCCGTTTGTTTCGATCAGAAGCTCATAGCCCGCATCACAGAAAGCGGAAATAAGAGCGGGGCTTTCTGCCTGAAGAAGCGGCTCCCCTCCTGTCAGTTCGACGAGCCGGATGCCGAGGGAGTCTGACTCAGTAAGCACTTGATCAATCGTCATCTCACTGCCTTCGTCATATGAATATGTCGTGTCGCAATACGCGCAGCGGAGATTGCATCCTGTCAGGCGGACAAAGACGCAGGGACGGCCCGCGTGGGTTGATTCTCCCTGGACACTGGCAAAGATTTCACAGACATTCATTGCGTGAGACTACCTCTATGCGGAGCTACGGAGTACTCTACCATGCCGCATTTGAAGGGGTCAAAAGAGCTTTATATGTACGATAACTATGATCAGCATTGACTTGTGCTATAATTCAGCTCATGGATATCCACCACCTGAGAGTCTTTGTATCGGTATTCAAAAACCGGAGTTTTTCGCGCGCATCGGAGCAGATGCATCTGACGCAGCCTACCATCAGCGACCATATCCGCACGCTTGAAGAGGATTTGCGCTGCCGGCTCTTCGACCGCCTTGGCAGGAGCATCATGCCGACAAAGGAGGCGGAAGCGCTCTACATCCGCGCTGTGGACATCATCGAGCGCGCTGATGCCATCAGGGACGCATTGAGTCAGTTTTCTTCCGAACCGAGCGGCGAGCTGATAATTGCCGCCAGCACCATTCCCGGAACGTATCTTCTGCCTGCTGTCATGGCCGGCTTCAGAAAGCAGTATCCGTCCATTTCATTTCAGATAGCAATCGGCGATTCACGCGCTGTTGTTGAACGGCTTTTAAGTCATGAGCTTCTTATCGGAGTTGTCGGAACAAAGCTGAGCAACAACCAACTCCACCATGAGCCCTTATACGAGGATGAATTGATTGTCATTGCACCGCGTGATTCTGCTCTGAAGCGGACAATTTCTGTTCAGGAGTTTCTGAAATGTCCCCTGGCAATGCGCGAGGAGGGTTCGGGCACCCGGAAGGAGATTGAACGCATTCTGGATACAAAAGGGCTTGCATTTTCTGATCTTGCGGTCAGCGGCATCTTTGGCTCGACTGATGCAATCAAACAGGCAGTAAAAGCAGGATTGGGCATCTCGGTTCTTTCCCGTGTGGCGGTTCATGATGAGCTGGCCGCCGGGGTCCTGAAGGAAATCAAACTTAACGGGTTGAAGATGCGCCGGCAGTTTTTTCTGGTAACTCATCAGAAACGCACCTTGCCGTCGGCATATTCGTTGTTTTACAAGTACCTGCTGTCGAAAGAATCACAGGTTCCCGCGGAATAAAAAAAGCGGGCCGCCCCGCATTTTCTTATGGGCAGAAAGGCTACTGGAGAATTTTCTCCGCACTCTCCCTCGAAAAGCCGACCGCCCGCTTGCCTTTCGGCCCGATGAACGTCGGCGTGCCGTCTACCGCGAGCTTTCGGGCAACATCAATTGAAGCTGCAATCTTGTCTTCTCCGGCTTTGCATGGCTGGCCAGAATAATCTGCGCGTACATAGTGGTCAAATGTCATGGACCCGCATATCCCCCTGATGGATTTTTCCTTTGCCGCCGGATGCATCGGCAGCGGGAAGAGAACAACGCGGACTTCAACCTTTTTGTCGAATGCCCACTGCTGAATCTCGGACTTTACTTTTTCGCAATAAGGACAGTCAGGATCGGTGAACAGGTAAACATGTTTTTTCGCCCCTGACGGCTTGTAGGCAAAGGCGACAGCGCTGTTCAGCGCCTTTTCGTTCTGGCGGAATGCTTTTTCATTGAGGGTGTTCACCGCTTTTTCCGCGACAATTTTTTTGTCCTGATAGAGATTGCCGATCAGAACTCCCGATTTGTCGGCGGTCGTATATGTCGTAACCCGTTCGCCGCGAATGCGGACGATGGTCTGGCAGAGACGTACATCTTTCAGCGCCTGGCTGTCTGCAATCTCATCGACAACAAACGGAAGCTTCGAGTTCAGAAATTCTTTGGTTACGCCGCCACACAGTCCGGCGCTCTCAGCCGCTGCCGTTGAAAGAACGCCCATCAGCGCTATGCCAGTGACTATGGTTTGTAGAATCATGATTTTCTCCTTCAGCAATAGTGTTTTTACTATACCGCTTCCGCCGGGCGGACGTCCATAACCGCCATCTTTCAAAATAACCTGTTTCTGAAATACCATGGTTGAATGCCGGTTCGGGGATAAAACGGCCTGTCAGAACGCAAATAGCGATTCAAGAAAAATCGCCCCCTTCTTGTCGAGCGGATCGTTGCCGGAACCGCACTGGCCGTCCTGCACATACACGAGGGGCGGCTGTTATCGCAATCGCAGGCGCGGAGAATCTCGATTGCGGCGGAAATCCACTCCTGCGGCACATCCAGCACCCGCTTCGTCAGGCCGGGACCTGGCAGGGTCATAAGAGTCTCCATGAAAGCATACCGTACCCATTGATTTTCCAGACACAAACGCAGGGTGAACATGCTACAATCATGGGCAGAGCGCCTCAGCAGGGAATTTTGGAGCTTTTCTTGTGCAAGGATCATATCCTGATGAATGTTACTGGTGTTATGGGGAGGCTTTTGTCGATGAGGTCACGAACTGAATTGCAACGCGTGTATGCCGAATAGCTCTTCCTCCGGCATCCGGGATAACCGTCCGGCCCGCGGCACGGTAGCCTCGTTCCTTCAGGAAAAGATTCAGCCTGAAAGTGAACTGTCATTTGTGTCCGCCTTTTTCACCATTTATGCGTATGGAACCTTGAGCAAAGAGCTTCAGCAGGCCGGGAATCTCAGGTTTCTCTTCGGCGAGCCCCGCTTCCTGCAAGCACTTGATCTCGAGAAGAAGCAACGAAAAACCTTCAGGATAGAAAACGATCAGCTTGAGCTGGCCGTTGACCTGCCCCAAATCATTGTACCCTCTCCACCTTCTTGAACCGCTTTGCCTGGTCTGCCTGCATGCCGCCATACTGCTTACGCCATCGATAATACGTGACGTCTGAGATAGCCGGTTTTTTGATGACCTGTGCTACAGTCTCTCCCT
>JBBIQQ010000093.1:0-8541 GCA_037442225.1 Nitrospirota bacterium
CAGGGTGTTCAGGTCAGAGCCGCGCCGGTTGAGAAAGACGTTGTTTCCGTCAGCCGGAAGCAGGCTGCTTCCGACAATGACGAGAAGAAGCAGGACAAGGCGGTTGGAACCCAGGATACCGAGATCTATAAATACAAAGCGGTTTTTGCGGTAGATAAGGACGAGAACGTTGTTATCCGCTTTATTGATAAAAAAGGCAAGGTTGTGAGACAGGTGCCTCCGGAAGAGTATCTTGATATGATCAGCAAGCTTAAAGAGAGCACCTCGAACCTGTTCAGCGCCAAGGCGTAAGAACAGAGTTCCAGCACCGTTGGGAGGTCTGTTATGGCTACGAATACGTCCAGCATAACTGGCGGGGCGATAGATACGGCTTCTATTGTCCAGCAACTTATGCAGGTGGAAAAGCAGCCGCTTACGAAGTTGCAGAGAAAAGAAGCCGCTTATCAGGCAAAAATTACCGCGCTTGGCACCTTGCTCGGCTCGGTGAGTTCGCTGAAAGGCGCGGCTTCGGCATTGAAAGACTCGGCGCTGCTTGGGTATAAGGCAACAGTTTCCGATTCGTCTTTTCTGACCGCTTCGGCTTCAGGCGCCGCATCGGCAGGTTCTCACACCATTCAGGTCAAAACACTGGCATCAACCCAGAGCGTTTACTCCGCCGCGTTTGCCGCTGAAAGCGATCCGGTGGCGGATCTTTCGGTTGTCGCGAGTCAGAAGCTGAAGCTGCAGGTCGGCAGCACCGTAAAAGAAATAATAATTGATTCTTCCAGCAATACGCTTTCCGGCATTCGCGATGCCATTAATGCTTCCAATGCAGGCGTCCGCGCTTCTATCGTGAACGACGGCACGGGGAATCGGCTCGTTCTGAATACGATTACAACCGGTACTGCAAATCGCATGGTGCTGAGCATTGCCGAGGACGGCGCTAATTACACCGGCTCCGGTGGGGACGTTGACAATGCCGGGCTTTCCCGCCTCGCTTTTGATCCGACCTATAACCCGGACGGCACGATGAGCGGCGGCGTCGCCAATATGAGCCAGTCTCAGGCGGCACTGAATGCCGTGTTCAGGGTGAACGGACTCGAAATTACGAAGTCGTCAAACACGGTGAGCGATGTACTGACCGGCGTGACGCTTACCCTGACCAAAGCCGACAATTATGCCTCGTCGGCAACACTGAAGGTAGACAAAGACAATAGTTCGCTTAAGGCGAGAATGAATGCGTTTGTTGCCGCGTATAATGCTCTGAATGCGCAGATTAAGCAGTTGCGCGGCACAAAGGACGCGAAAGGAACGCTTTCGGGCGAATCGGTGCTGCTTGGTATCGGCAATTCCATCCGCGGCACCACGACCGCTACGTTTGCCGATAATCAACTTGCGAATCTCGGCATTACGAGCGACAAGAACGGCGTCCTGAGCGTCGATGCGACAAAGCTTGATGCGGTGCTCGCGGCAGACTCATCCACCGTGGTCGCCGCACTGAACGCGATGGGCGCTTCGCTCGACTCGACGCTGAAAACCTATGTGGATAACATTCTCCCCGGCCGACAGAGCGGCTTGCAGGCTACGGTGAAAAACATTCAGAAACAGCAGGAGGCCATGTCGAGTCGCCTTGTGCAGATTGAAGCCCGTCTGAAAAAACAGTACACCGTTCTTGACCAGGCTTTGCAGCAGCTGCAGGGACAGAGCGACTATGTTACCAAGCAACTCAGCCAGATAAACAAGGTGTTCGGCGGAAGCAGTAGTTAAGGCGGCTTTTCTCTTGCCGTACTCAATGCTGGCGGATTTTATGATTTTATTCTGAATTCCGGCTTCTGATTCCTGAAATAGTACTCAAGATTTCCGCGTTTTCTCCGATAAAATACCAGATAAGGGTTACTGGAGGTTCCTGTGAACGTCACTGCCGCATACGTGAAAAATTCTTACACCAACGCGAAGGTTATAAGCACCACCGATCCGCTTGAACTCGTGATTATGCTCTACGACGGCGCAATAGAATCTCTCGAAAAGGCTGCCATCGCTGCGACGTCACAACAGATGGCTGTGAAGATACGCTATCTGGATAAATCGATTGCAGTTATTGATGAATTGCTGAACTCACTGAATGTCGAGGTCGGCGGCGAAGTCGCAGAGAATCTCATGAACCTCTATCAGTATATGATGCAGGAAATCGCGATCGCCAACGCGCGCAACGATGCCGAAAAAATGAGCCAGGTTTCTTCCCTTCTCCGCCAGCTTCGTGAAGGCTGGCTCTCCATCAAGGGCGCGGCGTAAGCCCGCTGCTGTTTTTTGCTTTTTGCCTGATTTATCATTGACTATCAATCAGTTTATCTGATATTGTTCATTATATGAACACACAGGCTGCCGGCAGCGGCAATCCTCCCGACGATATCGCGTTAAAGTTGCTTGATGAGGTGGCTAAAGAGCCTACGATTTCTCAGCGGGCCCTTTCTGATCGACTCGGCATTGCGCTCGGCCTCGTAAACGCCTATGTAAAGCGTCTGTGCAAGAAGGGCCACCTGAAAATTACCACGCTTCCCCGCAACAGAATCAAATACCTCATCACCCCCAAGGGATTCTCAGAAAAAGCCAGATTAACCTACTGCTATATGGACATATCGCTCAGTTATTTCAAGTCTGTCCGCTGCAAAATCGAGCGAGTCTATGCGAATCTGCTTGCAAATGATTGCCGCAGGATTCTGCTCTGGGGAGACGGGGAAATGGCGGAACTCTGCTATATATCAACCCGGGGGCTTCCCCTGGAAGTTGTAGGCGCTGTCAGCCATGCGGCAAACGGCCACGATTTCTTCGGCAGGCCGGTTCTCACGCCCGACATGATCGGGAACGTGCAGTACGACGCGGTTCTCATCGCGTCAAATAACCTGCTATTCAACAGATTGGCATATGAATTCGTGCCCGACCGCGTCAAAATTTGCTCTCTCGATGATGGTGTCGGGAAAACGTAATGAAGACGGGTGGTTCGCCCATGCAATGGTATGCGGTGCATGTCCGTTCGCGGCATGAGTTCCGCGTTTTTTCACGTCTTGCCGAAGCAGGCATTGAGGCCTTTGTCCCGGTTGTAGAGAGATTGCAGAAATGGGCGGACAGAAAAAAACTGGTGGATTTTCCGCTCTTTCCCGGGTATATATTTGTTCATATTCCCGATGCCTATGATAGTATGCTGGCTGTTTTGAAAAAGCCGGGGGTCGTCAGATTTCTTGGGATGATTCCCGGAGAACCGGAACCGGTGCCTGATGAGCAGGTTGATTCATTAAAAAAGTTGGTTTCGTTGAAAAACGAGATAGACCCGTATCCGTTTCTCAAGCAGGGCAGGCAGGTGCAGGTAAAACAGGGTCCGCTCAAAGGCGCTGTGGGCATTCTGGCCGAAAAGGCGGGACAACATCTTTTTGTGGTTTCGATCGATATTTTGCAGCGGGGCGTCTCCGTAAAAATCGACGCGTCGGATATAGAAGCTCTGTAGTTAAAAGCTTTCAATTTTTTCAATAAGAATAGTCTTCTTGGTTATGACTTTCTGTAACCGAGAGGGCGGAGCAGTATAAGGAAAAGGAGAAATCTTATGCTTAATGGCAAATCAATACTGATAACCGGCGGAACCGGATCATTCGGTAAAAAGTGCACGGAAATCATTCTGTCGCGGTATGCTCCCGACCGTCTCATCATTTTCAGCCGTGACGAGCTGAAACAGTTTGAAATGCAACAAGTCTTTTCTGATCAACAGTATCCCTGCCTGCGGTATTTTCTTGGTGATATTCGCGATGCGGGGCGTTTATACCGGGCCTTTGACGGGATTGACTATGTTATTCATGCAGCGGCTCTGAAACAAGTTCCTGCTGCGGAGCGCAATCCCTTTGAAGTCATTAAAACGAACGTCATTGGCGCTGAAAATATCATTAATGCGGCTATTGATCGAAATGTGAAGACCGTAATAGCTCTAAGTACTGACAAGTCAGCCAATCCGGTCAATCTGTACGGGGCAACAAAACTCTGTTCTGATAAATTATTCATCGCCGGGAACTCATATGCCGGAAGCCATAAGACCAGATTTTCTGTGGTGAGGTATGGAAATGTTGTTGGAAGCCGAGGCAGTGTCATCCCTTTTTTCAAGAAAATCAGGCCGACGGGAGTTCTTCCCATTACTGACCCTCGCATGACCCGTTTCTGGATAACGCTTGAACACGGCGTCGAGTTTGTTCTGAAATGCCTCGAAATGACCGGCGGAGGCGAACTATATGTGCCGAAGATCCCCAGTATGAACATCGTGGATCTCGCAAAGGCAATTGCGCCTGAATGCCGGCATGAGATTGTCGGAATCCGCCCCGGCGAAAAGCTGCACGAAGTGATGATTACGGAAGACGATTCACGACACACTCTTGAATTTGATGACTACTATATTATTGAACCTGAATTCAAGTGGTGGTCTAACACGGCTCATACCGACAACGGCGCAATGGCAGTGGCAGAAGGGTTTGTCTATGCAAGCAATACGAATACCCGGTGGCTGTCAATCGAGGAGTTGCGGAAGCTTGTCTGAGCCGACCCATCGCACGCCGATGATTCCCTATGGAAAACAGCTGATATCCGAAAGCGATATCGAAGCGGTTGTCAATGTGCTTCGCTCTGACTGGCTCACGCAGGGACCTTCAGTTGAAGCGTTCGAAAATACAGTGGCTGAGTATTGTGGTGTTCCATACGCAGTTGCGGTCAACAGTGCTACCTCGGCTCTTCACATTGCATGTCTCGCAGCCGGATTGGGCGCTGGTGATGTGCTTTGGACCTCGCCTAACACATTTGTCGCGTCGGCCAATTGTGCGCGGTTTTGTGGAGCCGATGTCGATTTTGTAGACATTGATCCGCATACGTACAATCTCTCGCCGCATGCTTTGGCAGAGAAGCTTGCTTCGGCAAAGAAGAAGGATATCCTCCCAAAAGTCCTTATTCCAGTTCATTTTGCCGGCCAATCCTGCGACATGGATCGAATTGCCAGGCTCGCCAGTGAATATGGCATTATCGTTCTTGAGGATGCCTCGCATGCAATCGGCGCTCGCTATCGCAGCAATCCGGTCGGCTCATGCGACTTTTCCGACATGACGGTTTTCAGCTTCCACCCGGTAAAAATTATTACTACCGGCGAGGGCGGCATGGTTCTCACCAAACGGAAAGATCTCTATGACAATCTCATTCGCCTGAGAAGTCACGGCATTACGCGCGAGCCGGCTCTGATGGATGGAGAGTCGCATGGACCATGGTACTATCAGCAGATTGAGTTGGGTTTCAATTACCGCATGACTGACATTCAAGCTGCCCTTGGCACGAGCCAGATGACTCGTTTGGACGAATTTGTGCGGAGAAGGCATCTCCTTGCAGACAGATACCGAACCGCTCTGGACACACTCCCAGTCTCATGCCAGATGACTGAACCTGACTGCTACTCTTCACTGCATCTTTTTGTTATACGGCTGAAGCTTTCTCGATTGCAAAAAACGCATCGGCAGATATTCGACGCGTTGCGAGAGTCAGGTATTCTTGTGAATCTTCATTATATTCCTGTTCATTCGCAGCCGTACTATAGAAATCTCGGCTTTTCGGAAGGAGACTTCCCGCTGGCTGAAGCGTACTATCGGGAGGCCATTTCATTGCCGTTATATCCTGGGCTGTCCGAAGAGGATCAGGATTTTGTCATTGATGCTCTGCGGAGGGTTCTGGTTTGAAGATCGGTGTCGGCACCGTGCAATTAGGTTGCGACTACGGCGTTTCAAACCAGTCCGGGCAGACTCCGCTTGAAGAAGCGCAGAGAATCCTGAGCATTGCGCGAAAGAACGGGATTGAAGTCATAGATACCGCGCCTGCTTATGGTGAGAGCGAAAGTGTTTTAGGGCAGGCATTTTCAACCGATGATATTTTCAAAATAGTCACAAAAACTTCTGTGCATCAATCATCTGCCATTACCGACGCTGATGCAGCCCATCTTGAAAACACCTTCCGCAATTCACTTCGTGTCATGAACAGGAAATCTCTTTATGGCTTGTTGGTTCATCATGCCGACAATCTCTTGCAAGATGGAGGCATGAAACTCTGGGACACGATTGAGTCGCTCAAGAACCGTGCTTATGTCTCCAAGATTGGTGTTTCGGTTTATAACGCTTCTCAGATTGATAGGATATTGAAACAATTTCCAATTGATATTATTCAACTGCCGGTCAATGTGCTTGACCAACGGCTAGTTCAGAGCGGACACCTTGCTTATTTGAAAGAAAAGGGCGTAGAGATTCATGCGCGCTCAGTTTTTTTGCAAGGATTGCTTCTTATGGACCCTGCGTCGCTGCCATCCTATTTCACTCCATTTCAGGAAACCATTGTCAGATACCACCGTGCTATTAAGGATTCTGGCTTTTCACCACTTCAGGCAGCGCTTGCATTTGTGACTAATCTGTCTGAAGTCGACAGCGTCATATGCGGAGTCAATACGTGCGACCAACTTCAGGATATCTGTAATGCGATGGCATGCGAGATGATTATGGATTTTCGGGAATTTGCCTGCGATGATGAGGCTCTGCTCAACCCATCCCGATGGAGCCTTGACGCATGACCCTTGCGATTTTGCAGGCACGGGTATCTTCAACGCGTCTGCCAGGAAAAGTCTTAAAGTCTATTCTTGGCGAGCCGATGCTCTTCCGGCAGATTGAGCGTATTAAACGGTCACGCCTGATCCAGACGCTGATCGTTGCTACAAGCGTTGACCCGAGCGATGACGCACTGGCGGATGCCTGTATGAAGCGCGGGCAGGCGTATCGGCGAGGGAGCCTTGCCGATGTCCTGGATCGTTTTTATCAAACGGCGTTGCCGTTTGCTCCCGAACACGTCGTTCGGCTTACGGGAGATTGCCCCCTTGCTGATCCGCTTGTGATTGATCTGGTTATTCAGCATCATCTGGACGGTGGGTATGATTACACAAGCAATGCCCTTGAACCAACATATCCGGACGGACTTGATGTAGAAATCGTCCGTTTTTCGTGCCTCGCTGAGGCGTGGCGTGAGGCTGTATTGCCGTCCCAGCGCGAGCATGTATTGCCATTTATTCATCAGCAGCCCAATCGTTACCGGCTTGGGAGTGTAGTGAATGCGGTTGATTTTTCTGCGCTGCGCTGGACTGTTGATGAGCCTGCTGATTTTGAACTTGTTTCTCACATATACAATGCACTGTACCCGTCGAATCCTGCATTCAGTACTGATGACATTCTTGCTTTTCTGAAATCCAATCCGGAGTTGTGCAGCATGAATTCCTGTTTTATGCGCAATGAAGGGTACACAGAATCCCTGAAAAAAGACGCTGGGTCTGCAAGGAAGGTGGAGTAATGTCCGATCGGTATAAAAAATCAGAAGAACTGCTTGCTCGCGCCTTGAAGACCATCCCGCTTGCTTCGCAGACCTTCAGCAAAAGCAAGACACAGTTTCCTTACGGAGTCTCACCGTATTTCATCACAAAGGCCCGAGGCAGTCGTGTGTGGGATGTTGATGGCAATGAATATATCGATTTTATCAATAGCCTTGCTGCTATTACGCTTGGCTACAATGACCCTGATGTAACTGCGGCCGTGCAGCAGCAGTTGCAGGAAGGGGTCATCTTTTCTCTTCCGCATCCCATCGAAACGATGGTTGCCGAAAAAATCTGCGAAATGGTTCCGTGTGCCGAAATGGTTCGCTTTGGCAAGAACGGATCAGATGCGACATCCGGCGCGATTCGGCTTGCCCGCGCGTATACCGGCAGGGATCATGTCGCCGTGTGCGGGTATCATGGCTGGCAGGATTGGTATATCGGCTCAACGCTTCGTAATCGTGGTGTTCCGCAGGTGACTCGTGATTTGACACACACTTTTCCCTACAACAATCTTGAGTCGCTCCATCAGATTTTCAAGGAACATCCGGATCAAATTGCAGCGGTGATTCTGGAACCCATGAATGTAGCGCATCCTCAGCCTGGGTTTCTTGAAGAAGTTAAAGACCTGACTCACAAGAATGGTGCTGTTTTGATTTTTGATGAAACAATTACCGGTTTTCGGTATGCGAACGGTGGCGCGCAAGAGCACTTCAACGTTATACCTGATCTAGCTACCTTCGGCAAAGGATTAGCAAACGGTTACCCTGTTTCAGCGGTTGCAGGCAAAGCGGACATTATGCGGCTCATGGAAGAGGTCTTCTTTTCGTTTACTTTTGGCGGTGAAACCCTTTCGCTGGCAGCAGCACTTGCAACGATGGACAAACTGCAGACACAGCCAGTTCTGGAAACGATCAGGCAGCGAGGCGAAACAGTTTTAGCCGGCCTCCGGAAATTGATTGATAAATATCAGGTCGCTCACTTTATTTCCTTGGCAGGACATCCCTCGTGGTCATTTTTTCTCATTAAGGATGCCGAACATTGCACTTCATGGGAGATAAAAACACTCTATATGCAGGAAATGCTTGCCCGTGGAATATTGATTTTTGGCACTCATAATATGAGCTATGCCCACTCGGATGCTGATGTTG
>JBBIQQ010000094.1:0-8347 GCA_037442225.1 Nitrospirota bacterium
AGAGGGCGTCAAGATTGAAAACGAAAACCAGACACTCGCGACGATTACCTTTCAGAACCTTTTCCGCATGTACGACAAACTGGCCGGCATGACCGGCACAGCGGATACCGAAGCTGCTGAGTTTGCGGAGATTTACAACCTCGACGTTGTCGTTATCCCCACCAACCGCCCGATGATCCGGACCGATCAGGCCGACATGGTCTATAAGTCGGAGCGCGGAAAATATAACGCGGTGATCAACGAAATCGCCGAGTGCAACGCGAAAGGACAGCCGGTACTCGTTGGCACCACGTCCATTGAGAAGTCGGAGCACTTAGGCTCTTTATTGAAGAAAAAGGGCATCAGGCATTTTGTGCTTAATGCCAAACACCATGAAAAGGAAGCAGAGATCGTTGCCCAGGCCGGCAGGTATGGTGCGGTTACCATCGCGACGAACATGGCGGGTCGCGGCACTGACATTGTGCTCGGCGGAAACCCGGCCGGGCTAGCCCGCGAGCTGCTGAAAGACCCGAATGCCTATACTTCCGAAGAATATGCCGCCGCGCTCGAAAGTGCGAAGTCAGTATGTAGGCAAGAAAAGGAAAAGGTGCTGCAGGCCGGCGGTCTGCACATTCTTGCTACAGAGCGCCACGAAGCGCGGCGCATTGACAACCAGCTGAGAGGCCGTTCCGGACGGCAGGGGGATCCCGGCTCATCACGCTTCTATCTCTCTCTTGAAGATGATCTCATGCGCATTTTTGGCTCCGACCGCATCAACAGCCTCATGGATCTGCTCAAGATGGAAGAAGATGTTCCCATTGAAAACAAGATGGTGACGAAAGCCATCGAGGGAGCCCAGAAAAAGGTCGAAGCGCACAACTTTGACATCAGAAAGCATCTGCTTCAGTATGACGACGTCATGAACAAGCAGCGCAGGGAGATTTATGCGTACCGTCGCGAAGTGCTCGAAAGCAAGTCGCTGAAGGCGCGTATCCTTGAAATTGCCGAGACTCTCTCCGCGGGCATGATTGCGCATTATTGTCCCGAGGACGTTGACCCTGAAGAATGGGATATGGCCTCGTTGAAAGATACATTGTTCGGTATTTTCGGAATAAGGATTCCTGATGCCGAGCGCCTGAATCCTGATGAACTCCAGGATGCTTCAGTCAACAGCGTCCGGACGCTCTATGAGGAGAAAGAACAGGAAGCGGGCAGCGAGCTGATGCGCTACATTGAACGCATGATATTCCTTCAGGTTATCGATGCCCAGTGGAAAGATCATCTGCTTGCCATTGACCACATGAAACAGGGCATCGGACTTCGCGGCTATGCGCAGCGTGATCCTCTTGTCGAGTACAAGAAAGAAGCTTTCACACTCTTTGAGGATATGTCCGACCGTATTTCGTCCGAGGTTCTTTCCCGGCTGCTGAAAATTCAGATCCGCCATGAAGCGGAGGAAGAGCTTCCCAGGAAGCAGGAGCAGCGTATTATATACAACCGGAGCGAGGAAGCGCCGCGGCAGCCGGCCGAACGGAGCGGTAAAGTAGGCCGGAATGATCCATGTCCATGCGGGAGCGGCAAGAAACACAAAAAATGTTGCGCCAAGTAACCTTTGACGGCTAAACAGCGCTCAGCGCGATAGAACAGATCCGGCGGGCAGGAAAATCATTTCTGCCCGTTTTTTTGTGCTGATGCCGGCGGGCGCTCCCTCTTTGCAGAGACGGGAACCGGTCTGTCACGTTCGGCATTGACAATGCAGAGGAAGCCGAACGGCTCATCATAGGGATTTGCAAGCTGATGCTGGCTTCCGGGCGCGATATAGACCGTATCCAGATGTCTGATTGTGTGCTGTTTTTTTTCAATCCGTACCGTTCCCATGCCGCGGACGCAGACCACGACATGTTCGTGGTCGTGCATTTCTAAGTCGCTGAAGCCGCCGGGAGCGATCTCAAAATAGCGGAGATGAAAATGCGGCGTTTCGCCTTTGCTTCCGATGAGGTTCTGCCGCACAACTGCTGCCCAGTCGCCAGTTTCCTGTTTGTAGGATTCCGCCTTGACCCCCCGCCAGGTGTAGTTGTCGCAGCGATAGACGTGGCTTCTGTTATCCTTTTTTTTGTGCCGGTCCCCATTCAGCCAGTCGCACGATGCGGCATTGCCGCGATGAAGGGATGAATGTTTTTTTTCCATGTCGTATACTTTACGAAGTTTGCAATTTTCAGGTCAAATCCTTCTCAGCAGATTTCTTCTGTTGCGTGCCGCTTCCGGTAATCGTATAATAAGACCAACAGGACAATTGTTTTTCCCCTGCGTCTCTCCGGGCAGGAAAGAAAGGGAATATTATGACACGAACCCCCAGCACTACGGCAGAACTTACGAAAGTCGGCGCAAATGCTCTTGAATTGATAGTCTTCAAGATGTTCAATGTAACCGCCGACGGCACGGAAGAGACGCTTCATTATGGCGTCAACGTCGCGAAAGTCCGCGAAATCATGCCGATGCCGGCGCTGACCAAAGTGCCTGACATGCCTGATTATGCGGAGGCGCTCACGGAGGTGCGCGGAGAGGTGATTCCGATAATTAATCTTGCCCGATGGATGAAAGTGCAGCCTGCGGTGAGCCGTTCCGTTCGGCCGAAAGTCATCGTGCTCAGCATGATGAACACCATAGTCGGGGTGATTGTTCACGACGTGGAGCGCATCCGCCGCATCAGCTGGGATCAGGTAAAACAGCCGCCGTCAATGCTCCAGACAAAATACGGCGGCAAGATTACCGGCGTCACGAAAATTGACGCCGAAGGTGAATCTCTCCTGCTGATTCTCGATCTCGAGAGCATGATGGCAGAAATCGGAGCGGTTTCTGTAGAGGCGGTCTTTGACGCCGAGATTGGGGACTCACTTCTCAAGAACTTGCACGGGACCGTTCTCGTTGCCGACGACTCGGCTGTGGCACGCAAAATAATCAAGGACAACCTGGAGACGCGCGGGCTGAAGGTCATTGTCTGCTCGGACGGCAAGGAAGTGCTGCAGACATTGCATCAGGCAAAAGCGCGACTCGGTGACAAGCCGATAACGGATTATGTTCAGTTGTTGATTGCCGACGTTGAAATGCCGGAGATGGATGGAATTTCACTTGCTCATGCGCTCAAGTCCGATGAAAAGTTCAAAAACCTGCCGATTATTGTCAATACGTCTCTAAGCGGCGATGATAGCAAGGAGAAGGCGAAAAGCATCGGAGCTGACGGATATCTCGTGAAATTCGATATCGCACACCTGATTCAGGAGGTTGCAAAGGTTCTGTCACGCTGATTGTTCAGGAAAAACTATCACGCTTTTGAGGGAAGCACCCGCTTCGGCAGTTAGCCGAAATGCCTGCGCTGTCTCAGCGATTGAAAAACGATGTGTCACAAGTTTTTGTGCTGAGATGGTGCCTTTCTGAATATGCGCAAGAGCAGCTCGTGTTTCCTCAGGACCGCATGAATAGCTTGTCACAAGGCTGATATCGCGAAAATAGAAGGCATTCGGATCAAATTCTATCACATCTCCCGGCTTTGCCGGCGTAAAAAGCACGACCGTTCCCCCTGCAGCAACGACATCCAACCCCTGCATCATAACCTCAGCACTATTCGGTCCAGCAATTACGATGTCAGCCATCCTTCCACCGGTCAGGTCTGCGATACGTTCTTTCAGACCGCCGTCAATCACGTTCACTACTTCATCAGCTCCGAATTCGCGGGCCTTCCGCAGACGATACTCAACCATATCAGCTCCGATGATTCGTCCTGCCCCGAACTCCCGCGCCAGCAGCACATGCATTTGCCCCATGACGCCTAATCCAAGGACGAGAATTGTGTCTCCCCTCCTGATCCCCGATCGCTTCATTGATTTTATCACACATGCGGCCGGCTCGACGAGGCATCCGTCTTCAAAACTCACGGAATCCGGCAGCTTCAGTGTATCATGCCGGAGATTGACGGCGGGAATCAGAATATATTCCGCAACTCCGCCGGGAATGATTTTTGATCCGCGCCACGTTTCGCACTGAACATGATCTCCGCGCTGACAGCACCGGCAGACAAGGCATGGGGCGTGATGATGCACAAAAACCCGATCTCTAGGAGCGAACCCCCTCACATCGCTGCCGACAGTGACCAGTTCGCCGGCAGGTTCGTGACCGATCACAAGCGGCGCCTTTTTTTCGATATACCAGGACATCGCATCTCCGGAGCAGATGCCGCAGGCTCGAGTCCGCATGAGCGCGTCTCCGCAGCCGACTTCGGGCACGGTCGTGTCTTCAATTCTGATATTGTTGAAATTATAGAGCCTGGCGATTTTCATGCGGGAGCTACTGAGGCTTCAGGACGAGCGCGCCCAGCGGCGGCAGGGTCAGGCTGAGCGACCATGGACGGCCATGCTTTGGGGTGTGTTCCGCATATCGTCCGCCGGCATTCCCGATATTTCCGCCCCAGTAGGCATCGGAATCACTGTTCAGAATTTCCCGATAAAAGCCGCCGCGTGGAGTGCCGATGCAATAATTATGGCGTGGAACCGGGGTGCAGTTGAGCACACAGAGAACAAAATCCTCCTGATTTTTCGCTCGCCGGATAAAGGCGAAGACACTTGAGGCGTAATCGCCAAAATCCACCCATTCGAAGCCCTGCCAGTCGAAATCAACCTCATAAAGAGCAGGTTCAGCGCGGTATATCCGGTGAATATCCTGTACAAAGCGGGTCAGCTTGGAATGCGGCTCCCGCGTCGTGAGATGCCAGTCCAGGCTTTGGTCGAAATTCCATTCACGCTGCTGGCCGAATTCAAAACCGGAGAACAGCAGTTTTTTCCCGGGATGGCAGAACATGTACGCGAAGAGCAGGCGCTGGTTTGCAAACTTCTGCCAAAGGTCTCCCGGCATCTTGTTGAGCAGTGAGCTCTTTCCATGAACAACCTCGTCATGGGAAAAGGGGAGAACAAAGTTTTCTGTAAAAGCATAGAGCATACTGAAGGTGAGTTTGTTTGTATTATATTGGCGGAAAATGGGGTCTCTTGAAAAATAGTCGAGCGTGTCGTGCATCCAGCCCATATTCCACTTCATGCTGAATCCCAAACCGTTCAGATAGGTAGGGCGCGATACCGCAGGCCAGGAGGTTGACTCTTCAGCAATGGTAATCACTCCAGGATGATACTGATGAACAACTTGGTTGAAGTGTTTCAGAAACTCTATTGCCTCAAGATTTTCATTGCCACCATAGCAATTCGGCACCCATTTGCCTGGCTTTTTCGAGTAGTCGAGGTAGAGCATCGACGCTACCGCATCAACCCGAAACCCGTCAATATGATATTTGTCGAGCCAGAAAAGCGCGTTGCCGATGAGATAGTTTCTGACTTCATTTCGTCCATAGTTGAAAATAAGCGTTCCCCAATCCTGGTGCTCGCCTTTGCGCGGGTCTGCGTGTTCATATAACGCGGTTCCATCAAAAAAACCGAGGCCATGCGCGTCTTTCGGAAAATGAGCGGGCACCCAGTCGACAAGAACGCCCAGCCCGTTCTGATGACACTGGTCAACAAAGAACATAAACTCTTCCGGCCTGCCGAAACGGCTGGTCGGCGCGTAATACCCGATGGTCTGATATCCCCACGAGGCGTCGAGCGGATGCTCACTGATGGGCAGAAGTTCGATATGGGTGCAACCGAGTCCTTTCACGTGAGGTATCAGGCGCTCTGCAAGTTCATGATAAGTGAGAAAGCGGTTATTTTCTTCAGGCATGCGCATCCATGAGCCGAGGTGCACTTCATAGATGCTGATCGGCTGCTCAAGCCATTTCGTTTTTTTTCTGCGGTCCATCCATTCCGCGTCCTGCCATGAATATTTATTGCTGAACGAATAGACGATATTTGCGCTCTTCGGGCGCTTCTCGCAGAAAAAAGCAAATGGATCTGATTTCTGCTGGCGGTACCGGTTAAAGCGAGAGTACAGTTCAAATTTGTACAGAGCGCCCTCCTGCAAGCCGGGAATGAACAATTCCCATATGCCGGAAGCTCCCGGCATGCGCATCGGATGCCGCCGGGCGTCCCAGCCGTTGAAGTCGCCGACAACGCTTACCGCTTTTGCATTCGGAGCCCAGACGGCAAAGTGGACCCCGCGAACCCCATTGATGATGCGGACATGAGCGCCCATTTTTTCATAGTTCTTGTAATGGGTGCCTTCGCTCAGCAGATGATGATCAAAGTCGGTGAGCACAGGAGGCATTGCGTATGGATCATAAAACTCGCGTTTTTCGTCCCAGTGGGTTATGACTTTGATGGAATAAGGAAAAGGCGTGGTTTGTCCGGAAAAGAGTGACTCAAAAAAGCCATCCTTGTGCTGCTTCCGCATCGGATTTTTTACCAGCTTGCCGGATGCTTCATCACGGGTGACTACCCATGCTTCGCGGGCTTCAGGCATATAAGCGCGTATGCAGAGGCTGCCGTCTATTAGGTGAGGACCGAGAATCTCCTGCGGATTGCCGTGTTTTGCCTTTGCAAGGGCGCTGATATGTTTGCTCAGATCCATGAGGCTATTCTATCATACTCTTCGACAGGCAAGGGTGGAGGGGACTTGCGGGACGCTTCGGAGCTATAATACAGCATGAGTATCGGGAAGAACGTTCCTTTGAAAAAATATCCCTGTTCGGACTGTTCATTCTGTCTGCAGTGCAGTGAAGCACGCTGCTCGATGTGCCGTCCCTGTGTGAAGAAGATAGATTCGCGCAGGAAGCAGAAGGTTCACAAACCCCTGTTTGGACATACTGATCATCAAGAAGGAGGGCTCCATGAAAGTAGTTGCATTTAACGGCAGTACGCGAAAAGACGGGAACACGGCAGTGATGCTGAACGCTGTTCTTGAGGAACTGAGCAAGTCTGATATAGCGACTGAACTGGTGCAGCTTTCCGGCCAGAATTTACGGGGCTGCATTGCCTGCTACGAGTGTTTCAAGCGAAAAGACAGGCGTTGTGCCGTCACATCCGATCCGATGAATGAGCATATAGAGATGATGGACAGAGCCGACGGCATTCTGCTCGGCTCGCCTACCTATTTTGCCAATATGTCTGCCAATATGAAGGCGCTCGTTGAGCGATGCGGCATGGTAGCGCGCTCAAATGACGACATGCTGAAACACAAACCCGGCGCGAGCGTTGTCGCGGTCCGGCGTGCTGGAGCATCGCATGTTTTCAGTTCGTTGAACTATTTTTTTCTGATCGGCCAGATGATTATCGTTGGCTCCAGCTACTGGAATATCGGCCGTGGCCGTGAGATAGGAGAGGTTCAGAACGATGAAGAGGGAATGCAGACCATGCGGACGCTTGGCGAGAATTTGGCATGGGTACTCAATAAACTAAACGCATAGATCAAGATCGAGACAGGAGCGGGCGGAGAATTACCTCGGCCCGCGCTTTCTTTTGACCGATCTGAACTTCATTTTCAGCGCTGCCGCGACATTCGGCGGAACGAGGCTTTTGACCGAACCTCCAAATGAAGCAACTTCACGGGCGATGGTGGATGAGACGAAGGAGTGCTCCTCTTCCGGCATCAGGAAGACCGTCTCAATTGTTCGGTCAAGCCTGCGATTCATCAATGCCATCTGCAGTTCATATTCGTAGTCGGAAACCGCCCGCAATCCTCTGATGAGCGCGACGCAGCCCAGCTGCTTCGCGTAGTCTACGAGCAGTCCATCAAAAGGCTCAACATGAACATGCTTCAGGTTCTTTATGCATTCCCGAATCATCGCGATTCGCTCTTCAATATTGAAGAGCGGCTGTTTGCGCGGATTGGGAGCAACAGCAATCAAGACTTCGTCAAAGATATTGAGGCTGCGCCGGACGATACAAAGATGTCCGAAGGTTATCGGATCGAATGTGCCGGGATAAATGCCGCGTCTCATAAGGGTTCCTTTCTGTATACCGAAAGCATCGTATCACCATATTTATAGCATTTTTTCAGTTCTGAGCGCGCCAGTTTCTCAGGGAAAGGGCTCTTTTTCGCATGCTCAATAATAAGTGTCCCGCCCGGTACGAGCGTCGTATCGGCATCGAGCAGGGAGAGTATTGTCTTTATCCCATCAGAAGCATAGGGAGGATCGATAAAGATAATGTCAAAGGGGGAGCGATTATTGCGGAGAAATGTCCCGGCATCCCCTTTTATGCTGAAGGACTGCTCTTGAAATCCAAAACGTTCCGCAAGCTCGTCAATAAGTCGGACCCGTGCGCCACTGATATCCACAAAAACGGCTTCCCTAGCGCCGCGGCTCAGCGCTTCGAGTCCGATAGCCCCGGTCCCTGCGAAAAGATCGAGAAACCTGCAATCAGCAACCCGCTGTCCCAGAATATTGAAGATCGCC
>JBBIQQ010000095.1:0-8276 GCA_037442225.1 Nitrospirota bacterium
CTTTCATAAGACACTCCCGGTATTCTTCTTCGGCGTTGGAGTCCCAGACGATGCCGCTGCCGAGGCCGAGCACGCTTCTCTCATCTTCAGCGACAATCGTCCGGATGGCCACATTGAACAGCATGCCGCCGCCCGGCGCCGCGTAGCCGATGGCGCCGGCATAGACTCCGCGCGGCGCATCTTCGAGTTCATGAATTATCTCCATCGCCCGTATCTTCGGAGCGCCGGTAACGGAACCGCACGGAAAAAGATTCCGGAAAATACCGGCAAGCGACACATCCTTCTGAAGCAGGCCTGTCACGGTCGAAGTCATCTGATGCACGGTTTCGTAGCGCTCAATGTCGAACATCGATTCCACGCGGACGCTGCCGGTTTTGCAGATGCGGCCCAGATCGTTTCTGAGCAGATCAACAATCATGGTGTTCTCGGCGCGGTTTTTCGGGCAGGCATGAAGTGCGGCGAAAAGAGCGCCGTCTTCAGACGACGTGTTGCCGCGGCGCGCCGTCCCTTTCATGGGACGGGTGGTGATGACGCCCTCGGCAACGTGAAAGAACAATTCCGGCGAAAGGCTGAGCATGCTGCGCCCGCCGTGCCGGATAAAAGCGGCATATTCGGCACGCTGCATCCGGCAAAGCGAGGAAAAGAGCGCAAAGGGATCTTTCACGGCATTGAGCAACGCGCGGTAGGTATAGTTGATCTGGTAGACATCGCCGGCAGCAATATAGTCGCGGATTCGCCTGATAGCCTCCGCATAAGAAGCAAAAGGATGATGCACTGCATGGGCACGCCACCGGCAATCGGGCGGATTCGCTCCGAAAATATCCACGGGCTCAGGATGCCTGTATACGCCGAACCAGACCAGCGGGCCATTTACAGGGAGATGCCGGTATCCAGCAAAACGTTCTTCAAAAGCATACCCGGCTTCGTATGCAACGTATCCGGCAAGATGATATCCCCGCGCAAGCCAGGCTTCAGCTTCATGCAGTGCGTTAAGCACGCCAGCCGCCGCATCGGCGCACACTATGGCGGCCGGATTTTGAAAAAGCAGTGATTTTCCGAAGCGCGCGTCCCTGTTCAGCGCCTGCAGCAGAACCGCGTTGTCGGGAAAAAACAGATATGAACCTTCAGGAGAGTTCACAGGGAATAATCACGCCAGTGAATTGTGCGGGATGAAGGGGTCAGCGCGGGATATAAGCAATTATCCCTTGGGGTTTTCTTTTTTATAAAGTGCGATGACGTTTTTTATTTCCTCGGCGTTTGCATGCACAACGCGCTTCTTTTCACCCCGCACATAGTCGCCTTCATAGACATCGAAATTGCCGTGCTGGTTCGCAACATACCTGACGCCGTTATGTTCATAACAGGTTACCAGCATACCGCTGTAATAAGACTTCACATGAGTTTTCGTGACCATGGCACCCCCCATATCTTCTTATCGATAGTTTGAAAATTGCAGCGCAATGCCGAGATCCTTGCCTTTCAGCATCTGGATAATCGCCTGAAGATCGTCAATCTTCTTGCTCTTCACGCGCACCTGGTCTTTCTGTATTTCAGCATTGACCTTGATTTTCGTCTCTTTAATGAGCTTGACGATCTCTTTACACTTGTCCTGCGGGATGCCCTGCTGAATCGTCACAGCCTGACGCACCGTATTTCCCGACGCCTGCTCGATTTTTCCATAGTTCAGTGCCTTCAACGAAATGCCCCGCTTGACCATCTTGCCTTCAAGAATGTCCATGACGCTCTTCAGTTTCATCTCATCATCGGACGCAAGGGTAATGATGTGCTGTCCCTTGTCCAGTTCGATGCTGCTTTTGCTGCCCTTGAAATCGAAGCGCTGCCCGATTTCCTTTGTCGCCTGGTTGACCGCGTTCAGGGCCTCCTGCATGTCGACTTCACAGACTATATCAAAAAAATGCTCATCAGCTGCCATGCTTTCCCTCCTGCATATCCGATAAAATCTTATTGCTTTCAGACGGCGCGGGCAGACAGACCGGGCAGTACGGCTCTCCCGCATCACGAAGGCAAACATGCCCGCAGCCTTCGCAACAGATGCAGTTTGCCAGAACCTCTCCGCAGACGTCACATCGTGTCATTAAGGAATATTTTATCACAGATTTAGACATATCTGTCTGATACGGGAGGGATTCAGGCAAAGCGACGACAACAGCGAAATCAGAGAATGGAGGGCTGCCCTCCTTGTTTGCTGCGGCAGGGCGCCAGTTTAAAAAACACCTGTTACCTGTTCATGAGCCGCAATGAGATCGACCAATTCTCCATAGTCTATTATCCTGCATGATGGCTGCAAGCCGCCGGATGAGGATGACAAGCCGCGCATCTGCATATCTTCGCCAAGCAGGTGAATGACAGCCGTAAATCCATCAATCAGACTGTCGTGTGCAAAAAACACAGCGTTCTGCAGCAACACAAGATCGGCACCGACGGATCGCGCTATTTGGACTCCGCGTTTACCTTCCGGGGTGTCCGGAGCACTTTTCACCAGAACCAGCATGGATGCCCTCCTAAAAGATCATGACGGTGTCGGAAGCCCTGAGCATTTCCGAAAGAATCTGCGGTTCTTCAAGCCTGATACCATCGATGATATCGGCATAACGCACCTGCATCGCGTCCGCAGATGCAGAATCCGCATATACATTGACGCCCATGTCGATGCAGTCAATGATCTCGGAGCCGATAGCAGAATACACAGTTGACGATACGTCCTGATCCCTGCGCGCCGCATGAATACCGCCGTCAACCAGAATGAGATTAACGTCAAAATCATTCGTGATTCCACCGAGCGCATGACGGACAGCTTCCGCAGCATCCACAGTTCCATACGGAGGTCGCCTCAACACAATGCTTACTTTTGCCATGAACGCCTCCTATGTGCCGAAACTGAGGAAAACCGGCCGCTGGGCAATTACATTGAACAGCCCCTTCAGGGAACCCATCTCACCGCCATCCACTGAGTCCTCAACCGCCAGACCGCGGCTCTGCATGCATCCCGTTCATATATCAACTTTCATGCCCCGCCCAACAAGATCTTCAAGGGCAGCAAGCGATTGCGGGAGCTGTCCTTTGACGATTGAAAATACGCCATCGCCTGAAGCAATCAGGCGCACCTTATGGCCCTTCGTCAAAGCCGCATCGGCAAGGCGGATGATCGTGTGACTATTCTCATAACTGTACGGCGTGGTGGTAAGAAATAGTACGATTTCTCTTTGCATCAGCTATTCCTTTTTGCATCAGAACATTGGTGAACACGCCCCGCGAAACAAAAAGGCGGGTCCGGCGACCCGCCCTCATTGCTGAAACACAAACTACTTGTAAAACACCGGGACGCCATGATAGGTCGGGAATCCCCTTCGCTCCTGATTTTTGATAAAGGTATGTGAGCGCACAAACAGGTTGTCGGCAGTTCTGCCGGTTCCCGGCATGTACCTGTCAACTGTGTAAGATGCGTCGTGGCAGCCGGCACAGCTCTTTGTCGCATCCATCATCGGTTTCTTTTTGGATGCGTGCGGCGTGTGGCACGACATGCAGCTCATGTTCGCTGACGTGTAATGCTTCGACTGTATGAACCCCTGATATTCCTGATGATGCTTCGCCTCCTCGTATACGCCGTTTTTCTTTGATACGTCGTCAACAATGAACAGCCCTTTCAGGTCGCCGACATAGGTCTTGTCGAACCCGTTGTTCGGCTGAACCCCGGGAATGATGACATGATCGGGATACCACTTGGTCCAGTCATCAGAGGGCCTGAAGCTGCTGCCGATTTTCGGAGCGGGAAAATCTTCCCGAGTCCCGCCCTGGGCAGTCTTGTACTGCTCGTTGTCAAGCCGGATGTGACAGTAGCCGCAGACTCTGGATTGCTCCTGCGGCGTCCTGCCTGCGAAGGTAAAGATAGTACCCTTCTTCGTCCCCTTCACATGCGCCGCTCCAGGACCATGGCAGGCTTCACACCCAATACTCGTCTCAATCCTGGTGGTCTTCTGCACCTTCGGATTTTTCGCATCGTATTCAAGAATGCGATATCCGGTGGTATGACAGGTAGTACACTGGGTATTCCAGTCGTGTTTCTGGCCGTATCCTTCCCATTTGCCGCTCATGCGGTTGAACTGCTTGTCAAGGAACTGATACCCGCCGGTGTCCTCGTTTTTCACCAGATAACGCTGTTTCCATTTCGACCCGATGGTGTACTCAACATCCTTGCGCGCGAACTTCTTGCCGGTTGCATTGCCTTTTGTCGGGCCGGGATTGAAGCCGTCAGTTTCCCACTTCTCGACGGCGTCCTTCAGCATTCGCTCTTCCTTGATGCCGATCAGCTTGCTGTGATAGGTGAGCTTCCAGCTCTCATGCTCGGTTTTGTGGCATTTCATACAGGTCTGTGAACCGACATAATCAGGGTCTTTATACAGTGCACTCATCTTGCCGGTTTCAGCTGCAAATGCACCTGAAGCGATGAGAATGAGGCATACCGAAACGAACAGTAAAAATACCGCCTTCCTCATACAGAACTCCTTTCCATGAATCGGACGCACTCCATAGGCAAAGTCTATCATTATGCCCAAAATGGCTATCAACGAAAACTGCGATTGGTATGCCGCCCAACGCCTCCGTTAGTTAAATGATAGCACCATCGGGAAATAAGTCAAGAGAGAATTCCGTGAGTTTTCAGGGAATAATAGCGTACTTGATGCCGTCGCCATGTGATAGACGGGAAAACGCCGTCGTCAGCGATTCAAGTGGATAGGTGGCGGTGATGAGAGGCTTCACATCGAACCCTTCTGAAAGAAGCTTGTGCGCCGCTTTTACATCTTTGGGCATGAAATGAAAGATACCTTTGAGCTGTATTTCGTCATAGTGCAGGCGATGGGTATCGTAGGTCACAATCGAGCCGGCCTTGCAGCCGCCGAACAACACCACCATGCCTCCCCGCCGAACATAGTTGACGGCCGTTTCCCAGACATCAAGCTGGCCGGTGCACTCAATGACAACATCAGCGCCGAGACCCTGTGTCTCAGTTTCGACAGTCATCAAAAGAGCGGACGGTTCGCAAACAACATCCGCGCCAAGATCGTGAGCAAGCTCAAGCCTCCGGTGTTCCAGTCCGGTAACGACAACGCGGGCCCCGCGCCGTTTTGCAAGCGCCATGTGGAGCAGCCCAATTGGGCCGGTCCCGATGATAAGGACAGTATCGTCTTTCTTCATTTTAACCCCGCCCTGCCCGTGGACTACGCACGACAGCGGTTCGAGCATGGCAGCTTCGGCAAAGCTCAGGTGGTCAGGCTTCAGAAACATATTCTGCCGGACAATGTGTTCCGGAATGAGAATATATTCGGCAAAAGCTCCGAGAACTTTTGTCTGCATAATTTTTTCACAGAGATTGAAAAGCTTTTTCCTGCAGTAGCTGCAGGCGAGACAGGGAGCCGAATGCGTAGACATCACCGGATCGCCTTCCTGAAATCCTTTAACGCCCATGCCGGTCTTGACGACAGTACCGCTGAATTCATGACCGAACGGACCGGGCATCGGTATCAGCGAGTGGCCTCGCTGAAAAGCCTTCAAGTCCGTACCGCAGGTGAGCGCGGCTTCAATTTTCAGAAGGACCTCGCCCTTCCCCGGATCAGGAACCGGGACCGTCCGCATTTCTATCCGTCCCTTTTCGACAAGGTAAGCAGCGCGCATCAAGGCACCCCCAAGCGTCCGCCCATATACTGCCCTGCCGCGGCAGCGAGAATGATGAGCGGGATATAGTTAAGTTCAGTATGAGAAAAAAAACGCGCCGTAACAATCATCGGCACCGGAACATGCACCCAGAGAAACCATCTCCAGCTGTATTTGGGTTGGCGGCTCCGGAGATATCCGAAGGGAATGTTCAGCAGAAACGCCGCAAGTATGATAAGAAAAATTGTCATACGGCATTATAGGGCATACCGGTTCGCGGCGGCAAACGCGGAACAGCACCCTATGCCTCTTTGCCCGCGGCACTGCATCCCGAGCAGGTTCCGAGAATTTCAAGATAATGCCGAACTTTGCTGAATCCGTGCTGCGAGCAAAGGGCTTCCTGCAGCGCCTTCATCTCCGCTGAGCAGAACTCCACAATGGCCCCGCACTTGATGCAGATCATATGGTCGTGACGCTGTCCGCTGATAACCCGCTCATAGTGCGCGTGCTTGTCAACCCGCTCGACCTCTTCAATAAAGCCTCCTTCAATCAGCAGCGGAATCGTGCGATAGACCGAGGCGCGGGAGACCTTTGACCCTTTGGCGCGCAACAGGGAAAAAAGCTCGTCAGGGTCAAAATGACCTTCCATGCCGAAAATTTCCCGCAAAATCTCAGTGCGCTCCTTGGTTGCCTTGAGTCCTTTGCCGGCGATGAATTCCCGAAATTTACCGTCCATGAGTTTCACGCATTTATAAAGCTATGTTTAGAGTCCGGAGCAGCCAGTTCAGAAGGCCGCCGTAAAGAAACGCCGTCGGAAAAACTATGCCGATAATCCATGCTGTCATCATCAGGCCCCGCTCCTTGATGATCATGAAAAAATTTGCCAGGCAGGGAATAAAGAGCGTTACCGTGACAAGACTCACGACAGACTGAATGGGGTCGAGTTCACCGGCCTGCTGCATCGTATAGAGACCGGCCGCGCCGTAGTCACGCCGAAGAAAACCGAGAATAAACGATTCGGCAGTTTTTGCCGGCAGCCCCAGCAGATTCACCACAACCGGAGCGGTAATCCGTTGAAGCGCTTCAATCAGATGCAGTTTATGCAGAATGAAGAGGATAAAGGTTCCAAGCAGAAATAACGGAACAGCCTCTTTCAGATACCACTCAACGCGGCCCAGCGTCTTGACCAGCACATTCGTCGCATTCGGGATGCGAATGGGGGGTATTTCGAGGAAAAACTCGGTCCGTTCCCCGCCGACAATCTTCGAGGCGAGAAATCCTGAAATGAATAAAACAACAAAAATACTGCCTATCCAGACGCCCGTGGCCGTCACCGAAAGGGCGCCGAGCATGCCAAGAATTACGCCGAGCTGAGCTGAGCAGGGAATCGCGAGCGCCAGAAGAAATGTGGTGATGATGCGGTCTCGCTTCGTCTCGAGAATCCGCGAGGTCATGACCGCCATGGTTCCGCATCCCAAACCGAGCACCATCGGCAGCACCGCTTTGCCGTTTAGTCCCATGAGGTTGAACAGGCGGTTGCTCATGATGGCCAGGCGCGGCAGATACCCGCTGTCCTCCAGCAGGGCGAACGCAATAAAAAAAGTGACGGTGAGCGGGAGAATTATGGCGATTGCGTAGGTCATCGCGACTGTAATCAACCCATATTCTCCAACCAGTAGCTCCTGCAAAAGCGGAATCGGCACCAGCCATGTTACAAGCTTCGTTGCTGCGGGGTTCAGGTATTCGCCAAAAATCCTGTTCTGCATGAAATCAACCAATGTTCCAGCGCCGAACCCGCCGACAAACTCAAACAAAAGATACAGCACACCCAGCAGCACGAATACCCCATAAACCGGATGCATGCTCATTCTGCCAAACCAGTCAAGTGCTTTGCCGCCCTGCCCGCCCGACTTGCGTATAACTGTAGATGCTATTCGCTCGGAAGCCTCAATCCGAGATCGGTTCACCATAAGAGATACGGCTTCCGGAAGCTTTGCCTGACATTCGTCGCGCAACCGTTCAATTTCCTGCAGAGCGGCATCGTTCATATTTGCCTTCAGCCAATCCCGCAGGCTTTCATCTCCGGAGAGAATCATGACCGCCAGAGAACGCTGGGACAGCCCGGAGATCGGCAAGAAGGAAGCTATTTTCCCCAGATACCCCTCAACGACTGGGTGGTAGGTCAGTCCGGGAGCAACACAGCTCGGGTTACTCATTGCTTCCCGAAGCTTCCGGATTCCTTTGCGTTGAGGCGCCACGGTGCTCACCACTTCGATGCCGAGTAACGATTTGAGTTTCAGAACATCAACGGCAATGCCCTTGTCCATCGCTTCGTCCGTCATGTTCAGCGCAAGCACGACCTGAAGACCCATTTCGGCGAGCTGCAGGGTAATGAGCAGCGAACGCCGCAGATTCTTTGCATCCGCCACCTGTACAACAGAGTTAGGGCGCTCGTTCAGCAGTATATCGCGCGTAACTCTTTCATCTTCGCTCATCGGGATGAGGTTGTTGACGCCCGGGGTGTCGAGGAGGAGCATTTTCTTCCCCCCCAGCATGAAGTTACCGCTCATCACCTCAACGCTGGTTCCCGGATAATTGGAAACCGT
>JBBIQQ010000096.1:0-8228 GCA_037442225.1 Nitrospirota bacterium
AACAGAAACTGGAGATTGCACGATCGCTCGTACACCACTTGACTGGACGTGACCTTCGAAGGCTTTCTTGCTTTTGAAGAAATCGCTTTGCCTTTCCCTCGCCCGTTCACGACATCATGGAATTATTTCACGTTCAACAAGCGGTCAATTGGCCTCTCGGTCCTGCTTCCTTATGTGCTCATTTCTCAGTGATTTGAATGCCTTGCCTGAATGATTGGCGGATCGTTCCTGCAGATGGTATGCTGAGGGTATGGCACTCAACTATAAAGAGCGTTCCTATGGGAAGATAGTTCTCTTTGCCGTTGCGGCCTCTGTTTTGCTGCATATGGCTTTTTTCGCCGTTTTGTCTGAAGTCGAAATCGATCTTTTCAGCATGCTGCAGGACAGGGAAATTACGGTCACCATGATTGAGCCTGCGTCTCCTCCGCCCCGTGTTGCTCAGACGGGGCAGAAGCGGAACAGCCCGTCAGCGCGTAATGAAGCCGCGCCGTCTGCTGAAACAGCGGGTGAACAAAAGAACGGGCAGGGTGCCGGACAGTTGAAACCTGAGGATATTCCGAAACAGCAGCCAACAGCAGAAACGCCCAAGCCCGCGCAACCGGAAGAGCAGATTACCATGCTTCCCGTCAAAAAGGAAGTCTTGAACTATGATCTCTACTGGTCGGGGGTGTTTGTTGGGCAGGCGGTACTTGAGGCCGCACATGGCGATGGTTCGTTTATGATTACTTCAAAGGCGCAGTCGGCGGGCATCATCTCCGCATTTTACACGGTCAATGATTTTGCGCAGAGTATTCTGCTGAACGGCCGGCCGTTTTTTTTCAGGTTTAAACAGCATGAGGGAAAGCACCGGGGGAACAAAGAAACGAAATTCGATATTGTCACGAATAAAATCTCGTTTTCCAATGTCGTGAAAAATGTCAGCAGCGAGCACGAGTTGCCCCCGGACAGAATCTGGGATATCCTGTCCGGCTTTTATTATGTGCGGATGAAACCACTTGAAGTGGGAAAGAAGCTCGGTCTCGATATCTTCGACAGCGGCAAGTTTGCACGGGTAGGGGTTGATGTGCTGAAAAAAGAGCAGATCGATGTGCCGGATATCGGAAAGTTCAATGCAATCGTGATCAGACCGAATGTTGAAACAGAGGGGCTCTTCAAGAAAAAGGGCGATATTTTCATCTGGCTCAGTGATGATGATCAGCGCATTCCGCTCCGTGTCGAGACGATTGTTCCGATTGGCAGGGTTGCCGCAGAGTTGCGGGGAAGAAACGTCGAGAAATAGCTCTCAAACACAAAGCGGCACCTGCACGGGCATCGGCGCCTCTTTGCCAAGCAGTCTTTGCGTTGAACTGCTCGCGATATTCTGCAACTGCCACGCAAGCCCGGATCGATGAGAGAGAGTTTGCTGACCCAAGCCTCAATACCTTGTCTTGCAGCCCCGGACCGGCGGTGCGTTCGATAGTAAAATCATTTAAAAAAATGTTAGCCTAAATCAGACTGTGCGCGCAGTATAGCGGATTGCAGTTAATCGTAATCGCAGTATTGATTGCATATGCGTAATGGAGGTTTCCCATGAGCAAGATTCTTTCCCTGCTGCTGTTTTTTGGTATCCTCTTCGCGCCCGCTGCCCAAGCTTCTGACGAAGCTGCAGGAAGCCTGAGAATGAAGAAAGGCGATGTCTCCATCGAGCGGAGCGGAGCAAATATTAAAGCTGAAAATGGTTCTCCTGTTTATCCAAATGACGCTGTTCGGACAGGCGCAGACGGTTCGGTCGGCATTATTTTCAAGGATGACTCGAGAATAAGCCTTGGGCCGAATTCTCGCCTCGACTTGAAGAAATTTGTCTTTAAGCCGTCACAAGGGCAATTTTCCATGCTGAACAGACTGACAAAGGGAACAGCTTCGGTTGTTTCCGGAAGAATGGCCAAATTATCTCCTGAGTCTGTCGTTCTGGAAACTCCGACAACAACGATTGGTGTCCGTGGCACGAGCTATCACATAAAAGTCGGGGATGAATAGATTCCTTCTGTGCCTGGGAGAGAAACAGGAGAACGCGATGAGATGCGACATGCTTCTTTCCGTTCTCTTTCTCCTTTTAAGTCTTGCGGGCTGTGCTACCATGAAGGATACGGTGGTTCTTGTTCCGGATGCCGATGGCAAAGTCGGACAAGTGACGATTACCACGAAGGCAGGTTCATGGAATCTCTCAGAAGCGAACACTGTGGTGGAAGTCAGCAAAACCGGAAAGAAACTTACAGATCCTTACAAGATTGATCAGAAAAAGATCGAAGCGCTCTTCAGCGAATCCATCAGCGCCCTTCCTCCGGCGCCGATCAGTTTTCTCCTCTATTTCCGGCTCCACTCTTCGGAACTGACCGCTGAGTCGAAGGCTTACGTCCCTCAGGTACTGTCGATAATCAGTTCGATGGAGCACTATGAAATAAGCATCATAGGCCATACAGATACTTCCGGCAGTGACTATCTCAATATGCAATTATCAGCAGACCGCGCCGCTGCTGTCAGGGACCTGCTTGTATCTCACGGCATCCATTCCGGACGGATGGAACTCAGGTATCACGGCAAACGGGATCCTCTTGTCCCTACAGGGGACAATGTGAGAGAACCGCGCAATCGCAGAGTCGAAGTCGTCGTAAAGTAACCGTTCATCATGCAGAGCTTCCGACGACAATTTTCGCGTTTGCTGCGGAGAGAAAAAGGCGGAGAACATTCTCTTATTGTTTTCAGCGGCATTGGGTTGACCTGCCTTGTTGCTTTTCTGTATTTATTCCAGCCGCAACTGCTCTCTTCTCTCGATCTCAAGGTATACGACACTCTGCTGAAAGCACGTTCCGAGCGCACTGTTTCAGAGAATATCGTAATAGTCGCCATAGATGAAAAAAGCCTCGCGCAGTATGGCCAATGGCCATGGCCAAGATACCGGATTGCGCAGTTAATCGAAGCATTGCGCGAACTGGGCGTTCTGAGTGTCGGTATTGATATCCTGTTTGCCGAACCGGACAGGAGTTCGCTGGCGAATATACAGAAAAACCTTATGACGGACTTCAGGTATTTTGTCGGACTTTCAGGCATTCCCCCGCGATATATCGACAATGATGCAATTCTGGCAGAGGCGCTCAGGAAAGGTCCTTTTGTGCTTGGCTACCAGTTTTTATTCGGCGAACGCATCGCAAAGGCTTGCACTCTTCATCCTATTGATCTGTTTTTGAGGAGAGATGGCGGGGTCCCGGAATCTTTTCACGATCTTTTCGTTCCGCCCTCCGCAGACTGCGTGTATCAGCCGTTGGCGAATGCGACACCGGCTTCAGGTTTTTTCAATATCAAGCCAGATCACGACGGGATTCTCCGGCGGGTGCCTCTGCTGATGGAGTTTAAAGGAAAGTTTTACGCGCATCTCTCTCTGGCGACATTCCTTCAGGCAGCCAGGCCTGAGATGATGGTGCTGACAGTCGGCAGAACAGGCACCGAGCGTCTTGCTCTTGAAGACGTCGAAATTCCGCTCGGGAATAGGGGAGTACTCCTTATTCCGTTTCGCGGTCCGGGAGGAACCTATCGTCATATCCCGGCGGCAGACATCCTGAACGGAACGACGAAAGCCCCGGAGATTGAAGGCCGTATTGTTCTTGTCGGCGCAACGGCGCCAGGATTGCTGGATATTCGCGCTACGCCTGTCGACCCCGCAATGGCAGGGGTGGAAGTGCATGCGAACATCATCGACACTCTGGTGCGGGGAGGTTTTCTTGTCCGGCCAAAGGCTGCCGAAATGTATGAATTTATTGGCGTCATGCTTTTCGGATTGCTCTCAACGGTTTTTTTCGCCCGATGCAGAGCTCTCGTCAATCTGACCGTTTTTTTTCTCTGCACGTCTTTTGCAGTCATCTCGACAGCGTTTCTCTTCAGGAGCGGTATTTATCTTTCGCCGCTCTACCCCGTACTGGCATATGCCGCCAATTTTTCCGTATTATCGCTGCTCGACTTCTGGCGTGAAGAGCGCAGGCTGAAGGAGAAAACACGGCAGCAGCTAGCCACGCAGGAAGCGATGCTCGAAACAATCGCCAATATTACGGAAACGCGGGATACCGAAACGGGCGGCCACATCAGACGAACGCAGAGTTATGTAAAGGCTCTTGCAGAACATATCAGAAGCAATCCGGCTTTCTCTGCAATTATTGACGAAGCATATATAGAAAATCTTTATTTGTCTGCACCGTTGCATGACCTCGGCAAAGTGGGCGTGCCGGATCATATTCTGCTGAAACCCGCCCGGTTGACGGAGGAAGAGTTCGAAGAGATAAAAAAACACACGCAGTACGGCAAAAGAGTCATCGATGCCGCACAGAATAAATTGGGGGATACTTCTTTTCTGCGGCTTGCAGGTGAAATGGCCTTCTCTCATCATGAGCAGTGGGACGGTAATGGATATCCTGAAGGCCTCAGTGGCGAGAAAATCCCCCTGTCCGGGCGAATTATGGCAATAGCCGATGTCTATGACGCGATTATATCATGGCGTCCCTACAAGGACAGCCTTTCTCACGAAGAGGCTGTCGCTTTCATTCTGGCCCGGCGCGGCTCGCATTTCGATCCTCAGCTGATTGATGCGTTCAGCGAAATTCACGGCACCTTCAAGGCGATTGCCGGCCAGTTTAGCGACGTCGGCATGAATAAAGCGGATCATGAAACAAAGACGGAGTCCTCAGGGTAGTTTTTTCATTATTGATCCTCGAAGGAGATCGTCAAGACCATTTTCGCAGGCGCTGCCACATTCTCTGTAGTATCAGTTTGTGAAAAATAGTGTATGATTGTAAAAAATGGTGATTGTATGTATGCCGGGCACTTCAGAGAGAGAAAGAGGAGGTCCTTATGGCAAAACTTCTTTATATCGAGGCGTCGCCGCGGAAAGATCGTTCCGCATCAATTGAATCAGCAAGGGCTTTTCTGGATGCATACCGGCAGTCACATCCGGCGGATGAAGTCGACACAATCGATCTCTGGAATTATCAGCTCCCGGAATTTGACGGGGAGACGATTAATGCCAAGTACGCCATACTCATGAGCAAGGTGAATACGGATGAACAGCGCCAGGCATGGAAACCTGTGGAGGACGTGATAGCCAGATTCAAGGCTGCCGACAAGTATCTATTTTCGATACCGATGTGGAATTTCGGTATCCCTTATAAATTGAAACATTATCTGGACATTCTCATTCAGCCAGGATACACATTCAGCTATACGCCGATGGAGGGGTATAAGGGGCTGGTTGCCGGCAAGCCGGCGGCCGTCATCTACGCGCGCGGCGGCGCCTATGGCGCTGAAACAGGCGCGCAGGGATATGATATGCAGATTCCTTACATGAAGCTTGTGCTCGGCTTTATCGGCATCACTCAGGTTCACCCTATCGTTGTGGAGCCGATGCTGATGGCGGAGGTCCAGGACAAAGCCAGGATTCTTGAAGCGGCGAAGGCGAGGGCCAGAGAGCTGGCGCGGACTTTTTAGCAAAAGGGCATGAAGAGTGGTCGCGAAAAAACCATACGCCTGAAGCCATTCTTCAGTCAAGCGGTTCTCAGGAAAACGGCTTCCTTCTGAGCAGCACATAAACCGCTCCGAGTCCGCCGTCATTCGGACGTGCGGTAACATACCCGACAACATGTTTTGCATGTCGCGTCTGGAGCAGCGCAAGGAGCCGTTCTTTCAAGACCGGCCCGGCTGCCGATCTCAGGCCGCGTCCATGAATTATCTTTACACAACGGAAATTTCTCGCCAGCGCATGCCTCAGAAAATGATCAAGCGCGCTCTCGGCCGTTTCAACCGTCATTCCATGCAGATCGATATAGTCCTGCACTGAGTATGTTCCTTCGTGGATGTGCTGTAAAAGATTTGCCGGATACGCCCGAAAAGTCCTCGGATGAAGCCACGAAACGAACTCCTGCATGTTTTCAAGCTGCAGCGGCCGCCTCCCCTGAATGATCTCCTTCAGAATGCTCCGGGAGTCGGACTCCGGCTGCGTTGGAATCCTGATATCGGGGCGCTGGCGCTGCTTCACCTTCATCTCCCTGAACTCCGGGATTTCACGAACGTCGCGCATCGCCTCGGCGAAGAGGTCCTCATCGCTCGGCGGCGCGGGCACCCTGGGGAGGTGAACGTCCGGCAAAGATTCTTTTTTCGGATCTCTAAGGAGTGACGCCAATTTCTGGAATGGCTTATGTCTGAACGGCGGGTGCTCAGCCGCCTTATTTTTTCTGATTCTCCTCATCTCGCAATTATACAATTATAACGGAACCGCCATGTCCTGCCTCGCCTTGACAATTCCTGGCTTAATCGACCGCGGTTTCAAAAATAAAATCTATTTCCACCGGTGCATCCAGTGGCAGCACTGCTACGCCGACCGCAGCGCGGGCATGTCTGCCTGCATCGCCGAACACCTCGACCAGCAGATCAGAGCAGGCATTCAGCACAGCAGGCTGTTGTGTAAAAGTCGTCGCAGACGCAATATATCCATTTATTTTCACGCAACGCGTCACCCGGTCGAGATTTCCCAATTGAGCGCGCAGAATCGAAAGTGCGATGATTGCAATCTGCCGCGCGTCATCCCGGGCCTGCTCGAGCGTGACCGACTCTCCGACTTTTCCGGTTGTCAGGAGTTTCCCGTCACGGAGCGGAAGAACTCCGCTCAGGAAAAGGAGATTCCCGGTCTGGACACAGGGTGCATATGAACCGAGCGGTTTGGGCAGTTCGTGCAGTGTGATGCCAAGGGAGTTGAGTTTTTCTTCAATAGTCATGAAGTGCTCCTCTTCATTCTCCTCATTGAGACGGGCGTTGCGGCTATTCAGGGGCTTTGCAGGGCTCAGTTATCAGCAGCTTTCTGAACATATCAGGCAGACGCTGCGGCCGGCCGTCGCGGTCAACGCAGGCAACGGTCACGTCGGCCTCAACGAGCAATATAGTATCCCTGAACACACGGTTCTTCAGAACCATGCTGGCGTTCCTGACTTGTGTCACTTCAGTGGTAATGGAGATGATATCGCCAAGACGGGCGGGCCGGCGGTAATGGATGTCGACGTGGGAAATGACGAAAAAGAGGCCCATGTCGTGGAATTCCGAAACGCTGATACCGTTGTCTATAAGAAATTCTGTCCGGGCACGTTCAAGCAGGCCGAGGTACCGACCATAATAGACCACACCGCCGGCATCTGTTTCGTCGTAATAGATTCGCGTCGAATAAGTATGTGGCATGACGGGCAAGTGGCTAGAGCCCCTCAATAGTCTGCTGCACGTCACGACGGCGAATGGCAATCTTGTTCAGTGCATTAACATATGCCTTTGCGGCGGCAACAATAATATCAGTGTCGGAGCCGCTGCCGCGGACCGAACGGCCATCTTCCTCAAGAACGACGACGACTTCGCCAAGAGCGTCGGTGCCGCCGGTTATGCTCTTAACCTCAAATTTCAAAAGGTTGCTTCTGGTTTTCGAGATTGCCGCGATCGCCTTGTATGCGGCGTCTACCGGGCCATCGCCAAGCTGGGTGAGTTCAACGGAGTCAGCGGCAACTTTGAGCCTGACTGTCGCGGTTGGTGTTTTGTTCATGCCGCTTTCTACTGAAAGATCGACAAGGCTGTATACCTCGGGAATCTTTGCAACCTGCTCGGCGACGAGGGTTTCGATGTCTTCGTCAAAGACGTATTTCTTCTGGTCGCACAGATGCTTGAACTTCTCGAAAGCGTAATTCAATTCTTCATCGGTGAGGTTATACCCGAGATCGGTCAGGCGTGACTTAAAGGCATGGCGTCCAGAGTGTTTGCCGAGTATGAGCGTGGACTGAGGAACTCCGACTGCCACGGGTTCCATGATTTCGTATGTCGAGCGCTCCTTGAGAAACCCGTCCTGATGGATGCCGGCCTCGTGAGCAAACGCGTTGGCGCCGACGATGGCCTTATTTGGCTGGACGACGATTCCGGTAATCTTTCTGACCAAACGGCTCGATTTGTAAATTTCAGGCGTGTTAATCCGTGTGTCGGCATTGAAGAATTTCGGGCGTGTCTTCAAAGCCATGACAATCTCTTCCATCGAAGCATTGCCTGCGCGTTCGCCAATTCCGTTTACGGTGCACTCAATTTGTCCCGCACCATGGAGGATGGCGGCAAGGGAGTTTGCGACGGCAAGGCCGAGGTCGTTATGGCAATGGACGGCAATGGTGGCTTTGTCGATATTCGGAACT
>JBBIQQ010000097.1:0-239 GCA_037442225.1 Nitrospirota bacterium
ACCGTTTGCTACTTCATTGAGCGTGCCGTCGCCGCCCGCCGCGATGACCATCGGAATTTGAGCAGCATCTGATTTTTCCCGGATTGTGCGTGCAATATGCTCGGCATCTCCTTTCCGTGACGTTAGGCGCAGCTCAACCTCATATCCATGCGCGGCGAGGATCTTCTGTGCTTTCCGTATTTCCCGTTCGGCGCCGCCGCCTGCTATGGGATTGCCGATAAGGTAGATCAAATGTTTCA
>JBBIQQ010000097.1:249-8207 GCA_037442225.1 Nitrospirota bacterium
GCTTCCTGGTTTTTGGCGCCCGGTGCGTGATTAATACTGCCTCCCGTTGCAGATAATGGATCACCTTTTCAACGTCACCGTCCGGCTTGAGAAAGAAAACGCGCCCGCCGTGCAGTGCCCCCATCGGCTTGATATTGGGAACTCTCAGGTAGCCAAGGGAGCGGGCTGCAAGATAGCCGGTTGTATAGTCCGGGTCGTCGGAAATACAGACTTCAGCAACAATGGACGGATGGCCGGCAACTTTTGAGGCAAGCGTGAGCGCCTCACGAACAGTGTCTGAATTGATTTTCCGGCGGTTCAGCATGCGCCCTATTGGTGTGCGGGCATCAGGATCGATGCCGAGCCTGGAAACCCTGACGCCGCGCTGCCGGTCAGGCTCAAGGCGCTTTCCGGTTTTCGCATCAATAAGCGCGGCTCCCCGCATCTGCCGCTTTCCGGTGAGGACTCTCCGAGCCGCTCTCGCTGCTGCAGGCGATACCGCGAGACGGAGAAGTGAGTCATAGATCATCTGCCACGCATCCTCAGGAGTCAGAACACCAATCGTCTTGACATCCAGCATAGGAATGCTTCTGATATCGTGCGGAAGGTCTTCGATGGTCAGAACAACCCGGTCGGGACGACCACGCGGATGGGTTATTGCCCGCTGAAGAAAGCGGGATGCCGTCCGGTCAATCTCACCCGCCCGGCAGATTGTCTCCGCACCGGAAATATGGAGTTCAGTCTGGTTTTTCCGGCCTTTTCGCGATGCCCGCATCCGCACATTCCACATGATCATCTATCTTACCTGAGTTCAGGCTTCATGGGGAACATCTGACTCAGGCAGTGAGCTTTGCGCTGTCAGTCTCCTCCAGCAGTTTATAAACAAAGCTGGACAGCGGGATTTTTTGCATCCGCCGGCATGGTACAATTCATGATGTCTGTTCGTCATCTCTCGTTCAGGATAATGCCATGAAAATAATTACAGCGAAGTGCATCGTCAGTGCGGTCGGGCCGAAACAATATCCTGACAGCGGGCTTCCGGAGATCGCGCTGGCGGGTCGTTCCAATGTCGGCAAATCGTCTTTGATCAATTCGTTGTGCTCCCGCAAGGCGCTCGCGCGGACCAGCAACACGCCCGGCAAGACGCAGACGATTAATTTCTTTGATGTGAATGAGAAGCTCTGTCTGGTAGACCTCCCCGGCTATGGATATGCCGCGACATCGCAGGCGAAGAGGAAAGAGTGGGGATCATTTATCTACAACTATATCAGGGGTCGAGATTGTCTGGCTCTCATTGTGCATCTGATTGACCTGCGCCATGAACCGATGAAGAATGACAAGGATGCCGCAGAATGGCTGACCAGTCTGAACATCCCGTATGTTGTTGTCGGCACGAAGGCTGACAAAATACCACGCGGCAGTCGAGCTGCCCATATGGCCGCCATTCGGAAAGGACTGAAACTGCCTCATCAGTGTCCGGCGCTGGTCTATTCCAGCGAAACCGGAGAGGGCAGGGAAGAGTTATGGCGGCATATCAGAAGCATTCTTTCCGTGTATCGAGAGGAGGCGTCCGAAGCGGCGGAGAACTGAGCTTCGCGTCTCCGGAATGCTATAATACGCCGATATGGACCGGTATCGATAATGCGGTGCGCACTCCAGGGAGACAGGCATGGAACCCACTGATCTTTCAAAACTGAAAATTGACAAGGCGGCTTTCGCACCATCCGCGCGCAGTCGCGTATCAAGAAAGCACTATTTGTTTGCCGCGGTTGTTCTTCTTCTGACCATTGGCGCTCTTGTCTTCACCGGCATCCTTTCGCCTTCGATACAAACTGAAGTGGCAACCATATCCCAGCTCTATCCTTCACAATCGTTCGCGTTGCTGAATGCCAGCGGGTACGTTGTTGCGCAGCGCAAGGCGGCAGTAGCCGCAAAGATAACCGGCCGCCTGGTAGATCTCAAGGTGGAAGAGGGAAGCCGTATTCAAAAAGGACAGATTCTCGCGCGACTCGAAGCCGAGGATACGGCGGCGGCACGGAATCAGGCGGCAGCATCGCTTGATCAGGCGCGCGCTGAGCGTGCGGACGCGCAGCGGCAGTATGAGCGGGCACGAGATCTTTTGAAATCAGAGTTCATATCAAAAGCTGATTTTGATGCGGCTGAAGCGCGGTTCAAAAAAGCTGTTGCCGGAGTCGCCTTGTCTGAGGCCGGCCTCCGTGCAGCGCAGGTTTCAGTTGATTATTCGGTTATCCGGGCGCCGTTCGACGCGGTGGTGCTGACAAAAAATGCCGATATCGGAGATATCGTCTCTCCACTGAGCGCGGCGGCAAGCGCCAAAGCCGCTGTTGTCACCATTGCGGACATGAGTTCGCTGCAGGTTGAAGTGGATGTCTCGGAGTCGAACATCGAAAAAGTGAAAATCGGTCAGCCGTGTGAGATTCTGCTTGACGCTCTCCCTGACAAGCGCTTTCGGGGCGCAGTGTACATGATTCTTCCGACCGCTGACAAAACAAAAGCGTCGATCATGGTAAAAGTTCGTTTCGATGCGATTGATCCGAGAGTTCTTCCGGAAATGAGCGCGAAGGTAGCCTTTCTTGAGCGGCAGGTGGTCGCGGGCGAAGAGCAGCCCAGGACGGTTTTACGGCCTGACTCGCTGATAACAAAGGGGGAGAGGAGATCTGTCTTTGTTGTTCGTGACGGACGAGCTGTTGAGACGCCGGTGACTCTCGGATCGCGTCTTGGCGATTATGTGGAAGTTGTCTCGGGCGTGAAGGCCGGCGAAAAAATTGTCGCAAAGCCGACCGGTTCGGTTCGTGACGGTGTTCGCATCAAGGCTGAAGAAAAGTAGCGGTGTGTGATGCCGGGCGCTATTGTTTCGATTGAGCATGTCTCGAAGTCGTATCGCCGCGGCAGCCAGATTGTGCCGGTGCTCGAGGACATCACTTTTGACATCAGCGAAGGCGAGTTTCTTGCGCTCATGGGACCGTCCGGCTCCGGCAAGAGCACACTCCTGAATCTCATCGCAGGGATTGATTCTGTCGATGCGGGCATCATCAGAATCGGGGGCATCGAGATCACGGGGCTTGCGGAGACAGATCTTGCCCGATGGCGGGCGACGCATGTCGGTTTTGTCTTTCAGTTCTATAACCTCATTCCGGTACTCTCCGCATATGAGAACGTAGAATTGCCGCTGCTTCTTACCGGTCTTTCAAAGCGCGACCGGCGCGCGCATGTCGAAATGGCGCTTGATGTCGTCAATCTTTCGGACCGCATGGACCATTATCCGGCGCAGCTTTCCGGCGGACAGCAGCAGCGTGTTGCAATAGCGCGGGCTGTGGTGACCGATCCGGCGATTCTCGTTGCCGATGAGCCGACCGGCGACCTCGACCGGAAATCCGCCGAAGATATTCTGAATCTGATGGACCGGCTGAACCGTGAGTCGGGCAAGACAATCATCATGGTCACGCATGATCCGCGGGCGGCGAAGCGCGCGCGTTCCGTGCTGAATCTCGAAAAAGGCATCCTCAATGCACATCATCAAGCTGCTGATTAGAAATGCATTCCGCCATAAACTCCGCACGGGTCTGACGATCCTCGGCATCACTGTCGCCATACTCGCATTCGGACTGCTCCGGACGGTCATCACCGCGTGGTATGCCGGGGTTGAAGCTTCGTCAGCCAATCGTCTGGTCACGCGAAATTCCATATCGCTCGTTTTTCCGCTGCCCAGTGCCTACAAGGAGAAGATCCGGCAGGTGGACGGGGTCCGGATGGTTTCATGGGGGAACTGGTTTGGCGGCATCTACATCGAGGAAAAGAATTTTTTCCCGAACTTTGCGGTTGATCCAAAAACCTATCTTGAGCTGTATCCTGAATTTCTTCTCCCTCCGGAACAGTTGTCTGCGGTTGTTCGTGATCGAAAGGCCGCGGTAGCCGGAAAAAAACTGGCTGAGAAGTATGGATGGAAGATAGGAGATTCCATCACCCTCAAGGGAACGATCTTTTCCGGCAACTGGGACTTTGTCCTGAAGGGAATATACCGCGGCAGGGACAAGGGGACGGATGAGACCCAGTTCTTTTTCCATTGGGATTACCTGAACGAGCGCCTCAAAAAGACCACGCCGGGCAGGGCCGATACCGTCGGTTTCTATATGATCGGGATCGCAAATCCCTCGCTTGCCGCGCCGGTTTCTGTTGCGATTGATCGTTCTTTCCGGAATTCTCTCGCGGAAACGCTGACCGAAACCGAGCGGGCTTTCAACATGAGCTTCGTTGCGATGACCGATGCGATTGTAATCGCGATTCAGGCCGTATCTTTTGTTGTCATCATTATCATCCTGGCGGTTACGGCAAACACCATGGCCATGACCGCGCGTGAAAGGATCGGTGAATACGCTGTTTTCAAAACACTCGGCTTCAGGACGTATCACATTGCCGGGCTTGTCTTCGGTGAATCTTACGTTATTGCGATGAGCGGCACGGTGCTCGGCATTCTGCTCACCTTCCCGGTTGCAGAGGCATTTGGCAATGAACTGAGTCAGTTTCTGCCGGTTTTCCGTGTTGAACGAGATACGATTTTTCTTGCCTGCGCGGCAGGTATCCTTGTCGGCACGGTTGCCGCGGTTATACCGACGTGGCGGGCTGTCACCATCCGCATAGCCGATGGACTGCGGCGGATCGGATGATGAACATGCGACAGCGCGGAAGCTCAGAAGACGGAAAGTTTATAAAAAGAGAGAGGGGAAGACTTCATAGTTCCGCTCTTCCGCCCGGCCGGGCTCTGAAGTGATCCCGGTTTCTTACAGTTTCAGAAACCTCAGGACCCGTCGGCTTACGACGGTTCTTACCGCGGGCGGCATGGCGCTTGTCGTCTTTGTGTTTGCGGCCATTCTCATGCTTGCCGAAGGTCTGAAGGAGACGCTGGTGGAGACTGGTTCGCGGAATAATATCCTTTCGATCAGAAAAGGCGCCGGCACTGAAGTTCAGAGCGGTGTGGACAGGGATCAGGCAGCCCTTATCGAGACCCAGCCGGAAGTCGCGATTGGTCCGGACGGCAGGCGCATGCTCGCGAAGGAGATCGTTGTGCTTATTAGCCTTCTTAAACGGGAAACCGACAAGCCGGCCAATGTCGTTATCAGGGGAATCGGCGACCAGTCACTCGCGCTTCGCCCGCAGGTTAAGCTGATTGCAGGTCGTTTGCCGCGTCCCGGCTCTGCTGAAGTTATTGCCGGAACGAGCATCGCCGAGCGGTTTCAGGGCGGCGGCATCGGTGAAGCACTGCGCTTCGGCATGCGCGACTGGATGGTTGTCGGCATATTTGATGCTGGAAAGACCGGGTTTAATTCCGAAATCTGGGGAGATGCCGATCAACTCATGCAGGCATTCCGTCGCCCCGCATATTCATCGGTCATCTTCCTGCTGCGGGACGCGGCAGCATTTGACAGCATGAAACAGCGCCTTGAAAGCGAACCGCGACTAACGGTTGAAATCAGGCGTGAGTCGGTCTACTATAAGGAGCAGTCAGAAGTGATGGCGAAGTTCCTGACGATTCTCGGTCTTTCCCTTACTACCATTTTTTCGTTTGGTGCTATCATTGGAGCCATGATTACCATGTATGCCGCTGTTGCCAGCAGAACTGCAGAAATAGGCACCCTGCGGGCGCTCGGGTTCAAGCGGGTGAGTATTCTCACCGCATTTCTCATGGAATCATTGCTGCTCGGACTGGTTGGCGGCTGCATAGGCGTCTTTCTCGCGTCGTTCATGCAGCTGATAACCATATCCACCATGAACTGGCAGACCTTTTCGGAACTCGCGTTTTCCTTCACCCTTACGCCGAGGATTGCTGTTCTGGCGCTGATTTTTTCACTCATCATGGGATTTGTCGGAGGTTTTTTGCCTGCAGTGCGGGCGTCGCGCATGAATATTGTGGAAGCGCTGCGAACTGTGTGAAATAAGGAAAATTGAAGCAGGGGAGGCTGGCTATGAGGAAGATTGAAGTTCATCGGGAGTCGGGGCTTTTCCTCTGTCTCTGTTTTCTGCTGCTGTGCAGCGGTGCGGCAGCGGCTGCCGGGGACATGAGCATGAAGGAGACTCAGCTTGCCGGACTCATCAACGAGCAGCGGGCAGCGCGGAAATTGCCGCTCCTGTCTGTTCATCCCGCGCTGTCCTCATCAGCGCGCGTGCATAGTGTTGATATGGCGCAGAGCGACGTTCTTAACCATGACGGCTCTGCCGGTGACAAGGCCGGATATCGCATCGAAAAGTCCGGCTACGCATGGAAAGCATACGGTGAGATTATCGGCAGAGAACATGGATGCAATCCCAAAGAGATGCTGGCTCTGTGGCTGCAGAGTCCACGGCATGCATCAATAATGCTCTCGGGCGATTATGCGGAATTCGGCATCGGCGCAGTGCGGCAGCCGGGTGTGTATGGCAGTTGTTACTGGACGGTGGTATTTGGTTCTCCGGCCGATCAGAAGAAAGGAGCGCGATAACCATGCAGAAGTCGGCGCGCGGAAGGGCAAAAAAGGCGGGATTGCCGCCTGGCTCGCTTGTGCATACCGGTGAGCGCAAGATCGGCGAGGTGAAGATCTCTCTTATGGAGTATGACTCATCCTCGCTCTTTGAAAGCCAGATCTCCGGCATGGATGCCTGCCTTGCGTTGCCCGAAAAACATACAGTCACCTGGCTGAATGTCGACGGCCTGCACGATGCCGAACTCATGGCGCACCTTGGCGGCTGCTTTTTTCTGCATCCGCTTGTTCTTGAAGATGTGCTGAGCACCGACCAGAGGCCGAAGTATGAAGACTATGACGAGTACCTCTATGTCGTACTCCGCATGCTGCGGTATGACCCGGCCCTCCTGAAGGTGAAAGCTGAACAAGTCAGCATCGTTCTGTCCCAGAGATATGTCCTTACGTTCCAGGAAGGCGTTTCCGGGGATGTCTTTGATCCGGTGAGGGTGCGCCTTCGTGAAGACAAGGGACGCATCAGAAAGATGGGAACCGACTATCTCGCCTACTCGCTGCTCGACACGATTGTTGACAACTACTTCGTCGTTCTGGAGCAGATGGGAGAACGCATCGAGCTTCTTGAAAATGAACTGGTCACCAACCCGACCCGCAAGACCCTGCGCATGATTCATACCCTGCGCGGTGACGCGCTCTTTCTCAGAAAATCGGTCTGGCCGCTCCGGGAAGTGGTTAACAGCTTCGCTCGGGGGGATTCACCTTTTATCACCGACGGGACGAGACTCTATCTGAAAGATGTCTATGACCATACCATTCATGCCATTGATACGCTTGAAACATATCGTGAAATGCTCTCCGGCATGCTTGATATCTACCTCTCCAGCATGAGCAACCGGCTGAACGAAGTGATGAAGGTGCTGACCATCATCGCGACGATCTTCATGCCGCTGACGTTTCTGGCGGGGGTCTACGGCATGAATTTCGAGCATATGCCGGAACTGAAGTGGCAGTGGGGATATCCGCTTGTCTGGATTGTCATGATCGTGATTGCGCTCGTGATGCTGGTCGCGTTCAGAAAGAGAAAATGGCTCTGATTTGCCTGCTACGCGGAGACAATCGCGCGGATTCATGCCGCAAGTTCCACGGGAACCACCGGCTTCATCACCAGATTGAAATTGTCCGCTTGAATGCCCTTTTTGCGCAGGAAGCCGGCAGGATAGCCGCTTAGGAAGAGTGATTTCACCGATGGCTTAATCCGAAGCATCTCATTCTCACCGAGCGAAGCGAGGGGAAGTCCAAACATCCTGCAGGTTATTGCCTCTGGTAAGGATGTGATATACATATTTTTTGGGAGCTATTCTCGCAAGCCTCGGCATGATGAAAATCTATCAGATTACACTACTTTTTGACATTAAATAGAACCGTCCCTATTCTTCTCGCGCCCATTTAATGAGTTCTCCATCCCCCTTAGCATTGCCATGCCGATAATCAGCAATAGCGCTGCAAGCA
>JBBIQQ010000098.1:0-2741 GCA_037442225.1 Nitrospirota bacterium
GGCCATCTTCGCCATTTTCGGCGGTAACTACCTGATATCCTTCGTCGACGAGCGCCATCTCCGCCAGTTTTCTCACTATAGGACTATCATCGATGACCAGTACTGTTCCTTTGCCCATCATCATCTCCTAGTTTTCCGTCTGACAGCCGGCTGCACTGCCGCTTTAATACGATAGATAGTATGCGCTATTATCTATAATAACGATTGCACAAATATAGCACTCAAGAAAAGCCGCTGTCAATGAACAATCAAAGAATGCCTCCGCTTAGACAAAGGTCAGCGGCGGCACTCCCCGCAGAGCGGACAGGAAACGGGCAACAGTTTCTCTGACCGGCCCATCTGAGAGCGCCGAAGCGACCGCAACTCCCGACGCCCCTCCCCGCACGACGCTGCCGCACGTTTCTGCGGAAATCCCTCCGATGCCGATAATCGGAATTAATACCAGACGTCTGATTTCAGCAAGCATGTCAGTCCCTTTCGGTCTTCCAGCATCTTTTGTTTTCGTCGTGAATATCGGGCCGAAGCCGAGGTAGTCGGCTCCTGCTTCAGCTGCAGCCAGAGCCTCGTGAAGACTGTGTGTGGAAATTCCGATAACTCCTTGCCCGATAACACGCCGGGCCGCGTCAATCGGCAGGTCATCCTGCCCGAGATGCACCCCGTCGGCAGCCACAGCAGCCGCAATATCAGCATGGTCGTTCACAACGAAAAACGCACTGAACTCCTGTGTTATGGCACGTATTGTTTTTGCATTATGAAAGAGATCTCGGCGGGAACTCACCTTGTCGCGATACTGCACCCATGAAATGCCGGCGGCGAGAAACCGTCTGAGCTGCTCCTCGCCGCCTGCGAAATCAGTCAGATAACAGAGCGGAGAAATCTGAAGTTTATTCCGCATCTGCCGTTTACTTGCCGTTTTTGCCGCTCAGCACGTCCGCGAATTGTTCCGGATTCAACACCTTTTCTATAAATGCCGTATTGAAGGCGCCCTTCAGAAAATCGGGATGATTGAAAATCTTTTTGAAAAGCGGGATCGTTGTTTTAATGCCTTCAACTGCGAACTCATCCAGCGCGCGCTTCATGCGGGCAACGGCTTCGTCGCGCGTCTTCGCACGGACAATCAGCTTCGCAATCATGGAATCATAAAACGGCGGAACAGCCCATCCGGTATAGGCGCAGGTGTCAACTCGGATGCCCGGCCCTCCTGGCTGGTTGAAGACAGTCAGTCTGCCCGGACAGGGAACAAATCTCTCGGGGTCCTCCGCGTTGATACGCACCTCGATGGCGTGGCCGTTCGGTTTCACCTGATTCTGGCGGATCGACACCGGCATGCCGGCAGCAATCCGGATTTGCTCCTTGATCAGATCGACACCATAGATTTCTTCGGTCACCGTATGCTCAACCTGAATGCGGGTATTCACTTCCATGAAGTAGATATTCTGTTCGTCATCAACAATGAACTCAATGGTACCGGCATTTCGGTATTTCAAAGCCTTGGCAGCCTTGATCGCATACTCGCCAATCCGCTTCCGGAACTTTTCAGTCGCAATAGGCGACGGAGATTCCTCCACCAGTTTCTGGTGGCGGCGCTGCACCGTGCAGTCGCGCTCTCCGAGATGGATGACGTCGCCCTTAATATCCGCGAGGATCTGCACCTCCACATGCCGGATTGACGGCAGGTACTTCTCAACATACAATTCTCCGTTGCCGAATGCGGCAAGCGCCTCGCGCTGCGCCATCATGAAGGCCTGCGAAAGCTCCTGCTCCTCGCGGACAATCCGCATGCCCCTGCCGCCCCCGCCGGCGGATGCCTTGATAATGGCCGGGAAGCCGATTTTTTTGGCGATTTTTATCGCTGCCTCTTCGGTGACTACAGGTCCATCGCTTCCGGGAACGACCGGAATTCCCTTTCTTTTCATCAATTGCCGGGCTTTTGCCTTGTCCCCCCCCACCTTAATTGTTTCCGCGGACGGACCGATAAAAATGATGCCTGATGTCGCACAGGCCTCTGCAAAGTGAGGATTTTCCGAGAGAAATCCGTAGCCAGGATGAATCGCCTCGGCATCCGCAATATCAGCGGCGCTGATAATCGCCGGAATATTCAGATAGCTCAGTGCCGGACTGGAAGGGCCGATACAAATCGCCTCATCGGAGAGTTTTACATGCAGCGCGTCTTTTTCGACATCAGAGTAAACGACTGCGGTCTTGATGCCAAGCTCATGACATGCCCGAATAATACGAACCGCAATCTCGCCCCGGTTCGCTATCAGTATTTTTTTGAAGAGTTCCATAGGTCTATGCCGGTTCCACCAGAAAGATCGGCTGGCCGTATTCCACGGGATTGCCGTTTTCAACAAGAATCTTTGCCACAATGCCGTCGGTATCGCTCTCAATCTCATTCATGAGCTTCATCGCTTCAATGATGCAGAGCGTCTGTCCCCTCTTCACCCGGCTGCCGACGTCGACAAACGACGCAGCGTCAGGTGCGACTCCCCGATAAAACGTGCCGACGATAGGCGCGGCGATGGTAGTGTAACGATGTGTCGATGCGGCTTTCTCGGCCACCGGCGCCGCAAATTCCGCCTTCGGCGGCATGACAACTTGCGGCATCTCGACATGTCCGTAATGTTTTTCCCGTTTAATCTTGAGCTTCATTCCCTCCTTTTCTATCTGAACCTCAGAGATGTCCATTTCTTTCAGAAATCCCATCAACTTTTTTATTTCGTTCAATTCCATCTATTCCT
>JBBIQQ010000098.1:2791-8190 GCA_037442225.1 Nitrospirota bacterium
CCCCCCCCCCCAAGCGCAGCGCTACTTCACCTTTTCGATGTAATCGTCCGTCCTCGTGTCAATCTTCAGAATGTCTCCAATCTGGATATGGAAAGGAACCTTGATGACCAACCCTGTTTCCATCTTCGCCGGCTTGGTTGAGCCAGAAGCGGTATCGCCGCGAAACGATGGCTCTGTTTCCGCAACCGTCAGCTCAACAAACATCGGCGCTTCAACGGTCATCGGCTCTCCACGGTAGGTAAGCATCGAGACAACCATGTTGTCCTTGATGTATTTTTTTGCCTCGCCGATCTGCTCCGCGGTCAGCGGGATCTGCTCGAACGACTCCATGTCCATGAAGTAGCTGTGGCCGTCCTGCTCATAGAGATACTGCATCTGACGCTGCTCAAGCGCCGGCTGGTCAAACTTGTCACCGGAACGGAACGTATCTTCCAGCACCGCCCCGGTTCGCATGCTCTTGAGCTTCGTCCGGACAACCGCTCCCCCGCGGCCGACCTTCGAGTGCTGGAAATCGACAATTTCAAAGGGCTCACCCTTGTATTCGATCTTTGCACCCTTTCTGAAATCAGCTGTTGAAATCACTAAACTCCTCCTTCTGCTTCCCTGCCAAGATTCGTGAGGACCGAGGCCGCCCCGTCTTTCACCAGAATGAGATCTTCGATGCGGACTCCTCCGACGCCGGGAACGTAAATGCCGGGTTCAATGGTAAAAAGCATCCCCTCGCGCACCCGTTGCCTCCTTGTCCATGATACATAAGGATATTCGTGCACATCAAGCCCGACTCCATGGCCAAGACTGTGGCCGAAGTGGTCCCCATATCCCGCACGTTTGATGAACGTGCGGGCAACGGCATCAATATCCTGCGCGTTTATTCCTGGCTTCACAGCTTCTATCGCATTCTTGCGGGCCTGGTTGACGATGTCGTAAATCTTTCGTTTTTCGGGATCCGCCTGTCCGGGAATCAGCACCGTCCGCGTCATGTCTGAATAATACCCGTCCGCCTCGCCTCCCCAGTCGACGATGACAAGGTCGCCCGACGCGATTTTCCGCTCCGTAGGCCGGGCGTGCGGCATCGAAGAATTCGGTCCTGAGGCAACGATAATCTCAAACGCGGCGTGCCGGCATCCCTGCTTTCTGAGCGCTTCATCAAGACGCCGTGCGACCTCGGCCTCGCGGATGCCAGCGCGTATCCATGGGCGGACAGCCCGGTACGCGTCCTCGGCACGCGCAACAGCACGCTGAATTTTCGCGACCTCATCCGCATCCTTGATGACGCGGAGATTTTCTATCGGGCTTTTCAGCGGAACAAGCTCTGCCCCGCAAGACTGAAGCTGATTAAACCATGCGTAGCTCACCGAAAATTCAAACCCGAGTTTCCGCACACCCAGCTTTCTGAGCAGCGAGCGCAGCAGAATAAAGCGCCTGCCCCGCTCAATAACAATCTCAGCGTTGCGGACTTCCCGGGCGGCCTGCTCCTGATAGCGGAAATCCGTCACAAAAAAAGTCTGCGCCGGAGCAACGATCAGCATCCCGGACGACCCCGAAAAACCGCTCAGATACCGGACATTGTTCAGATTCGTGACAAGCAGGGCATCGAGGTTTTTTGCCCTGAGGATTTTCCTGACGCGCCCGATGCGTCCAGATGGCATGGACTGCGACGGGCTCATGCCTTGCGGGCAATGATGGAATCGATGATTGCAGAGGCGGCCGCCTCTTTCTGCATCAGCTGCAGAGACTCTTTCCGGCATGTTGCATCAGCGCCGCGGGTGATGATAGTGACTGCGTTGGTATCGGTCTCAAATCCAGAACCTTCCCGAAGCACGTCGTTGAAAACTATCATGTCCGCGCCCTTGTCGATGAGTTTCCGCTCAGCCCGGTCAATCCTGGCGCCTGTTTCGGCGGCAAACCCGACCGTAAAGGGCCGTTGTTCAAGCGCGCCCACCGCGGCAAGGATATCGGGCGTCCTATTGAGCTTCAGCGAAACGATATCCGCCTTGTCCGCCTTTTCGCTCTTGCGTTCCGCGGCGCAAAAGTCGGCAACGGCGGCGGCCATAATGGCAATAGTAGCTGCACTGATTCTCTCCATCACCGCGGAATGCATCTCCGAGGCTGTCTCCACGCGGACTACATCAACGCCCGATGGGGCAGCAATTGCCGCTGGACCGGTTACGAGGGTTACCAGAGCCCCGCGCCGCCTGGCAACCTTCGCAAGCGCATATCCCATCTTGCCCGATGAACGATTCGAGAGAAACCGGACCGGGTCTATCGGCTCACGCGTCGGACCTGCGGTCACCAGCACATGCTCGCCGGCAAGATCGTCCGGCGTTACTGCAGAGATAACCGCTTCGACGATCGCATCGACATCAGCCATCTTGCCGACGCCTTCTTCGCCGCAGGCAAGCGTTCCCATCTGCGGCTCCACCAAAATAGCGCCCTGCGCGATAAGCGACGCGAGATTTTTCTTGACCATCGGATTCTCGTACATGCGCCAGTTCATGGCAGGCGCGAGAATAAATTTGCCCCGGAACACGAGGAAGGAAGTGCTGAGCAGATCATCCGCTATACCGTTGGCGAACTTGCCGATACTGTTTGCCGACGCGGGGGCGACCACGAAGACGTCCGCTTTTGCCGGACCGTCGATATGCGAAAACGGCTCCTCGAACATGTCGGTCGTCGCCGGAGAACCGCACGCCAGGGAAACGGAAAGCGGCGTAATGAAGCATTTGGAATTTTCGGTCATCGTGGCGCGCACCGTCGCGCCGGAGTCGCGGAGACGACGGATCAGATCGACTGCTTTATATGCAGCCACACTGCCTGTGATGCCGACAAGAATGGTCTTGCCATGCAGCATGAAAGCTACCGCGAGTGAAATAGAGAGGAGTGTTTCATTCGGCAGGGAGGATGAGCCTATACAGACTCATCGCCCTCATCAGCCTCGGTATCGCTGAAGAGCTCTTCAAGAGCGCGTTCGGAAGATCCTTCCCGTTCGTGGAGATATACTTTCAGGTCTTTTTCGAGCTCGGAGAGATCCACGATGCTGCTCTTGCGTTTTTCTTCGATCAGCTTCTTGAAATCGATACGGCCTGCTTTATCAAGCGCGGCGGCGGCTTCTTCGCCGATCATGAACTTGATTTCGCCGTTGAGCGTCTCAATCAGGGCCGTCGTGGTGACCTTCCGTGCCTTCTTCGCGATTTTCGGATCCACCCCGACGGACAGCTCCCGCGCGCGCTGCGATGCAATAACCGCGAGGCGGTACTTGCTCTCTATCTTCTTTTTGTCATATGCCACCGGCAATGCAATAATGTCCATCTACTGAACCTCCTTCAAAAAACTCGCGACCGCCCAGTCATGGTCAAACCGATCAACCCGAGCCCGCTCCGCACGCACCACGGAAAGAAGCTCCTGAAGAGCTTCATCCAAAATATCGTTTATTATAACATAATTATAATCCCGGTACCCGCGAATCTCATGCTGCGCTTTCAGAAGCCGCCGGGCAATCACGTCCGGAGAATCGCTCCTTCGGCCTTCCAGTCGGTGCTTGAGGGCATCCAGGGACGGCGGCAGAACGAAAATCTGGACGCTCTCCGGAAAATGCTGCCGTATCTGCCGCGCTCCCTGCACATCGATATCGAGGACTACATCCGCCCCGGAGGCGAGAATCTCCTGAATCCTGAGCTTCGAAGTCCCGTAATAGTTGCCATGCACCTCAGCCCACTCCACGAATGCGCCGCTCCCGATCATCTCACGAAAGCGTTCCGCCGAAACGAAGGAGTAGTCTACGCCGTCTGCCTCCCCCTGCCGCGGGCCGCGTGTAGTATAGGAAACGGACATTTTCACATCAGGCATGCACTGCAGCAGCTTCTGGCAGAGCGTTGTCTTGCCGGCACCCGACGGCGCCGAAATTACGATAAGATTTCCTGTCCGTTTCCTCATGCAATCCCCCGAAAAACCAGCGTGGAACCCTGAAGTTCTCAAGATTCAGCGGCAAAAAGAGATTGTGCCGCTTTTCCTTCCGAGCTTCCCTCTTCCTGTTTTTACCCTCTGCTATTGAATATTAAGCGACTGCTCACGAAGCCTGCCCACGGCATTCTTCATATCTATCGTCAGAGAAATGATTCCTATTTCATCGGCCTTCGAGCCGATAGTGTTCACTTCCCGGTGCATCTCCTGGAGAAGAAAATCAACCCGCCTGCCAATCGCGGCGTCATCCGACCCCATCGCCGCGCGGTATTGATCGATATGGCTTCTGAGGCGAGCAATCTCCTCAGTGATGTCGCTCCGCTGGGCAATGAGCGCAACCTCCTGCGCCAGACGGGTTTCGTCCAGTTCGGCGTTTACCATCAGCTCAGCGACCTTTAGGGCCATCTTCCCGCGCAGCCGCGCGACAACACCGCCGGCAAGCGAACAAAGCGACACATAATCGGCTTCGAATCCGTCCAGAATACGGCTCAGTTCATCTGCCATCGCCGCTCCCTCGGTCTCCCGCATCGTCCGGAGACGCTGAATCGCCCCGGCAAGCACGCCAAAGAGCGCTTCAGCGTCATGAGAAGGCTCGGACTGCAGAATCAGGTCCCGGTAGCCGGAGAAGAATTCAATTCCAATCTGCCCCGGCAGGGAGAGTTCCTGCTGAAGCGAGGCGAACGCCTCATGCATGCTCTTCGCCAGCTGGCGGTTCACCGTCACTCCCGGCAGCCGCTGCTCAGTCAGCGAAATCATCACATCAATCTTGCCCCGATGAAACGCCGCGCGAATACGGTTGCGGACTTCAATTTCATGCTGCATGAGGAGCGACGGCATGCGCACGCTGATATCAAGCCCCTTATGATTGACCGAACGTATCTCTACTTTGTAGCCCTCCTGCTCCGCAGCACCGTAGCCGGTCATGCTCTGGATCATCCTGTCACCCCTCTCAATTTCATCGTCTCCCGGCGCGTGGGCGCGCCAATGATGCCGTCATGTGCTGTCCGGCAGGGGATATCCATTGCGCCTCGCCCAGGAATTATAATATAAGCCGCCGGCAATCCAGGTGACAACCACCAGCGCCATACCGCCGAAAACGTCCACCACATAATGATACCGGCAATAGACCGTGGCCGCGACCAAAAGCACCACCGGCACCGCAAAAATCCGGAAGAGCCGCCGGTCGAAGCGCCGCGCCAGCGCCAGCGCCGTCAGCGCGATGCCGGTGTGTCCGCTGGGAAACGCGTCGCGCTTGACTCCCTCCAGCCAGTTCAGCGCCGCCTGAATCGAATGGCTGACCACGCTGCCCGGCAGATCCGCGGTGTGCAGGTGATCGATGGCGTAGCGCGGGCCGAGCGGCATCCGCCACAGGGTCTCGCCGACCGCCTCGCCGGCGGCGAGCAGGCGCGCCGCCAGCGCCTCGTCGTTGCTGAACAGCC
>JBBIQQ010000099.1:0-8165 GCA_037442225.1 Nitrospirota bacterium
GGCAGCGGCCCCGAAGAAGGCAGCGGCCCCGAAGAAGGCAGCGGCCCCGAAGAAGTAGCAGTACGCTTCAAACGTCGTCTTTCTCTGTATTGTTTGAACGAGCAAGGGGATTCGTACAGCGGAACTCCTTGCTCGAATCTTTTTTACTCAGGATATGATGCAACCATGAACTTCGCTCTTTTCCAGAAGCCGAGCAGATACTTTAATGCCGAACACAATACATGCTATAAGCTACAGATGCCGGATGATCATATCCGCGTGGCGCTTGCATTTCCAGATGTCTACGAAGTCGGCATGTCGCATCTCGGACTTCGCATTCTCTATGACATTGTGAATGCGCTGCCTTTCGCTGCTGCCGAGCGAGCTTTTGCCCCGTGGCCCGACTTTGAAGAATATGCGCGGGAGCAAAAAATTCCTCTCGCATCGCTTGAGACACAGCGTCCGCTCATGAAGTTTGATATCGTGGGATTCAGTCTGCAGTATGAACTTTCTTATACGAGCGTTCTGAACATGCTTGACCTCGCACAGATTCCGTTGCATGCGGAGGCCCGGGCAGCGGAGCCCCGGCGCTTTCCGCTCGTTATTGCCGGGGGCCCGTGCGCGCTGAATCCCTCACCGATGGAGCGGTTTGTTGACGCATTTCTTATCGGTGAAGGTGAAGAAGCAATCGTTGAAATACTAGCCGCAGCGCATGCGTGGAAACAGTCGGGAGACCGCTCGCGTGACATGTTGCTGCACGCTCTCGCAGCTATTCCCGGGATATACGTTCCGCGGCTGCATTCGCATGATAACCGGATTGAGCGCAGGATTGTGCCTGATCTGGACACCGCTCTGTTTCCGGTCAAACCAGTGCTTCCGTATATGCAGATTGTGCATGATCGCATCGCTATTGAGATCTCCCGCGGGTGTACACGAGGCTGCAGGTATTGTCAGGCCGGCATGATATACCGGCCGTCGCGGGAACGGACTCCTGAAACGATTCTTCGCATTGCGCGGGAGGCCATCCGCGCTACCGGATACAGCGAGGTGTCCCTTTCATCGCTGAATGCCGGAGATTACTCGCATCTGTTGCCGCTTGTCCGCTCTCTCAATCGATGTTTTGCCGGAACAGGAACGGCTCTGGCATTGCCGTCGCTTCGTGTTGGGGCGGTGAGCAGGGAGGTGCTGAGAGAGATACGAGCTGTCCGCAAAACAGGCTTTACCATGGCGCCTGAAGCGGCAACGCTTCGATTAAGGGCCGTTATCAACAAAGATTTCAGCGATGAGGCATACGAAGCCGCGTTGCATTCGCTCTTCAGTGAAGGGTGGCAGACGCTCAAGCTCTATTTCATGATTGGGCTGCCGACCGAGGAGGAAACGGATATTCAGGCGATCGGCGAGATGGCAATGAGGGCGCTTCGCATCGCCAGGAGGCAGACGGGGCGGTTCGTGAATATCAGCGTCACCGTCTCTCCGTTTGTGCCAAAACCTCACACGCCATTTCAGTGGCTGGGTCAGGAACCGCTTGAGGAGATCAGCCGCAAACTCTCATTTCTGCGCAGTGATCTTGGCGGCAGGCGCCTCAAGTACAAGGGGCATGACCCAGAAACGAGTTTTCTGGAAGCGGTCTTTTCGCGAGGGGATGCCGGACTCGGCATATTGATTGAAAAGGCATGGAGCCTCGGATGCCGTCTTGACGGCTGGAGCGAGCACTTTGATTTCAAAAAGTGGCTTGATGCCATGGATGCGACGGGCATATGCCCAACGCCGGTTCGGCATTGATGAAGCACTGCCCTGGGATATCGTCGATATCGGCGTGACAAAGGATTACCTTCGTGAAGAGCTTGATCGGGCGATGCAGTGCGGCATGACGCAGGACTGTGTCGAAGGATGCACCGGATGCGGACTTCAGTGCGCGGGGACTCTGCCGCACCCATCGGATATTCGCGATGGTGCCAATCTGCCTGTGACCTCAGAGCCAAAGACCGCACAGAAAAAAGATGAGCGCTTGCGCGTCCGCGTCCGCTTTTCCAAGACTGGTCGGCTTCGGTACCTTTCCCATCTGGAGCTGTTGACCGCTCTGATGCGGGCGCTGCGGCGCGCCGGAGTGCCAGTTGTGCTGTCCGAAGGGTTTCATCCGAAACCGATACTTTCATTTGGGCCGCCGCTCGGCGTAGGCGTTGCCGGAGAACGGGAATTTTTCGATATGGAGGTTACCTCTCCGTTTGATGTAGAATCCTATACGAACCTTTTGAATGCGACGCTGCCGGACGGCCTCTGCATAGGACAGATGGCGATTATGTCCCGGCAGGCCGGAACGCTCGGTGGTTTTATAAAACGCTATCAGTATCGCATAACCGGCCCGGAAGGGGTGCTTCCTGAAATATGGAGCGCACTGAAGGACAAGTCCCCGATTCTGATCGAGCGCGAAGGGAAGAAACTCGATCTTGCCTGCTGCATCGAATCGGTTGAAGAACACGCTGGGTCATTCCTGCTGACGATGCAGGAAGCGGCTGGCTACAATGTCCGTCTGGGCGAGGCGATAGAGACACTGTTCGGAATGAAATTGAGAAACATAGAAGCTACAAGAACAGCAGTGTATGGAATGAGAGAAACCTGGGTGGAACCGCTATGACAAGTGAGTTGGTAATCAATGTGACTCGTGAAGAAAGCCGTGTCGCCCTGCTGGAGGGGGGGCAGGTTGTTGAGCTTTATATTGAGCGCAAACGTGATGTGAGCCTTGTGGGCAGTATTTATAAAGGAAGGGTCCTCAAGATATTGCCCGGCATGCAGTCTTCATTCATCGACATCGGGCTTGAGAAGGCGGCCTTCCTCTATGTTGCCGACATTATGACCTCGGTTGAAGAGTATTACACGACGCTTTTTGATCAGGACAGCGAACGTCCGGACCTCGGTGACCAGCCGATTCAGCCGGAGCGAATTATGGCAATTGAAGAATTGCTCCAGGAAGGGCAGGATATTCTTGTCCAAGTCGCAAAGGATCCGCTCGGCACCAAAGGCGCCCGTGTTACCTCATATGTTACGCTGCCGGGGCGATATGTCGTCCTCATGCCGAACATGGAGCATGTCGGAATTTCGCGCAGGATTGAAAATGAGGAGTTGCGAACAAAGCTCAAGGATATTGCCTATGAAATAAAACCGAAGGGCTGCGGCCTGATAATGAGAACGGCAAGTGAAGACGCCACGGTCGACGAAATCAGGCGTGACCTCGAGTTTTTGCTCATGTTCTGGGACAATATCCAGCGCAAAAATGAGAAGGTGCCGCCGACTTCGCTGATTTATAGCGATCTTGATCTTGTGTTCCGGAGTGTTCGCGACTTCATGAGCCAGGAAGTCGAGCGGCTGGTTATAGATTCTGCGGATGAATATGAGCACCTGAAGGAGTTTGCGGGTCTCTATTTTCCCCGTTTGATCGAACGGATTGAACTGTATGACGGACGGGAGCCGATTTTCGACGCATTCGGGATTGAGCTTGATATTTCACGGGCGCTCGGGAGAAAAGTCTGGTTGAAGTCGGGCGGCTATATTGTTATTGATCAGACCGAGGCGATGACGGTCATTGACGTGAACACCGGCAAGTTTGTCGGCAAGGAGAGCCTTGAGGACACCATCCTGAAAACAAATCTGGAAGCAGTCAAGGAGATTGCCTACCAGATCCGCTTCCGAAATCTTGGCGGTATCATTATCATTGATTTCATTGACATGGAGAAGCTTGAAAACCGGGATAAGATTTTTAACGCGTTCGTCGATGTGATGAAACGCGACAAGGCAAAAAGTACCATATACAATTTGTCCGAGCTCGGTATTGTGCAGATGACGCGCAAGCGTGTCCGCGAAAGCCTCGGACGAGTGCTCTGCGATCAGTGCCCGTATTGTGAAGGCAAGGGCTTTATCAAGTCGCCGCGGACGATTGCCTATGAGATATTCCGGAAACTGAAAAAGATGGACCTGCCGGGCGGGTCGGTGGCGATGATCAAGGCGAATCCATCGGTTGCAGAGTTGCTGACCGATGATGAACGGCAGGGCGTGGAAGATATCGAGCACACCTGCGCCATCAAGCTGATTATCAAAGATGATTACAAGCTGCATCAGGAAAACTACGAAATTACAACCCTCTGAGACACTTCCCCGACCGGTGCGCTGCTGATATGCGTTCGCGCTATGATAGCCTGGTAGAGCGTATACGCAGCGTTGATTCCGTCATTGTTGCTTTTTCTGGTGGAGTTGACAGTGCGCTGCTGCTTCGGGCCGTGCGTGACGCGGGCATCCGTTCGCTCGCAGTGACCGTCTGTTCTCCGCTCCTGTCGCATGCCGAGATGAACCAGGCCCGGCAGCTTGCCGCTATGATGGGCATGCAGCATCGCGAGCTGTCGGTGAATGAATTGGATATCCCCGGTTTTGCCGACAACCCTGAGGATCGATGCTATCTTTGCAAAGCATATCGTTATGATCGACTTGGCGAGCTTGCGGGCGCTGAGCAGTATGCCGCGATCGCCGATGGCTCCAATCTCGGAGACCTTCAGGACTACCGGCCGGGCACGCGCGCGGTGCGCGAGCGCGGAGTGATTACCCCCCTTGTCGAAGCCGGGTTTGCCAAGATTGAGATTCGGGAAATGTCGAGGAAGCTGGGACTCAGCACGTGGGATAAGCCGGCATCGCCGTGTCTGGCGACCCGCATCCCGTATGGCAGTCGGATTACTCTTGAAAAACTCAGAAGAATAGAGCGTGCGGAGCTGTATCTGGCCGCTACAGGATTTCGCGAGTTTCGTGTGCGCACGTTTGATGATGCGGCGCGAATCGAGGTTATGCCAGAACAGATGCCGCTGCTGTACGATGAGAAGAACAGAGCGGATATCATTGCGGAACTGAAGCGCCTTGGGTACCGGACCGTAACGGTCGATCTTGGCGGCTTCCGGAGCGGCAACCTGAATCCGGAAAAGACGGGCAGGAAATGAGAAGGGGAGGCGGAAAGACAGAGCATTTCAGTTTTTTCTTCCTCTCAAAAAGGTTCTATGGACTTCCGTGAAGAGAATATGAATGAATGTGTTCGATGCGGCAACTGCATGGAACCCTGCCCGACGTTTGCGGAATCGCTTGCAGAGGGAAGAGGGCCCAGGGGCCGCATCGCGCTGCTGCGGCATCTGCATGCCGGAGATCTCTCCCGGACCCGCGCAATGGACGATCGCATTTTCAGTTGCATGTTATGCGGTGCCTGTAATGACCGTTGCCCTGCCGGGATACGGATTTCTGAAGCGGTGTATGCGGGCCGTCAGGCATTGCGGCAGCAGCCCGGCCCGCGTGACGTGACCGTCACTCTCATGCGAAACGCATTCAACCATGCATCTCAGGCGTTCCGTCTTGTTCGCGCACTTCAGGGTATTATTTCTCTTCGACCGCTGCAGTCGATAGCCGCGGTCAGGGTATTTCGATCGCTCGGCATTACAATCCCCCCCGCAGCATTTCGTGACGGTGATTCGGTATATCGCGTAGCGCGCGCCCGCGGTCGGGTCGCAATTTTTGCCGGCTGCACGACAGACTTTCTGTATCCGGCCCTCGGTCGTCTTCTGGTTGAGAGCCTGCAGGCGCTTCGGTATGACGTTATTGTTCCGAAAGGGGAGGTTTGCTGCGGCGCCCCGCTCATGAGCCTCGGATTTCAGGACGACGCGGCTGCCCTCGCGGAAAAAAATCTTTCACTGTTTAAAAAACTTCGTGTCGAAGCGGTCATATGTCTTTGCCCGACCTGCGTGTATTTCATCCGTGACGTCTACGGGGAGATTGCCGGTGAGGGTATTGCGCAGGCAATGGACGATGCCACCTTCTTTGCGAACCATGCGGGATCTTTTCGGAATGCGCCGACAGGACAGAAGTCTGTGTATCATGCCTCCTGCCACACGGTTCATCATCTCAGAAGCGATTCGACCGCGAGATCCGTGCTGGCTTCCGCCGGATGCGAATTGATAAAGACCGACCCCGGCTGTTGTGGATTCGGCGGGGCATTTGCGGTATTATATGAAGAGATATCTGTTGCCATTCGGGAGAAGCGTCTGGCATCCTATCGAAACGCCGATTCGATTATCACGTCCTGTCCAAACTGCATGATACAGTTTCAGAATTCCTGCGGACAGTCAAAGCTTCGGCATACCATTGAAATTATTCATCAGGCATTGACGGGAGCGAGAAAATGACCGAGAAGAAAAAGACGTCAGAAAAGTTTGAAGTCCTCACGCCGCAGGGATATGAATACGGCGACAAACCGCAGAAGATGAAATTTACAAAGCGGACGAGCTGTGTGCGGTGCGGAATCTGTTGCAGAACAAATCCTCCGACGCTGCTGAAGCCGGACATGGCACTGCTCGTGGATGGCAGCATTAGGCCGGAAAATCTTCTGGTAATCCGTGACGGAGAGCGGGTTGCTTCGCAGACGGAAAAGGAAGTGTACGAAGCTCCGTTTGAGCTTGTTATGGTGCGCGGCCGCGATGGTTCCGCAGTGTGCAGCTTTCTTTCAGGGGACAACGTTTGTCGGATATACGAAAACCGTCCGGCGCAATGCCGCGCCTATACCTGTTTCGGCCCGCAGGCAACGGTTACAGGGCTCGAGGCAAATCGTCTCGTGCGGCACGAAGTTTTTGCCGGGGTGCCGGTTATACTCGAACTTTTGACACGGCATGATGAGAAGTGTTCCTACCGCGCGCTCGGTGAAGAGCTCATGAAAGTTGCCGGGGGAGATGAGTCCGCACTGGAAACAGTATTTGACATGCTGCAGTACGATACTGAGTCGCGGCCATTCATCATGGAGAGGCTTGGGCTGCCGATAGATTTGCTTAACCTCGTTCTTGGCAGACCATTGACGGAAACAATCAGGCTTTTCGGTTATCAGATAGATCGGGAGGGTGAAGACTATATCATCAGGCCGCTGGAGGCAAAGGAGGAGCGCACATGAAGTTTTTTATCGACACTGCGAATATTGACGAGATACGCGCCGCGTGGGGGCTTGGCGTCGTGGATGGAGTTACGACGAACCCCTCGCTGATTGCGAAAGAAAAGCGTGATGCAGTGACCATCTACCGGGAGATTTGCGCTATCGTCGATGGCCCGGTCAGTGCCGAGGTTGTCAGTGTAAAGGCTGATGACATGGTTCGGGAAGGCGAGGAATTGGCGCAGATCCATGAGAATATTGTCGTGAAAATTCCGATGATCGAGGAAGGTCTTCGCGCAGTCAAACGGCTTGCTGCGAAGGGCATCGGAACGAATGTCACACTCATCTTTTCGGCGAATCAGGCCCTTCTTGCTGCTAAGGCAGGAGCTCGCTATGTCAGCCCGTTTGTCGGCCGTCTTGACGATATAAGTCATGTCGGTATGGATCTTGTCGCTGACATTCAGGATATTTTTGAAAACTACGCATTTAATTGCGAGGTTATTGTCGCCAGTGTCAGAAATCCATTGCATGTGCTTGAAGCAGCGAGGATGGGAGCCGATATCGCCACAATTCCCTATGGCGTTATCGCGCAGCTTGTCAAGCATCCGCTGACCGACGTCGGTCTTGAGAAGTTCTTGAAGGATTGGGAAAAATCTCGGAAGATCTGAACGAGGAGTGGGTAGAACTCCTCGTTACCTATGATCTGCTTGAAGCGGAGATGATTCGCTCTCTGCTCGAAAGCGGGGGAATACCGGTCGTGTTCCGTTCTTCGAAAATAACGCCGTATCCGGTCAACGTTGGAAAAATCGGAGAGGTGCGGCTGCTGGTGCGAGCCGGTGACCAGCAGCTCGCGGAAGAGGTTATGCGGAGCAGCGGCGACTGACAGGGCATCCCGCCTTTTTGTTCCGCTGACTTTGTTCGTCGGACCATCCGGACACGGTTTCCATCGCCACCGCCGCTATAGGACCAGCGTAATCGCTCACGGCGCTTAATTCGGCAAATTTCTGGTATACACCGCATGCCGTATAGCGCGATCCGCAGTGGTCAACAACAGAGGCAAGTGTCAGTCCATGCATATTGGTGCTGAGACATCCGCCGTAATGCTCGTTAAGGTACGGGCACACTATCGCCAGTCTATTCCTTTTTCGTATATTTCGTGGTGCTTTCATGATATCCTCCTGCCGCTATAGACAATACGGCATGTTGCTTAGTTTTTCTTCTTTGCAGCCGTTTTTTTCGTGCCTGCTGC